>CAYPAB010000004.1:0-60841 GCA_964408605.1 uncultured Eubacteriales bacterium
GGAATGTACCTGTAAGAACCCCTTAACTGATTTTAAAAATCAACAAATACAAAATATTTAATGTTTTATGCTACGAAAGGGCTCTTACAGGCAATTCACAACCTGTAAGAACCCTTTGAATTTATTACAGAGGAGTTATTCCGTAACGGGGCTTTTTAAAATTCCGGCTTCACGCAAAATGTATTCGTAACTCCAATTATCATTTCTGCTTCGCCAACAGTTGGGGCCGTGCCAAGACTCTTTTTTGTTGACAAGGTGAAGCGGCCCGAATGTGTTATATCGGTGTGTAAACAGCGTGAGTTCAAGCATATGCGAGCCGTTTTCGATTCCGTTTGCGAATATGCGATACGGCGGATATATGATTTTTCCTATATCTTTTCCGTCGAGTTTTGCCGAAATAAGAGCCCCACGATAGTCCGAAGCGCACACCTTGAGCGAATTGTTGACAACTTCGACGGGGATTTTATATGTTATATTTCCGCCGTAGAACGGGAATCCGCAATGCGTTATGTCACCGAATCCGATTTTTTCGGGCAAACTTGTCACGGTTGCCTTGCTTCCGCAAAGCGTTACGCCGAATTTTCCGAGTATAAACACGCTTTCAAGATTTGAGCAGGCGCCGAAAGGCAACGTGATAATCAGAGTGTTTTCGCCTTTGACGATATCGGGCAACTTTGCTTTAAAGATTGAAATATCAACAAAATTGCCGACGGTTTCGTTGCCGACTTTTTTGCCGTTGAATGTGATTTCGGCTTCGGCGGCGTTTTCGAGTGCAAGAGAAACGTCTTTAACGTCAACATCGCTGTCGAAAGTATATTTAAGCGTAACTTTCGATATCGGCTCTTGCTCACCGTAGACCCACGGCTGAACAACTTGACCTCCGCGTGTTTTCAATCCCAAACGCTCACGGCAGATGTTGTCGAGCCTTAAAATTTCTTCTTTCGGCGAAAAACCGTCTTCGTTTTCAAGTTTGAATTCCGCCATATCGAGAAGCAAAACGTTTTCTTCGGAAAGTTCGTAATCGACAATTGAGTCGGCAGGCGAACCGTCACCCGAAAATTCAATTTTTTCGGCACCGTCGGAGGCGTTCTTGCCGTCGGATAATTTGTAAAGTTTTGAGTCGTAGCCGTAGAAAACTTCGTTAATAACGGTTTTTCCGTTGAGGTATGTTACATCGGCGGGGTATGTGTTGCCGTTTTGCGTGTCGTAAACCGTGACGGCACATTCAAAGGGGAGCGTGATCCTTATATCGTCTTTTGAGGCGAGGTCTTTGTTGAACGGTTCTTTGTCACCGCAAACGAAAAGCCAAGCGCAGTCGCAGTCTTTTCTGAGTTGGTAAATAAGGTGGTCGGTAAGTTCGCCTCGGCTGTTTCTTATTGTAAGTGTACGGTCGCAGTCGAGTGCCGTAAGAAGTGCAGAGCGTGAAAAATCGATTTTTTCGCTTTTTTCGAATAACTTTTTGCCTCTTTCGGATTCAACTGCATCGCAAAGTGTCGGTGCCGAACCCATAAAAATAAGTCTGCCTCCGTCTTTGCGAAATTTTTCGAGCCTTTCAAGAGTGCTTGACCTTAAAGTTTCGCAGTTGGGAACAATGACCGTTGAATATTCCATTTTTCCGACATTCAACGGGGCACTTGCTTTTTCGCAGAGTTCGGGGAGAAGTGATTCACATATAAAATCGAAATCTATGCTACCCTCCAAAAGCCATTTTGTAAGTGATTGGAAGTTTTCGTCGCAACTTTCTCTGAATACGGCGGATTTATCGTTCGGGCCCCAATGAAGCCAAAAACTTTCAACGGGGTGAACAACGGCAACTTTTACTACCGGTTTACCGCGTGTCAAGGCTGTGTTGACTCTGGCGAAATGGTCTTCTACTACGCTGTATTCTTTATACCACGGCGACTGATATGAAATCGATGCGGGATAGTCACGCTTTGCTTCACCCTCCATGGCATACCACGAAAGGTGCGGAACACGAACGGTGATGCCCAAAGCGGCCTGCCAGTCGCCTTGATGTTTGTATGTTCTGAAGTCGCAGTCCCATCCCGTTACGCCGTACAGTTCGGAAAGAACACCCTCGTAACCGAACTGATGAGTTGCCGAGGCCGCTTGTTTTGCGGTTGTGAATTCGTGAAGATTGCAAAGGAGGTCTATACCGGGAAGTTGAAAACTTCTGTATGAACGCATGGCTTCGCCCAATGCGGCGGTTTGACTGCAGAGAGTGGGTTCCTCCATCATATGACCCGTAAGTGCAATATTGTTGTTTTCGCACCAATTACCGATCGTGTCGGCAAAGGAACTTGCGAAAAGTTCCGCAATGAAATCGTGATAGCGGTATCTGTGAACAGACGGCGCACTGCCTTTCAAATCCCAAAAAATTTCGGGGAGTGTTTCGAAAATATCGGCACCGTAAGCGTTCTTATACAGTTCGGGGACTTTATCTGTCCACGGCATCATAATATCGGTTTGTGTATCAAACGAGTTGCCCAAAACGGTTTTTCGTGTAAACTGCGGTTCATCCGTGAAAATTGCGGGCACGGTGTTTTGAAATTCGTCACCGACCTTTTCTTTATATCTTTCGTGAGTGACTTCAATAAATTTTTCAACAGCCTCTTTGTTAAGGGTGTCAAGATATGTGCAATCGTTATACCAACTGCTCGGTTGGTGAATTTCGAGGAAGGCATACCATTTTGTGCCTTTCGCAACATCGTCACGGTCAATACGCCTGTAACTGTCAAGATATCCGTCGCTGTCAAGCACAACGTCGTAGCACGCAAGAAGTTTACCTTCACCGCTTCTGCCACCGGTGGCACTTGAATCGTCAACGGCATAAGCATCGGCTTCTTTTCGGGCGGTGAACATAAGGTTCCTTGCCCTGTAGCGTTTGTCTTTTGTAACAAGACCGCCTGCGGCACCCGACGGCCACCTGTCTTCATCGTAAAGCCACGCCAACATTTTTTCGTTTTTTGCCTTGTCAACGCATGCTTTTACAAGATTCATATATTCATCGCTCAAATATCGGTTTTTAAGACCCGTTCTTACGTGCATGTGAAAACCGCCGAGTCCCATTTCTTTAAATACATCGATTTGACGGCGGAGTTCGTCTTCGGTAAGAAGATTGTTCCATGCCCAAAACGGCGTTCCACGGTATTCGCTTGTAGGGTTTTTAAATAAATTATCGTCTAAATGCGACGATACGTTCTTTTTGTAAAGCATAATTCCTCCCGAAAAGCATTTTTTTTGATTTTATCATAGGTTTATTGCAAAATCAACAGAAATCGGAAAGTAATTGTACTTGAAATGATGTATTTTGTATGATATTATAAATTCGTATATATTTCAATTCGGAGGTAAAAAATGAAACACGCTGATCTCATTAAACAGATGACACTTGAAGAAAAGGCATCTTTTTGTTCCGGTCTTGATTACTGGCATACTCCGGGTCTTGAAAGGCTCGGTATTCCCGTTGTAATGTGGACCGACGGCCCTCACGGTATCAGAAAAAGAAGTGAGAAGAAAGATAAAGAACAAAAGATGAGCCTTAAAGGTGTTCCGGCGGTATGTTTCCCGACGGCAACAACAACGGCTTGCTCGTGGGATCCCGACCTTATATATGAAATGGGCGTTCTTTTGGGTGAGGAATGCCTTAAAGAACAGGTAACCGTTCTTCTCGGCCCCGGCACAAACATAAAACGTTCACCCCTTTGCGGAAGAAACTTTGAGTATTTTTCGGAAGATCCGTATCTTGCGGGCGAAATTTCGGCGGCATTCGTAAACGGTGTTCAGTCAAAAGGTATCGGAACATCGCTTAAACATTTTGCCGGCAACAATCAGGAAACACGCCGTATGACTGTTGACAGCGTTGTTGACGAACGAGCGTTCCGTGAAATTTATCTTACATCATTCGAAAAAACCGTTAAACAGGCTCAGCCGTGGACTATAATGTGTGCATACAACAGGCTCAACGGCACATATTGTGCGGAAAACAAATGGCTTCTTACCGATGTTCTTCGCAATGAGTGGGGCTACAAGGGTATGATAGTTACCGACTGGGGTGCCGAAAACGACCGTGTCGAAGGACTTTTGGCAGGTCAGGAACTTGAAATGCCCACTTCCAACGGCGTCGGCAACAGGCAAATCGTCGAAGCCGTTAAATCGGGAAAAATTCCGGAGGAATTTCTTGACGAAAAGGTCGATAACATTTTAAGCGTCATTATGTGCGGTAAAGAAGTTTTGGGGAATTATACATACGATGCCGCCGCTCACCATCAAAAAGCACGTGAGATTGCTTCGCAATGTATGGTGCTTCTCAAAAACGACGCAAACATTCTTCCGCTCAAAAAAGATGCGGACATAGCGGTTATCGGTGAAATGGCAAAAAATCCGCGCTATCAAGGCGCAGGTTCATCTATAGTCAACGCCATTAAAGTCGACACGGCGTATGATTCGATTCTTGAAAAAGGCGTTAAGGTTACTTATGCCGAAGGTTATTCGACCAACAAGAAAAACAAAAAAACAGACGAACAGTTTATTGCCGAGGCTGTTGCGACGGCAAAAGGAAAAGATGCGGTTATTCTTTTCATAGGTCTTACGGAGGAATTCGAATCCGAAGGTTTTGACCGCACGCATATCGGCATACCCGAACTTCACACAAAACTTATCGATGCGGTATGCTCCGTGAACGAAAACGTCGTTGTTGCCGTTTCGGGCGGTGCCGTTATCGAAATGCCGTGGGCGGATAAAGTCAAAGGTATACTCAACTGTTATCTCGGAGGCGAAACCTCCGGTGGAGCTGCCGCCGATATCCTTTTCGGTGATGTTAACCCGTCGGGCAAACTTGCCGAAACATATCCGCTTGCCCTTTCCGACACACCTTGTTACAACTATTTCCCCGGCGATGTTTCAACAGTTGAATACCGTGAAAGCGTTTTCGTCGGTTACAGATATTACGACAGTGCCGAAAAAGAAGTTCGTTTCCCGTTCGGCTACGGTCTTTCTTACACATCGTTTGAATACAGCGATATTAAACTTTCCGCCGATAACATTAAAGATACCGACACCGTAACGGTTTCCTTTAAAATCAAAAACACGGGCAACGTCGACGGTGCCGAAGTCGCACAGATATATGTTCTTGATAACGAAAGCACAGTGTTCAGACCCAAAAAGGAACTTAAAGGATTTAAAAAAGTATTCCTCAAATCGGGCGAGGAAACGGAAGTTTCCTTAACACTCGGAAAACGTGCGTTTGCATATTACAATGTCAATATTCACGATTGGCATGTTGAAACGGGTGCGTTTACGGTATGCGTCGGTTCGTCAAGCCGTGATATCAAATTAAGCGCCGTGCTCAATGTCGAATCAACCGTGGATGCGGTCGTTCCCGATTACAGAAGCGTTGCACCCGCATACTATTCGGCTGATGTTCTCAATGTCCCCGATGAACAGTTCAAAGAAATTCTCGGCAGGGAAATTCCTCCGCAGTCGGTTGTTGCATATCCGAATCTTACTTTGGCAAACACAATAGAAGATTCTTCATGTGGCAAGAACGGTGCGAAAATCGTCAAACTTCTCAGAAAATTTGTCGGCACAGAGGGTATGGCTTGCGCAATCGCTTTGCAAACACCGGTCAAAAACTTCGTTTCAATGAGTTTCGGCGTGTTTAATCCCAAAATGGCACAGGAACTTCTTGATATTCTAAACGACAAAAAACCGTTGGTGAGCGGGCTCGTTCTTATGATTGTTAAGGCTATTCCGAAAGTTATTGCGGGAATACCCAACCTTATGAAGATTTAAAAGTAAGGCAGACCGCACAAAACAGTATAAAAGAATAAAAAACGACGGGGTTTTTACAGGAACCGAACAGCCTGTAAAAACCCCGTTTAATTAAACAAACAACTTTTTGCTGAGCCAACATCTGACCTTTTTGCTTTTGTTGGCATAAAGCCAAAAGAAAACAAGCGCCAAACAGCAAACGTCGATTACAAGGAAAATATCGAAAGTGAGAATATGATTCGCAAGGTAAAGGCATACGCACAAAACCGACAGCACAACCACCATATCGATAAAAAGATGTAAAACTTTTGAAGTCCAATGGCGTTTGCGTTTTCTGTGCCAATACAAATAGCAAACAAAACAAAGCGAAACAATTAAAACCGTCGGCAGGGCAATGCCGAAATACCATTTTTCACCGCCCAAGTTTTTGGCGTGGAAAACAAACACATAAAGAGCAACCGCAACCGTATCGAAAGCCCACATAAGATACGGATGCAATTTTTTCGTGAAAAAGGGAAAAACAAAAACTATCCAACACAAAAGGCTTGAGGATAAGACGTATACGAACCAAAGATTTTCGGGATGTATAAAAATATTTATCAGCAAGCACACGATGTTGGGAATCAAGAAAATATACGAAACAACAAGTGCCGCAAATTTTTGTTTCATATTTGTCGGGATAACGGGAGTTTTTGCGAACGGCGTAGGCGTTTCTTCGGCGGTATTCTTCAGAGGGTTATACACAGGTGTATCGCACAGGGCACATTTTTCGGCGGTTGAGTCGAGTTCGACACCGCAGTTGACACAATAAGACATAATAAATCTCCTGTTTTATTCTTTGTTGCTTTCGATTTTAACATGAACACCCATTTTTACGAGTGTTGTGAAAAATTCACGTTCGATATCGGTTTCACGGTAGCGGTCGGCAAATGTGAAAACAAGTTTGCCGTCAAAAGAGGCGACACCGCACCTTGCCGCCGTTCGCATTCCGGGACCCGGCATAAAAATGATTTTTTCAACATACGGTTTCATTTCATCGGGCAATGTTACGGCACCTAAATTTGTAAGATATACGGATGTTGTTTGCTCCGCCGAGGTCAATGTTGCAATTCCCAATGCAAAATTTTTGACCGCCAAAGGCAAAAACTTCAAAAACGGATTTTTTTCGATGCGAACATGATGCGAAATTTGAGCGTTGATTTTCTTTTCGTCACGTTCAAGACGCAGTTGCAACGAAACTTGACGCAACAGTTCGTCAAACGAATATTCGCCGAGTTTGGGGTTTACCTTAACCATCAAACAAACGGAAAAATTTCGCATAGTTTCCGACGGATAAACATTGCGAAGGTTTATCGGAATTTGAACGGAAACTTCTTTTAGTCTGCGGTTTTCACGAAGTTGCTTGCGACAGTGTATATCCAACAGAATCGCCGCAAAAAATTCGGTAACCGTAACGCCTTTTTCTTTTGCCAATTTATGTATATCGTCAAACGACATAATTCCCGAAGTGATGTTGACCAAGTGATTCGGAAGTTTTGTGCCTTGCGGGTGGTAAACGTGCCTGTCCGTAATCGGTGAAGATGCTTTGCTTTTTGCAAATTTCGGGAAATCGTCGGACAGTTCGGCGGCGGGGACTTCCGCACCGATATCTTTAACAAATCCGCCGGCGGGAACGACGTGACCTTTCAGTCGCAGATATTCCGCCGTAAGGGTGCAAATGAAATGCGTGTTGCCGTAACCGTCGGATACGGCATGAAAAAGATCCACGGCGATGTGATTGCCGTGATAATATACTCTGAAAAGATACCTGTCCGATTCTTTGAAATTCACACGGTAGCAAGGATTTTGCACATCGGGATTAACCGACGGTTCGCTGACGGGATTTTTTTCAAGATAATACCAAAACAAACCTTTTCGCATACGAACGTTGAAAGAGGGGAATCTCGGAAGAATGTTTTTTAACGCCTGTTTCAAAATGACGGGGTCGATTTCTTCTTTCAGTTCAACGGACACACGAAAAATGTTAGACCATTTATTTGTGTTTTGACCGGGGAAAAGAATACCGGCGTTATCTAAACGGAACCATTCCGGCTGATGCGATTTCTTTTTATCCGACATTTCAAAACACCTCCGCTGACGGTATAATAATGTTATTATACAATCATACGGTGTATTTTGCAACTGTAATCGAAAAACAAGATTTTTGAATCAAGAAGTGAGTTTTTTGAAAAAATTATGACTGCTTTTTCCGAACGGACGGTTGAACCGACCGAGTTCATAAAGGTCACCGCCGACGGTAACGGTGTTCGGACTTTCACGGCAAGTCAGCGTTACCGTGAATTTTAAATTTTTCAAAACATCTTCGACCGTGTCGGTTCTTATGCCGTAAGGGTAGGCAAAGTAAGTTGCTTTTTTGCCTGTTATTTCATAAAATTTTTCTTGGAAAAGAGTTATGTCGTTCTGTATGGCGGTCGCATATTCCGTTTCGGATTCGTCGGGCAGTTTCGACATTCCCCGACGTTTACCCAAAGTGTGCAGGTTATATGTGTGGCAGCCTATTTCAACAAGCGGATTGGCGGAAAGTTCTTTGATATCCTCAGCGTTTAAATAAGCGTAACGGTCATCCGTTTCGCCGTTTTCGGTATATAAATCAACAAGCGCACCGACTATGTTTACGTTTGCCGGGAACGAAAATTCCTCCAAAAGAGGCACGACTTTTGTAATAAAACTGCGTTCACCGTCGTCGAATGTTATAACGATCGGGTTTTCGGGAAGCGGGTTTCCCGTTTTGACATATTCTTCCAACGATTTGAATGAAATAGGGTGAAAGTTGTGTTCTTTTAAATATTGAAAATCTTCACGCAGAAGCGACACGGTTATAACATAATCACCGCAACGGCTTTCTTTTTCGCAAATTTGATGGTACATAACAATCGGCACCGACACGGACATTTTCGAATCGGCGGCAACATAGGGCGAAAACGTGTTGAGGAAAGCACCCGTCAGCATTATCAGGCACAGCCCGAACGAAATGATGGCAAGTTGCTTGAAGTTGAATAATTTAAACATATCATCACCGAAAACAGTATATGAAAATTTTTTTCGGTTTTTGCAAACAAATGTTTGCTTTTTTCGAAAATGTATGTTATAGTATATACAGAATATTTGTTCGGAAAGGTGATTTTATGGAGCCAATAAACGAAACTCAAAAAAGAATATACGAATTTCTTGTTGAACGCTCTCAAGACGGTGTTCCCCCTTCGGTAAGGGAAATCGGTGCGGCGGTCGGTCTTAAATCAACTTCATCTGTGCAGGCAAACCTTGATGCGCTTGAAAAAGCCGGTTATATAATGCGTGACCCGTTGCTTAAAAGGTCTATTCGCATACTCGGTCAGGCTGAAAATGTAACGCACGTGCCTCTTTTGGGTACGGTCACGGCTGGTATGCCCATTTTGGCGGTTGAACAAATCGAAGGCTACATTCCTTATACCGGCAGAGTATCACGTGATAAACCGTTGTTTGCACTTAAAGTGCGTGGCGAAAGTATGCTGTGGGCGGGCATTTTAAACGGCGATATCGTTATTGCCGAAAAAACGCCCTACGCCGCCAACGGCGAAATTGTTGTCGCCATGATTGAGGACGAGGCAACCGTTAAGCGTTTTTATAAGGAAAACGGTCATTTCCGCCTGCAACCCGAAAACGACGAGTTCGAACCTATCATAACAGACGAAGTCGTAATCCTCGGTAAAGTCGTTGCTTTGGTGCGCTATTATTGAATATAACAATTAAAAAGGCCTTGCGGGAACAAAATTTGAACCCGTAAGACCTTTGATTTTATTTGTCGGGATGTAAAAAAATGCAATTCTTTACATCCTCTTTACTCCTTATCTTAATTATAACACGATGCTTAATAAAAAACAAGCCTTGCATAATGCGTGTAATTGTAGTACAATTTCGGTAATTTCGTTAATTCAAGGGAGTGTAACAATTTGTCGCAAAGAGATATGCAAAAAGAAAAGCAATATGCCGAAGACGTTCGTGCTTTTTTGGAAAGCGAAATCGAGCGTTTGCAAAAAGAAATATCAAATTATAAATCGGATATTAAAACTTTAGGCGAAGATTTCAATATGTATAACCCAAACGGCGGAATGTATTCGGGAATGGAACTGACCGAAACTCACCATGAAATGGAAAAACGCATTCTTTACGCCGAGGAAGCGAAAAACGATATTTATTTTTACGGAAAACTCAAAAATTCACCGTATTTCGGAAAAGTGACTTTCAAGACAAACGGTTTTTCACCCGAAAGAAGTGTCTATATAGGACTCAGAACGCTTCAGGAACACGACACTTTTAAAATGTTGGTGTGCGATTGGCGTACACCGGTTGCGTCGCTGTTTTACGAGGAGTTTGACGGCAAGGCGTTTTTTGATGCGCCGAAAGGCAGAATATATTGCGACTCGCTTTTGAAACGGCAGTTTAAGTTTGAAAACGGGCAACTTTCTTATTATGTCGACAGCGACTTGAAAATCGACGATGACATTCTTCGCAATGTTTTGTCGTCGTCATCGGGTGAACATCTTAAAGTTATCGTGAACAGCATCCAGCGTGAGCAAAACAAAGTTATCCGTTATTCCGACGGCGAAAATCTTCTTGTGTGCGGGCCCGCCGGAAGCGGTAAAACATCGGTCGGATTTCACAGGCTTGCCTATCTTCTTTATCAAAACAGAAAAGAACTTTCGTCAGCCGAAATCATTATGTTTTCGAATAACGATATTTTTGCGAGTTACGTTGCCGATATTATTCCCGAACTCGGCGAAATGCCCATAAATTACGCATCGTTTTACAGCATATTTGCGGCGGAGATACCGACGGTGCCTGTGGGTGATTATTATTCTCTTGCCGATGACATCATCAACGGCGACGAAGCCCGACTCAAAAGCGCTGCGTTTAAAATGAGCGAGGCGTTTACGGATTATCTTGAATATGCCGTTGACACAAACGATGTTGAATTTGACGATATAAAAGTACACGGCAGAGTAATAATATCCAAAGAATCGCTTTTAGAAAGGTTTTCGAGCGATGACGAAAACTCGCAAAAACTGAGAGGCGAACGCCTTGCCGCTTACACACAGGGCGTTATTGACGAGTATTTCGCAGAACATCGTGAGGAACTGTATGAAACCGTAGACAAAGACACTTCGATTGACGAAGATACATCGAAAAATCTTAAGAGGCTTCGTCGAGAGGTAAAAAGCGATGCCGTTGAAATGATAAAAAACGCAACGGTTATTGACCCCGTGAAGGCTTACTTCAAAATTCTTAAAAATTACGCCGAAGAAAATGCGTTCCCCGAACTTCTCAACACGGCGGAATCGTTGAAAAAAGGCTTTATAGAGTTCGAAGATGCGCTGTGCATAGTGTATATGAAAACCGTTTTGGGAAGCGGTGCGGTTCTTTCCGGTGTTAAGCATATTCTTGTTGACGAGGCGCAGGATCTTTCTTTTATTCAGCATCAAATTATTCGGCGAATGTTTCCGAGGGCAAAAGTTACCCTCCTTGCAGACACAAATCAAGCGATAATCCCCGAAATAAACACAACAGATGAAGAAAAACTTGCCGAAATATATTCGGCAAAAACGTTGAAACTCAACAAAAGTTACCGTTCGACAAAGCAAATAAACGAGTTTGCGCTTAATCTTTTGGAAGAAGACGTGCGATATGAAATATTCGAGCGTGAGGGCGAAAATGTTCGCTTCGAAAAAGGCGGAACGAAAGAACTTTGCGATGTCATTCGTGCCGAAAGCGGAAAAACACTTGCGATTATTACAAAAACCGTCGGCGAGGCAAGAGAAGTTTTTGAAAATCTTAAAAGCGAACACACGCATCTGCGACTTTGCGATAATAAATCGTGCGAGATGGGGAATGCCCCCGTTGTTATGCCCTTGGCGTTAACGAAGGGCCTTGAGTTTGACAGCGTAGTTGTTGTTGACGGAAACGGAGCATTCACAAACGCCGAAAATAAAAAGTTTTTATACCTTGCGTCGACAAGGGCACTTCATAAACTTACTGTTTTTGAAAAAGTATAAATAAACAGGCAGTAAAAAACTTGCGTTTTTTACTGCCTGCTCTTTTAAAAAATATTATTCGGTGGCAACCGCTAAAAATCAATAGGTGGGGTTTTGCGGTGCGGGAGGAATATTGAAAATACCGCTGTCGGCGATTTTGTTGAGTTCCGATTGCATTACGCAATAGTCAATGATACTGAAACCGAAAAGGCCGAGAAGAAGATACATAATGGATTTATCTTCGTGAGGGAATCCCATAGCTTGGCAACCTTCGGAAAATTTCTTCTCGGCAAGGAAGAAACCGAGGAAGGGGAGGAAGATGCAAAGAAGACCTTCCAAAACGCCTGTGTCCGTAACATCTTTAACTTTTGCGGCTTCTTCACCCATTTTGTAAGCCCAATATAAGCCGTAAATACCGCAAGTTATGATTGTGAGGATAATGCATTTTGCAATGCTTCTGTTTTCAAGTGTCATGGAAATGACTCCTTTCATATTTTGTGATTTTATTATAGCATACGGGCTGTTTACCGTCAACAGTTTTCGACAAACGGTAAGCCACCTGACAAAAGTTGAAAATAAAGATTGTTTCGAATTGAACGGTTGATTTCGTTTCTTAAATTCAAAAGCCAATACTGTTCGTGCGGATAGTTTTTGAAAGAAAGCGGGATGTCGAGACCTTTTTCCAAAAGATTTAAAACGTATTCTCTTGAAGTCAGTTTTTCAAGAAGTCGCATTGCTCTCAAATCCTGCAATGCATCGGCGAAAACAAGATTTCGCAACGAATTTAACGGCTTGAAGTTTTTGTCGGGATAAACCGAAAACGAATCACCCGACGGAAAACTTCCGCCTGCATCGGTAACGGTGAAAGGGTCTATCGCAGATTTTGAATATTGCGAATACCAAAAATTGTGACCCCATTGCAAAAAACCTTCCGCATCGTATTTATAAAGCAAAACACCCAATATTCTGTTGCGTTGCGACGGCTGTGAAAACAACCTGTTCGGCACAAATTCCGAAACTTGACCGCAACAGTGATAAGTCCAAAAATGCTCTGTTTCCGCCTTGAAAATATCGGCGTTTTCTTCGGAACACACGGGTGTTTTTACAATCCCCCGACGGTAATATTCAATGTTCGAAAGTGCATCGAAAAAACGGAAATCGGGGAAAAGTTCGTGAAGAAGTTCGGCGTGTTTTTCGTAATTTTCGATATGTTCTTCCGACGGTTCGTCGGAAACGTGAAGCCAACATTTGTTTTTTATATTGAGTTTTTCCGTTTCTTCGGTGAACGCTTTTGCAAAAGATTTTAAAAACTCGGTGTATTCTTCGCCGGAGGCATCTGTTTCCCAACCGAATATGCGTTTTTGCGTTCCGCCGTCGTCGGCGATGATTTTCGGTGCGGCTGTCGCACCCCATTGCGTGAAAAAGTGCGATATTTCGAACGCTTTTATCCCATGTTTGAGGCACAAGTTTACGTATTTTTCGAAATTTTCAAAGCCGAAAGAATATGCGTTGCCGTTTTTTGTGACTTTAACAAGTTGCACGGTCGGGCGTTCGCCTCCGACTTCGGTGTCAAGCGGAGGGGTAAACACCGGCGTAAGTATCATATTCATACCGTGATCGACGGCGTTTTTGATATAGTTTTCGGCTGTTTTCCAATATTCGTCGGAAAAGATTTCGATATTGTAGTATGTTAAAAGACAGTCGTTGTGGAACCAATTTGTGTATAAAAGTTCCTGTTCGGGCAGGTCTTCGTTGATGATGTCAAGCGTAAACACTTTTTCGTGAACGGTTTTGCCCGCCGTTACGGTAATGTGTATGCCGTATTCCCCGAAAAGCGGTGATGTCGGTGTGTACTCTATCCAAAACGAGTTCCATTCGCCTTTTTTCACTTTGACTTTTCCGTCAGTCGGCTCAAGTAAATCGGGAAATTCTTTTCGGTCTAAGCGGTAGTGAAAAGAGTCGGAGTGTTCAAAACCGTTTCTTCCCGCCGGAATGTTTTTTACAAAATAAATGTGTAAATCTTTTTCCAACTGCGAAGCGACTGAAATTTTTATATCCGTTTCGCTGTCCGTTTCGGCGAGAACGCCGATTTGAAAAGAAAAATTTTCGTTTTTTAACGATGAAAAAGAGCAAAACTCGGAAAAGTTGGGTTCGGTATCTTTAAAAACTTTGTTTAAAGAAGAAAGTAAAAGTGTTTTCATATTTCGGTTTTTGTCAGTTTTTATCTTTTGATTCTTTTGACTTTTTAAGAAGCATAAAAATCGGAATGAAAATAAACAAAGCGGTAACGGCGCTGTAAAGGAACATTTTCGCATCGGGTACGATCGTTTGCGCACCGTATTCGTTGATGTAAGTCGCACCGGCACTTCTGCAGGCTATGTGGCCTATTTCGGGGCCGACAACCATCGGGATAAGCACATAGAAAATCATTCGAATGCCTTGGAAAAGCCCTGCTTTGCCTTCGGGGATATAGTCACGAATGGCAGCATTCAACTGAATTGTAAGAACAAGGTAGCCTATAAATGTGGGTGCTATGCCGACAAGAATAGCGTAAAGACTTGTTGAAGACGACAAAATCGCAAGCCCCACAACCATACAAATTGCACCGGGGATAAAGCCGAAAAACTTGTTTTTGCGTGAAAGTTTCATCAAAACGATTACTCCGGCAACAAGCACAGCAACCGCACCGACCGCAACCGCAATGAGTGACGGCGAAAGTGACGAAAGAAGTGCGGTATTTGCGGAATCCGCAAGAACAACATATTGCAGATAAACAAAAAGATAGGGGAAGAAAACCTGAAAAGCGCAGTTGAAAATGCAGATGGATGCAAGTGTTAAGTAAAGGCGTGAGTTTTCTTTTATTACTTTAGGTCTGAAGCCGTAAAAAAGGTCTGCCCAATAACCGTTTCCGCTTTCGCCGTGAGGCTTGCGGTCGGGCTCTTTGAGTGTGAAAAGACCGACAACACCGCACAGTATAACGAAGATGCCGAGTATCCCGAAAAACGCTTTGTAAGATATTTCGCCTATTTGCGCTTTGGTGCCGATACCCATAACAACGCCCATTGCGACAAACGAAATAAGGGTAAAAGCAGTTTCGACGGCAGGCCTTGTCGAAGACGAAGTTACATCGGTTACCCAAGCGTTAAAAGCGGAGTCGTTACTTGTCGAGCCCATAAAAGTCATAACCATATCCATGATTATAACAGTCCACACGGTGAATGAAAGTATCTTGACGCCGTCGGTAAGCGAAAACAAAGTTGCAATGTTATCTCTTGTGATAAATCCGAACAATGCGGTAACGATTCCCCAAAGTATGTAGCCGACAGCGATAAAAACTTTTCGTTTTTTGAGGCGGTCGCTGAACGTACCCATCACAAAGGTTGTTACAACGGCGGTTACGGCGGAAAGCGAAACCATACGGTTTATTGCGGTTATCGGTTCGATCGCACCGGCAAGAGCCGTGGCGGATGCACCCTCGTAAACCGAGTTGTAAAGGAACGTGTTGAAATACATATTTTCGACGTTCCACGCAACCGAGCCGATGAAACCGAAAATAAGTATATTGAACCAAATTCTTGCGGAAAGTTTGTCTGTAAGAACATTTTTTGCTTTTTTGCCCATAAACGCACATCCTTAAAAAGTTATATGTTAATTATAAAACTTATAATAATGAGTGTCAATAAATATAACTGATGAATAAAGAACCGATTTTTCATCAATAATTTATAAAAACGAAACCTTTTTCGGTTTACAAATATTTTTGTTTGTGTTATTATGTACTAGTTATTTTAATTCGTTTATGTGAAGGGAGGGCTTTGCTTGGAACATGCGTTAGTCCATTACGCAACGGAAAAATCGCTTTCCGGAATATTGAAATATATCGATAAAGCCCCCGAAAAGAATTTGTTGAAAATTCTTAATATTGCGGAAAAATATTTTAAAATGTTTCCGCAAAAAAACTTTGAAAAAATGAAAAATGCACTCAACGATAAAGAAAATGTTTATGTGCAATTGGCAAAAAACATTCTTTCCGACGTTGACCGTGACCTTGTGAAGTCTTTGCTTATTTCAATGGGCGTTCACGCAGGCTATTACGGAACGAAAACCGTTCGTGCAAACCGTGACAAGTATAATTGCAATATCCCGTTTACAATTCTTTTTGACCCGACAAGTGCGTGTAACCTCAACTGTAAAGGTTGTTGGGCGGCGGAATACGGTCACAGTTTGCAACTTTCACTTGATGAAATGCGCAGTATCGTAAAACAGGGCAAGGCTTTGGGAACGCATTTTTATATGCTCACGGGCGGTGAACCGCTTATAAGAAAAAACGATATCGTGACGCTTGCGGGCGAAAATCCCGAATGCACGTTTCTTATTTACACAAACGCAACGCTCGTTGACAAAAAACTTTGCGACGATATCAAACGATGCGGAAATATCACGCTTGCGCTGTCTATCGAGGGCGATGAATCGAGCAACGATGCACGGCGTGGCGACGGTTCGTATAAAACGACCGTTGAAGCGATGGAACTTCTTAAAAAAGAGGGCATTCTTTTCGGCATATCCGTTTGTTATACTCGCAGTAACGTCGCCGATGTTACGTCGGATGAATTTCTTGATAAAATGTTGAATTTGGGCGTAAAATACGCTTTTTACTTCAACTTTATGCCCGTCGGCAAAAATGCCGATAAGGAACTTATTCCCACTCCGTCACAAAGAAAATATATGTATTTTTGGATGAAAAAAATGCGTAACAGCCACACGGGTAAGCCTCTTTTTGTTATGGATTTTCAGGATGACGGCGAGTATGTCGGCGGATGTATAGCCGGTGGCAGAAACTATTTTCACATCAATTCAAAAGGTGATATAGAGCCTTGCGTGTTCATTCATTATTCCGACTCCAACATAAGAAAAGACACGCTTTTCGAGGCACTTAACAAACCGCTGTTTATGGCATACAGAAAAGGTCAGCCGTTTAACGACAATCACCTTATGCCGTGCCCGATGCTTGAGAATCCTCAAATATTGCGAAAAATAATTAAAGAAACGGGTGCCGAAAGCACCGATCTCGTTTCCAAAGAAACCGTCGACGAACTTTGTTCGAAATGCGACGATTTCAGCAAGGCTTGGGAGCCGGTCGCAAAAGAAATTTGGGAAACGACCTCTCACCCGAAAACGCATACGCAGTATTACCGTGACACTCCGCAAGGTAAAAAGGAGTAACCGATACAATTACCGTAAATATAAAAAACACAAGGGGTTTTTACAGGATGCGAAATGCCTGTAAGAACCCCTTGAATATTGGAAAAAACAAGAATGCAAATCATTTAAGATTGAATTTTTTTGTGCGTGTTTGTATGTTCCTTTTTGAGTTTATATGTCAAAATTTACATAAAATATCCATGTGTTTCGGCTGTTTGTCTATTTACAAAAAAACGGCATTTTGCTATACTATATTATGTATCATTATCTTCGGGAGGTATATCCGAGTGGAGCGAAAAAGCGGTGTGCTGTTACATATTTCTTCCCTTTGGGGCGATTATTCCTGCGGAAGTTTCGGTTCAGCCGCAAAAGAATTTATAGATTTTCTTGCCGAGTGCGGTTTTTCTTATTGGCAGGTTTTACCGTTCGGGCTTGTTGACGAATGCAACTCGCCCTATAAATCTTACTCGACTTTTGCGGGGAATCCGTATTTTGTCGACTTGGGGCTTCTTTTTGAAGACGGGCTTTTAACCGAGGGCGAAATTTCTTCGGCACGTCAAAGCACACCGTATTCGTGCGAATTCGATAGGCTTCGTGAAGAACGTGTACCGTTGCTTTTGGGTGCTTCAAAACGTGTTGACGGTGACCTTCGCAAAAAAATCAACGATTTTATCGAAAACAACAAGCATTTGAAAGATTTTTGCAAATTTGCGGCATTGAAAAACAAAAACGGCGATTCTCCGTGGGTTTCGTGGAGTGGCGAAGAATTCGATTCCGAAATCGAGTTCGGCTGGCGGTTTATACAGTATGAGTTTTTTGAGCAGTGGTCAAAAATCAAAAAATATGCGAATGAACGAGGTATCGGCATAATAGGTGACATTCCGATTTATGTTTCGTTCGACTCCGCCGACGTTTATTTCAACAAAAATCTTTTTATGATGGATGAAAGCAACCGCCTTACCGATGTTGCGGGCGTTCCTCCCGATTATTTTGCCGAGGACGGTCAACTTTGGGGCAATCCTTTGTATAATTGGAGCGAAATGGAAAAAGACGGTTTCAAGTGGTGGCGTGACAGAATATCTTTTGCGCTTAATCTTTTTGACGGCGTGAGGATTGACCATTTCAGGGCGTTTGAAAGTTTTTGGGCTGTAAAAGGCGACGAAACTACCGCCAAAAACGGAAGATGGATAAAAGGCCCCGGAATGAAACTTATCGATGCACTTAAAAGTGTTTCGGGCGAAAAACTTATTATAGCGGAGGATTTGGGCGATATCACCCCCGAAGTTATCGAACTTGTTGAAAAAAGCGGTTTTCCCGGTATGCGTGTTTTTCAGTTCGGTTTTCTCGGAGGGGAAACACCGCATAAACCTCACAACTACATAAACAATTGCGTTGCTTATTCGGGAACTCACGACAATAACACTCTTTTGGGGTATTTGTGGGAAACGCCGACCGATATTAAAAACGGCATTATGAAATACTGTGCTTGCAATCCGTCGGAATGGAACGAAAAAGGTTGCGATGCGATTATCAGAACAATAATGTCGAGCAATGCGGGGCTTACGGTTTTTCCCGTGCAGGATTTGTTGGGTTACGGTAACGACACACGTCTTAATGTCCCCGGCAGAGCCCACGGCAACTGGCTTTACAGAATAACAAAAGAGCAACTTCGGTTGATAAACACCGAAAAATATTCGGAATTAAACAGACTTTACGGAAGGTAAAAAATGGCAGATTTAAAAGATATAACACTTTTTTTGCTTGATATGGACGGAACCGTTAATTTGGGCTATGACCCCATCGACGGTGCCGAAGAATTTCTTCGCACATTGAAAGAGCAAGGCAAAAATTACATTTTTCTTACAAACAATTCTTCAAAAAGCGCATCCGACTACGTTGAAAAAATGCGTGCCCTCGGCTTCCCGTGTGAGGGTGAAAACGTTTTCACTTCGGGCATGGCGGCGGGTCTTTTTCTTGAAGAAAACAAAAAGAACGGTACCGTGTATGTTTGCGGAACCGAATCCCTTAAAGCCGAACTGCGAAATTATAAAGTGAATATCAGCGAAACGGGTGCGGATGCCGATACCGTTCTTCTCGGCTACGACACGGAACTCAATTACGCAAAAATCCGAACCGTTTGCGATTTGCTCGACGGCGGTGCGGATTATTACGCAACTAATATCGATATGGTTTGTCCCATTGAGGGCGGTCGGTATCTTCCCGATTGCGGAAGTTTTGCCGATATGTTCGAAAATGCCGTTAAAAGGCGACCCGTCTTTTTGGGGAAACCCGACAGAACCATGATTGACATCATTGCGAAAAAACAGGGCGTACCCTATGAAAACATCGCAATGGTCGGTGACAGAATTTATACCGATGTTAAAACGGGCATAAATGCGGGGGTCACGTCGATTCTTGTTCTTTCCGGCGAAACGACTTTTGAAGATTTCGAAAAATCCGATGTTAAACCCGACTACGTTCTTTCGTCGGTTAAAGATATTTTAGAAGCAATCAGATAATTTGGAGGAAATTACAATGAAAAAATTTGTTGCGATAATCACGGCGGTTGTGACGTTGCTTACGTTGACACCATTGTATCTTTCGGTTTCGGCTATTGTCGAAAACAATATCGTATACGGTGATGTTGACGGCGACGGCAAAGTGACAACGGAAGATGCCCGACTCGCTCTTATGGCGGCGGCTAACCTCAAAAAGATTACCGATGAGGGTGCATTTGACCGTGCCGACGTAAACCACGACGGTGCCGTTACTCTTTTTGATGCCCGACAGATTCTTCGCGGTGTTGCGGGGCTTGTTTCACTCCAACCGTCGGGTGCGTTCAGCGGTTGCACATATTCCGACGATATGTTCAATATCAACTCACCGCAGGTGGCGATCGCTCGTTTTAACGCGTGCTTGAACAGAGTTAAAACAGAGTTTCCCGGTTTCACAAGAAGTGAAGCGAAAGACGTAATCGACTTTAACATCAAAGATGTTACGTTTGTCGGCATAAACTTCGGCAACTCCGCCGAAAGTGTCGCTCAAATGATAAAAGATATGATCGTTACGGAATCCGAACCGGAGGAAGCACAAATAATAATCAAAGGCACAAACACATTTAACGCTATGTCCGTAGAGGGCGAAGATTACGTTTCAAACCTTTCAGCCGATGATATTTACGGCTTGGAAGTTACCAATGACGGTGCCGGTCTTATGACGATTAAGGTTGCGATCCCCGACAGCGAAATCGAAAATATCAGTCAAACCGCTTACGCCGATATTTTTGATACCGTAAACATAAAAAATGAATCGGAGGATGTCCTCGAAAGTGTTTTTTCTTCCAACACAATGGAAGATGCGAAACGTAAAGACGTAAAAAATGCCGTCGCAACACTTGTTATCGATACCGAAACAGGCAATGTTGTTTCGTATACCACTACTTATGAAACGGATATGTATCTTGTTAATTCGACATTCGGCATCAGCAAGGTGCTTTCAGCCGAACTTCGCGGTGTTCGGTACGGCACAAGAGTAACCGTAACTTACGATAATTTCCAATGGTAAAACGGGTGTATTAAATCCGGTGTCACGCTTGATGTTTATTTATCCAAAACAAATCATTAGGAGTGTATGTTTATGAAAAAATATGTTCTCGCTCTCGACCAAGGCACAACATCCTCAAGAACGATAGTTTTCGACAAAAAAGGCAGGATCGTTTCAAAAGCACAATTTGAATTTGAACAGATTTATCCCGATTCGGGATGGGTAGAACACAATCCTTTCGAAATATTGGATTCGCAGTTGCGTTCTCTTTCGGCCGCACTTGCGAACGGTAACATCAACCCGAAAGAAATTGCCGCAATCGGCATAACAAACCAGCGTGAAACAACAATTCTTTGGGATAAGGAAACAGGAAAGCCCGTTTATAACGCAATCGTTTGGCAATGTCGCAGAACCGCACCCATTTGCGAAAAACTGAAAGCAGACGGTCTGGAAGAATATGTAAAAAAACATACGGGGCTTCTTATTGACGCTTATTTCAGCGCAACAAAAATAAAATGGATTCTTGACAATGTTCCCGAAGCACGTACGCTTGCGGCGGAGGGTAAACTTCTTTTCGGTACGGTTGAAACGTGGCTTATTTGGAACCTTACAAACAAACAGGTTCACATAACCGATTACAGCAACGCAGCCCGAACAATGCTTTTCGATATCGAAAAACTTTGCTGGGATGAGCATCTTTGCAACGAGTTGGGCATACCGATGAGCATTCTTCCGAAAGTTTGCGAAAGCAGTTGTGTTTACGGCTATGTTTCGGAAGATGTTCCGGGTCTTAAATCTTTGACGGGTATACCCATATCCGGTGCAATCGGTGACCAACAGGCGGCACTTTTCGGTCAGGCGTGTTTTAACGCCGGTCAAGCAAAAAATACATACGGCACGGGCTGTTTTCTTCTTATGAACACCGGTGACAAACGAATACATTCGAAAAACAACCTTATCGAAGGCATCGCTTGGGGTATAAACGGCAAAGTTACTTATGACCTTGAGGGCAGTGCGTTTAACGCTGGTTCGGTCATTAAGTGGCTTCGTGATGAATTGCGTCTTATTTCCGAGCCGAGCGAGTGCGACTTTTTGGCTGAAAGCGTGAAAGATGCCAACGGCATTTATCTTGTACCCGCATTCACGGGTCTCGGTGCGCCGTATTGGGATATGTACGCAAGAGGTTGCATTGTCGGTCTTACAAGAGGCGTAAACCGTGCGCATTTCGCAAGGGCGGTTCTCGAAAGTATCGCATATCAGGTTACCGACCTTGTTGAAGCAATGTCGAAAGACAGCAATATTATTATGAGCGAGATGCGTGTTGACGGCGGTGCATCGGTCAGCAATGTTATGATGCAAATTCAGTCGAACCTCACCTCGGCGAAAGTGAACCGTCCCAAACTTGTTGAAACAACCGCACTCGGCGCGGCTTATATGGCGGGTCTTGCGGTCGGATTCTGGAAAGATTTTGACGAAATAGAAAGAGTTCGTGAAGTCGACCGCATTTTCGTGCCCGCTATCGACAACGATACGAGGGAGTCTGCACTCAAAGGCTGGCACAAGGCGGTTGAGCGTTCAAAAGATTGGGAGGAAAAATAATCTTCCTATATCAAAAATGTGATTACATTTTTATGTGAAATATTACAGGGGGATAGGATTATGGGAACAGAAATTTTGGTATTGATTTTCGGTGTGCTGACGGCGGTGTTGTCGGTAGTGTGCATTGTGCTTGTTTATTCGCTTAAAAAAGAGAATAACAATGATGCGATTTATGAAGAATTTCGCCGAAACAGAGAGGAAATGGCACGTTCCGGCAGAGAATCCGGAAAAGAAATGACGGCAGCTCTTGAAAAAATCGAAACGAAATTAAACGAAATGCTTAAAGAGAATTATCAAAGCAGAATCGACCTTGTCGAAAAGGTCGGCGATTCTTTGAAATCAATTCGAGAGCAAAACGAACAAAGTTCCGAAAAACAGACGAGAGTTTTTTCCGAGTCAATCGCACGTATGCAGGAAAGCAACGAAAAAAAGTTGGAAGAAATGCGTGTAACCGTTGACGAAAAACTCACATCGACTCTCACTACACGGCTTAATTCTTCGTTCAAAACCGTGTCGGAACAACTCGAAAATGTCTATAAATCTTTGGGCGAAATGAAAGAACTTTCGCAAGGGGTCACAACAAATGTCACGTCGCTCAACAGAATACTTACAAATGTAAAAGCACGTGGAACGTGGGCGGAAGTTCAACTCGAATCCATTCTCGACCAAACGATTCCCGGACTTTACGTTAAAAACTATTCGCCGATGAATAATTCCGAGCGTGTTGAATTTGCGGTGCGTTTTCCCAATAGCGACAAAAACGCCGAAGACGTTTATCTTCCGATAGACTCCAAGTTTCCGCTTGAAGATTATGTCAGAGTTTGCGATGCCGCGGATAATGCCGACCCCGAATTACTGAGGGTCGCACGAAAATCACTTGAAGACAGAGTCCTGGCGGAGGCAAAAGATATAAAGAAATATATCTGCGTTCCTCAAACAACACCTTTTGCCGTTATGTATCTTGCAACGGAAGGGCTTTATGCGGAAATCGCTTCTTCGAAAAGCGGTATTGCCGAAAAGTTGCAGTCACAAAACATTATGGTTGCGGGGCCCTCAACAATTACGGCACTGCTTAATTCGTTTGCCATGGGATTCAAAGCAATGGCAATTAACGAAAAAGCCGACGAAGTAAGAAAGTTGCTGTCCGTCGCAAAATCACAGTACGAAACATTCGGCACCGTGCTTGAAAAGGCAAGAAAGAAAATCGACGAAGCGGGAAAATCTCTTGACGAAGCACAAAAACGAAATGACATTATCCGCAAAAAATTAAAAGGTGTCGAAACGGTCGATGCTTCCGTTTCGGAACAGTTTTTGAAAGCGGAAGAATAATAAAAACGGCATAAGTAAAAAAGATAATAAGTAACAGCAAAAGAGAATGCGTAACAGCAAAAGAGAATAACAATAAAAAGGTCTTACAGTTTTGTTCACTGTAAGACCTTTGTTTGTATATCGTTGCCGATGTTTTGTACATAACGTACTTTTTTGCATTTCAAAACCGTTTAACACGGTTTCAGTTGGAGAAATTTAAGCGATAGAACCGTTGATGATTCTGAGAAGTACGTTGATGTAATCGAGAATTACGCGAATGAAATGGTAGTTGGCAAGTTGTTCGTTATAATCCGCTGTGCCGAATGTGTTTCTTGTAAGAACGGCACCGCAAACGGAACAAATGGAAGATTCTGTGCCGTTTTTCAAGAATGTCTGGTCATTGTTTGATTTCCAGCAAACGGGTTCGCCTGTTTCGTCGTTGTATATAACATTGCCGTCTTCGTCAAGCAAGGGTGTGGGTTCGTGCGGTTCGGGAGTGTGCGCTTCACCGCAACCGTCACAAACTATAGCGTGGTAACCGGGTTTTGTTTCGGTATAAAGGTCGGTTGTGATGCTGACATAATCGCTTGACCAAGCGTGATCAACGTGTACGGGCAACTTTGCAAGTTCAACACCGTCGAAATATGCAACAACTTCTGTTGAGTTGATGTTAAGTTTTTCGTCTTTCGAGGGGTTGGAAGAAAACATACCGGATGTTTTGCTACCGTATTCTACGATACCGGTGTAGCAGGGCTCATATGTGTACTCACGTACCAAAGCACCTGTGGGGCCGGGCACGTCGGTGTAAGAAACCGCCTTTTTCGTTGATACACGAACACGAGCGCCACTGAAATCGAATTTTTCGTTATCTAAATAGTCCTGTCTTGTGGGTCTTTGAAGAATATCGATTGTGTCGACTTTGGGGAACTGCCAAACATTACCGGTGATGGAAACATCGGTGGGTAATGCGACATTTGCCAAAGCATCGTCAATAGCGCCCATACCGATTGACAAGGGAGACATAAAGCCCATAATATCAACGCTGTAATCGAGAGTACCGAAAACTTTTTCGCTTTCGAAGTTGATGTCGATTTCAACTTCCAAGTCGGTGCCGGCGTATGCTTCGTCGTCGAAAGAAGCGAAGAAAGCGTCGGGCTGGGTGACATAGTCAACGCCGTTGGCGGTTAATGATTTAAGGTTGAAAGTGTAAGCGGGTGATTCGCCGTCCAATGCGGCAACTTTTGAAGCGTCAACAGCAACATTGACGTTGAAAAGTTCTTTGGAAACAGATGTCGTTTTAGCCAACGGATATGTTCCCGTAACGGAAAACGAGAGAGCGGGTGCGGGGTCCGCGGCGGTAACGGATACCATACCGAGGCAGGGCACAAGCAGAACCGCAACAAGTACGAGAGAAATAATTTTCTTTATCATTGTGATATGCACCTCCGATTAACGAATGCCCACAAGGGTTTGAACGAGTGTAACCAATATCAAATACAGATACTCAATAATGCTGGCTTCTGTTTCGGTTGTGTTGTCAAGGTCGAAAATGTAAAGGAAGCCTTCGGAACCTTCGATGTTTTCGGTAACTTTTGCGTCGCAAACGCTACATGTACCTGTTTGTGTTTGGGGAAGGAAAAGACCGCCGTCATCGTTGGGGATGAATTCGGGGATATCGTGTGCTTCAAAGTTGAACACGGCACCGCAACCGAGACAGTACTGACCGTGACCGGCTTCGCCCATTTCGGTGATTTCGCCGAGGAGATGGTTTACCGTGATTTCAACGCTGCCGACATATTTGTTTTGATAATAAACTTCAACTTCTTCGTTTTCGACTTTGAGGTACTCGTTAAGAGCGGGCAGGAAAGTGAAGTCGGCGTTGAGGGGTGAATAATCAACTGTTGTGCCGTCAACGGAAACAGACAACCCTTGAGGGTTGAAATATTCGAAGTCGGTATACTCCGTTTTTGTGGGGCCTGCTGTGATTGTGATTTCGCCCGATGGAGCAGCAAGTGAAACTACTGCAAGGGGAACCGCAAGCATAACCACTGCCAATAAAACGGCAATTGCTTTTTTTGTTCTCATGATAGATTCCTCCAAAATGTATTAAATTATACTACCAGTGCCTGTATTATAACACAAATATTCCCAAATGTAAATACACAAAATACAGGAGAATTATTATATAAATTGTATAAATATTGTGTCGAGGCACCCAAATGACCGTTTTGATGTGTTTTTGCGTTAGGCTTTCGTCACCTTTTGCCGAGTGGCGAGGTTGTTCGCAACATAAAACATTCAATTTTTTATGTGTGTTGCTTTTTTAACATCCCCTTACGAAAAATTCAACTGAGTGTTGACTAAACCTAAATCGGATTATATAATTTTAGCGGTGATAAAAATGCTTATAAAAGGTTTGCAAAAATTAACGCTTCTTGATTTCCCCGGCAGAACCGCTTGCACGGTTTTTACCGCCGGGTGTAATTTCCGCTGTCCGTTTTGTCATAACGCCGTTTTGGTGACCGGCAACGACGGTGATTATTACGACGAAGACGAAATATTCGATTTTTTGAAAAAACGCAAAAGTGTTCTTGACGGCGTCGCCGTAACCGGCGGTGAACCGCTTTTGCAACACGATATAGAACGTTTCCTTTACGAAATCAAAGATATGGGCTATGCCGTCAAACTCGATACCAACGGCAGTTTCCCCGAAAAATTAGACGGGATTCTTCAACTCGGTCTTGTCGATTATGTTGCCATGGATGTGAAAAATCACTTCGATAAATACGCTGTTACGGTAGGAATCGAAAATTTTGATGTCGATGCAGTCAAAAAAAGTATGGAAATTTTAAAAAACAGCGGTGTCGAATATGAATTTCGAACAACCGTTACGGAAAACTTTCACACTCTTGACGATATTGAAAAACTCGCAAAGCAAATTTCGGGTACGGAACACTACTTTTTGCAAAACTTCGAAGACTCCGGCAATCTTATAGACGAAAACTGCCGTGGCGTTTCAAGAGATAAAATGCGCGAGATGCTTGAAACGGTAAAAAAATATGTTCCGAATGCCCGCTTACGTGGAATGTAAGCGCTTTCGGGAAAAGGTGAATTTTCTTTTCGGTGTATATAAATATGTATAATATTCTTTTTGAGAATTGTGTTTGTTGAGTTACGCACCACAATATGTTGTGTTCGGCGTTCGGGGAAAACAAGCGTAAAATGAAATGTTGTACAAAACAAACGGCGAATATATGTGTATATTTGCTATATTTGACAGAAACTCGTTCAATATCTTGTGTTTGCTTTGAAAAAGTTTTTTAAAAAACACAAGATATTGTGTTTTTTGTATTGACAAAGCAATATATATCTGTTATTATCTGTAACGGTCACTTTCGAAGGCTCTAAACAGTGGGCTTCAAAAGTATGGTAATAAGATTTTAAAAAGGAAGAAGGCAAAGTTTATGTATCAAGTAATTAAACGTGACGGCAAAATCGCCGATTTTAATATTGAAAAAATCGGTATTGCGATTAAACAGGCGTTTGAAGCGTGTAACAAGCAGTACAATGACAACATCATCGATTTCCTCGCACTTAAAGTTACGGCGAACTTCGAACCCAAAATCAGCAACAATCTTGTTGCCGTTGAAGATATTCAGGACAGCGTCGAATCCGTTCTTGTTCAAGCGGGTTACGCGGATGTCGCAAAGTCATACATTCTTTACAGAAAACAGCGTGAAAAAATCCGTAATATGAAATCGACGATTCTCGATTACAAAGAACTTGTCGACAGTTACGTTAAGGTAACCGACTGGCGTGTTAAAGAGAATTCAACCGTTACTTATTCGGTCGGCGGTCTTATTCTTTCAAACTCCGGTGCCATCACCGCCAACTATTGGCTTTCCGAAGTTTACGATGAAGAAATCGCCAATGCTCACCGCAACGCCGACATACACATTCACGACCTTTCGATGCTCACAGGTTACTGTGCCGGTTGGTCTTTGAAACAACTTATCCAAGAGGGTCTCGGCGGTGTTCCGGGAAAGATCACTTCTTCACCCGCAAGCCACCTTGCGACTCTTTGCAACCAGATGGTCAATTTCCTCGGCATTATGCAAAACGAATGGGCGGGTGCACAGGCATTCTCGTCTTTCGACACATACCTCGCACCGTTTGTTAAGGTTGACAATCTCGACTACAATCAAGTTAAAAAATGCCTTGAAAGTTTCATTTTCGGCGTTAACACACCGTCACGTTGGGGCACACAGGCACCGTTCTCCAACATAACTCTCGACTGGACTGTTCCCGCCGACCTTAAAGATATGCCCGCTATCGTCGGCGGTAAGGAAATGGATTTCACTTACGGCGACTGTAAAAAAGAAATGGATATGGTCAACAAAGCCTTTATCGAAATTATGATCGAAGGCGATGCCCACGGCAGAGGATTCCAATATCCCATTCCCACATACTCCATTACCCGTGATTTCGACTGGTCCGAAACGGAAAACAACAAACTCTTGTTTGAAATGACCGCAAAATACGGAACACCTTATTTCTCAAACTATGTTAACTCCGATATGGAACCCAGCGACGTTCGTTCAATGTGTTGCAGACTTCGTCTTGACCTTCGTGAACTTCGTAAAAAGAGTGGCGGCTTCTTCGGAAGCGGCGAAAGCACAGGTTCCATAGGCGTTGTAACCGTCAACCTTCCGAGAATCGCTTACCTCGCCGAAGATGTTGAAGATTTCTACAGACGTCTTGACAAAATAATGGATATTTCCGCACGTTCGCTCAAAGTTAAACGTGACATCATCACAAAACTTCTCGACGAAGGACTTTATCCCTACACCAAAAGATATTTGGGAACATTCAACAATCACTTCTCAACTATCGGTCTTATCGGTATGAATGAAGCGGGTCTTAACGCAAAGTGGTTGCGTAAAGATCTTACCCATAAAGAAACTCAGGAATTCGCAAAAGAAGTTCTCAATCATATGAGAGAAAGACTTTCGGATTATCAGGAACTTTACGGTGATCTTTACAACCTCGAAGCGACACCCGCCGAGTCAACAACTTACCGTCTCGCAAAGCACGATAAAAAGCACTATCCCGCAATTATCACCGCAAAAGATGACGGAACACCTTACTACACCAACTCGTCACATCTTCCCGTCGGTTATACCGCCGATGTTTTTGAGGCTCTTGATGTTCAAGACGAACTCCAGACACTTTACACTTCGGGTACTGTTTTCCATGCATTCTTGGGCGAAAAACTTCCCGATTGGAAAGCGGCGGCGGATATCGTCAAGAAGATTGCCAACAACTATAAACTTCCTTATTATTCAATTTCTCCCACATATTCCGTTTGCAGTAATCACGGTTATATTAAGGGCGAAGAATACAAATGTCCCGAATGCGGAAAAGAAACGGAAGTTTACAGCCGTATCACCGGTTATTACCGTCCCGTGCAGAACTTCAACGACGGTAAAGCACAGGAGTTTAAAGACAGACGTGTTTACGATATCGCAAATTCGTGCTTGAAAAAAGAAGACAGAACCATCGACCATGCCCATTGCTGTTGCGATGATACCGAAAAAGCAAAACCGACACTCGATGCTGACACAAAACTTCTTCTTTTCGCAACAAAAACTTGCCCCAAATGTAAAATAGCGGCTCAACTTCTTGACAAAAAGGGCGTAGCATACGAAAAACTTTTCGTTGAAGATAACAGAGAACTCGCAACTTCTCTTGAACTTAAACAAGCCCCGACACTCGTTATTCAAAAGGGCGACAGTTACGAAAAAATCGCCGACCTTCCCGCTGTAAAAACGTTTGTGGAAAGTCTTTAAAAATCAAGGGATGCAAAAAACGCAGACCGCATAAAACGGCATAGAACAAAGGGTTTTACGGGTGACAATACACCCGTAGAACCCCTTAACTGATTGAAAAAACAACAAATAAAAAAATAAATGTTTTGTGCTGTGAACAAACCTCGCCACTCGGCGTACCTTCGTACACCTTCGGGCAAGCAAAAAACAAGTCTAAAACCTCGTTTTTTACTCGGTTTGTCTGTTCTGCCTTTTTTTCTGTTTCCTTAAGACGATGCTTAATTAAAATTGCAGTTCGCAGGTGAAACGATATGTATGATATTATAGTTATAGGAGCGGGGCCCGCCGGGCTCACCGCCGCACTTTACGCGTTGCGTGCTTCAAAAAGCGTTCTTGTTATCGAACAGTCGACTTTCGGCGGGCAGGTTACGTTTTCGCCGAAGATAGAAAATTATCCGGGCATTCCGGAAATGAGCGGTAACGAATTTGCCGATAAACTTCTCGAACAGGTTCTCGGTATGGGTGCCGATGTTGAAATGGAAAAAGTTACCGGAATAGTAGATGAAGGTGTACGGAAACTCGTTTTTGCCGACAGCAAAATGTTTGAGGCACGAGCCGTAATTATTGCCGTCGGTGTTCGCCACAGGCAGTTGGGACTTCCGGAGGAAAACGGTTTTGTCGGAAACGGTGTTTCGTACTGTGCCGTGTGCGACGGTGCGTTTTTCAAAGATAAAACCGTCGGTGTTGTCGGCGGAGGAAATTCCGCTTTGCAGGAGGCTGTTCTTCTTTCGGACTTGTGCGAAAAGGTTTATGTGTTCCAAAACCTGCCGTATCTTACCGGCGAGAAAAAACTTTCCGACATTCTTTCGGCAAAAAGCAATGTCGAATTTATTTTGGAAGCAACGGTTAAGGAACTTAAAGGTAACGGCGAACTTGAAAGAGTTGTTATCAATACCCCCGCCGGCGAAAAAGAGATTTCGCTTGACGGCCTTTTCGTTGCAATCGGTCTTGAACCGAAAAACAGTGCTTTTTCCGAAATGGCTGCACTTGACAAAAACGGATATTTCGATTCGGATGAAAGTTGTTTGACTAAAACGGCGGGCGTTTTTGTTGCGGGCGATTGCCGTCGAAAAAACATCAGGCAGATAACAACAGCCTCCGCCGACGGCGCTGTTGCCGCTCTCGCCGCTTGCAGATATATCGACAACAATTAAAATTAAATAGTAAAATTTTTGTAAATTGACGGCAAATATTGTTTTTTGCCGTCGATTTGTGTTACAATGTGCTTGAAATGAAAAAACGTGGATTTAAGCGGTTTTTCGGTAAAAAATCTTGCATAGGGGTGTGTTTATGGTCGAGATAAGCGAAGAAGAATCCGTCAACCTCGATAATCTTGCAGACGGATTAAGTGAAGTTCGCAAATATAAATCAAAACCTCAAAAAAAATCGGGGGAGAATACCGCTCCGCCGTATGATAAACGTGTTTCCAAAACGGCAAAAAAACCGAAACTGAAAAAAAGCGTAATAGCGCTTTTCGTCTTTTCGTTAGTAGTGTTTTTATGCACGGTTTCTTATATGACGGTCGTTTACGGCAACATACCGTTTGTTGTGAAATGGCGTAATATATGGATCGAAACGGCGATGACTACGGATCAGCACAAATGGTTGGCTACGTCATTTTTTCCGAACAGGCTCATTGACGAGGTAATGTCAAAACAGGTTGCGGTGAAAGATATCGGCGTTACGGGTGTCGAATCGAAAGAGGATGACGACATTCTCGGTCAAAAATATTTGGAGGTCGGCAAAAAAGACAAGTGTGGCAACGAGGTGCTTGTCAATGATATTGAAGAAGGCATAGTTATACTTAAAGTCGAAAGCACAAATTATGTCGGAAAACTCGTTTTGATTGATGATCCGTCAAGAGTATTTTTGGGCTCGACCGACTATAAAGGGTCTCGCGGTGAATTTATTTGCGATTATCTTGAAAAAGAAAATGCCGTTGTCGGAATTAACGCATCCGGATTTATCGACACCGGCGGAACGAGTCTCGGCGGTCAAATATCGGGTCAATGCGTATCAAAAGGCGAATATTGGGGCTCGTATAAATCGAAATACACGCTTTTGGGATTCGATACCGACAATCGCCTTGTTGTCGGCGGAACGGAAGATTGGGAACAGTACAATATCCGTGACGGAATCCAGTTCAGACCGACTCTTATAGTCAACGGCGAAAAAGTCGTCAGGGATTCCGCCGGATGGGGTCTTCAGCCGAGAACGGCTGTCGGTCAAAACGATGACGGCGTTGTTATGTTCCTTGTGGTCGACGGAAGGCAGGTCGGCTATTCTTTGGGAGCCACCATGGAAAACTGCGCCGACATACTTCTTCAATACGGCGCTGTGACCGCTGCGGCGTGTGACGGCGGTTCGTCTTCGGTTATCGCATACGACGGAGAAATTATTAACGAACCGTCAACGAATATGCCGACGGGCCGATACCTTCCGAATGCGTGGCTTGTTAAGTCGAAGTCGGCGGAATAATATTATAATATCAATAAACACTATTTTACAGTTACAGAAACAAAAACTCCTCACAAACCGCAGTGTTATACGGTTTGCGGGGAGTTTTGAAATTCTTCGGGTGCAGTGCGTCGGTTTGTTTGCAAAAGAAAAATTTTTATAATATGACCACAAAATCCCTATTATGGGACATAGAAGGGCGTATAATGATATTGAAAAGATATCCGAAAAACCAAACGAACGGAGGAAAAAACCATGGCAAAAAAAGGCAGAAGTGAACAGGGCTTGTTCGGTACCGTTTATCATTACGATGAACACGGCAAAAAAGTAGGTCGCAGTGAACCCGGTATTTTCGGCGGTTACACCAATTACGATGCCAACGGTAAGAAAACAGGTCACTCCGATCCGGGCGTGTTCGGTGGCTATACCCACTACGACAACAACGGTCATAAAACGGGACATTCCGATCCGAGTCTGTTCGGCGGTTACACCAATTATGATGCCAACGGCAAAAAGACAGGCTCAAGCGATCCCGGTCTGTTCGGTTCCGTTAATCACAACGACAACCAAGGTTGCTATGTGGCAACTTGCGTATACGGGTCATACGACTGTCCGCAGGTTTGGACATTGCGTCGTTTCAGAGATAACACATTGGCAAATACGTTGTCGGGCAGGTTGTTTATCCGTACATACTATGCGATAAGCCCAACAATAGTAAAGTTGTTCGGCAAGACCGCATGGTTTAAGAAAATGTGGCACGGAGTTTTGGATAATATGGTACAGCGTCTCAATGACGGCGGTGTTGAGGATACGCCGTATAACGACAGAGAATGGTAATTGTATAAAAAGCGGGTGTAAAAAAGGGAATGTAAAAAAAGTGCAGACCGCATAAAACGAGAAGGTGACGGAAGCCTAACGCAACACGGTTTTAAAAAACTGTTTTTCGCAATACATCGTCAAAAAGCCTTGTTTTTGCTCAGGTATTCCGTTCTGCATCTTTTTTCCCTATCCCATTACAAAAAGGCTGTAAAAAAATTGCATTTTTTTACAGCCCGCATATTGTATGGAATATATGTTGTTTACATACTTTCCGGTGCGTTGATTTTCAACATGGAAAGAACGTTTTTCATTGTGTTGCGTACACATACGCAAAGGAAAATTCTTGCCTGCATAAGCGAGTCATCATCGACCATAACACGGCATGCGTTGTAAAAACGGTGGAATTTAGTTGCAAGGTCTGTTGCGTAATGCGTGATTTTTGCCGGGTCATAAGTGCTTGCGGCATTAACAATAACACCTGTGAGCGATGCAAGGTGAGATATAAGGTCTTTTTCTTCTTCGCTTGCAAGAAGTTCCAATTCCGCTTTTTCGGGTTTTCTGACAGATACACCGTCGATTTTGAGTTTTTTCAAAATACTGCAAATTCTCGCATGGGCATATTGACAGTAATAAACGGGGTTTTGGTTCGACTGTTCAACGGCAAGATCCAAATCGAAGTCCATAGCACTGCCCGCCTCACGCATATTGAAAAGGAAGCGAACGGCATCAATCGGCACTTCATCCAAAAGGTCAACAAGAGTAATGGCTTTGCCCGTTCTTTTTGACATTTTAACGGGTTTGCCGTCTTTCATAAGGTTAACAAGTTGCATAAGAACAACATCGAGCCTGTTGCCGTCGATACCGACAGCCTCCATAGCGCCTTTCATACGGGCAACGTGACCGTGATGGTCGGCACCCCAAACGTCGATTGCGGTATCAAAACTGCGTTTTTCGAGTTTGTTGCGGTGATACGCAATATCCGCGGCAAAATATGTGGGATTTCCGTTTTGACGGATGAGAACATCATCTTTGAGTTCGAGTTTTTGAATGTATTCGTCGGATTTGCCCTCACGCTTGAGTATTTTTGTTTGAACGTCTATGTTTTTATACCAAAGAGCGCCGTCTTTTTCGTATGTGTAGCCGTTCTTCTTGAGGATTTCCACGGTTTCGGCAAGTTCACCGCCGTTGTGGAGAGAAAGTTCCGAAAACCATGTGTCATAGTCGATTCTGTATTTTGCCATGGCGTCTTTCATTTTGCCGATGTTTTTGGGAAGTGCATAGTCGACGAGGGCTTTTCTTCTTTCTTCTTCGGTGGAGTTTGACAGAACATCACCGAATTCGTCGATATAACTTTGTGCGAGAACACGTATATCGTCGCCGTGGTAACTGTCTTCCGGCAATTCTATGAAATCATCACCGTTTATTATTTGCCGGTAACGAACGGAAAGCGAAAGACCGAATTTGTCGATTTGGTTTCCGGCGTCGTTTACATAAAATTCTCTTTCAACACCATAGCCCGCCCACTCAAGAACCGAAGCGAGGCAGTCGCCCAACGCACCGCCACGGGCGTTGCCCATATGCATGGGGCCCGTCGGGTTTGCGGAAACAAATTCAACATTGATTTTTTTGCCGTTACCGAAACTGCTTTTTCCGTAGTTGTCACCGCATTCGTCGATATCGAGAAGAACATCGGCATAAAATTCGGGTTTTAAAAAGAAGTTGATGAAACCGGGGCCCGCAACTTCGCATTTTGCGAAATATGTGTCGGTAAGATCTGTTTTTTCAAGAATGCTTTCGGCGATTTTTCGCGGTGCCGTTCTGAGGGCTTTGGAAAGCATAAAAGCGGCATTTGCGGAATAATCTCCGTTTTTTCTGTCTGCGGGAATTTCTGTTTTGAAAGCGGGGATTTCCGCTTCGATGAAAGTGCCGTCGGCGATATTTCTTTTTACAGCCGCCGTAACCGTGCCGATAATCTGTTCCTCGGCAATTTTAACTAACTTTGACATATAAACCTCCTGCCGTGCTACGCCGTTTTAATGATAAGATGAAGTGAGTTTTCGGCTATTACGCCCGAATCGGATTCGAGTCGGTATTTAAGACGGATATCACCGCCGGTTTCCGAAACATCGGCAAAAACTTCATCGGCAAATATATCCATATCCATTTCACCGAATGGCGTTTTATAAACACATCGGTGTTTTTTGTTGTGTTCTATAACGAAATTTGTTTGATAAAGTCCGCTTCGTCGCAAATGCACAAGCGTCTTTTCGAAAACGTGAACCGCCGAGACGCTTTTGCCCATTCCTTCATCGGGCTCAACATATTCGACAACGAAAACATCGCCGACTTTTTCAAGCGTTCCGTTTGCTTCGAATTTGTTTTTATCCGTGCTGTCTTCACAGTGCTGTTCACAGATGAACGTGATTGCGACTTCAGTTTTCATTTGAACGTTCCTCTGCGTATTCGATAAGTTTGTTCAAAAGTTCCGAATAGGGTATGCCGACTTCACCGAAAAGTTTCGGGAACATTGAAATCGAAGTGAACCCCGGAAGTGTGTTGATTTCGTTAAGGCATATTCTTCCGTCATCGCAAAGGAAAAAGTCGACTCTGGAAAGACCCTTGCACCCCATTGTTTTGTATGCGTTTACAGCGGCGGCACGGATTTTTTCGCTCAACTGTTCCGAAAGCGGTGCGGGGATCGCAAGACCCGTGGAATTGTCGATGTATTTGGCATCGAAATCGTAAAATTCCGCTGTCGGCAAAATCTCGCCGATACATGAAGCGACGGGTTTTGAGTTGCCCATAACGGCACATTCGAGTTCTCTGCCCGTGAGGGTTTCTTCGAGAACCGCTTTGCCGTCGTTTTCAAATGCGATATCAAGCGCACGGATAAGTTCGTTGCGGTTGTGCGCTTTTGATATACCGACGGAAGACCCTGCGTTTGCGGGCTTCACGAAAATCGGATAGCCGATTTTCGATTCGACAGAGGTGAGGTCGACATTACCTTCACGGTATTCCGCCTCGGTGAATGCAGTCCATTTTGCACCGTCGATGCCGGCGGCGTCCGCAAGTGTGTTCGTTACGGCTTTATCCATACACATTGCGCTCGCAAGGGGAGTGCATCCGACATAAGGTATGCCGGCAAGTTCAAATATGCCCTGAACGGTGCCGTCTTCACCGTTTTTGCCGTGAAGCACGGGGAAAACAACATCGATACGCAACTTTTTATAAGTGCCGTCGGGATTGAGTATGATAAGAGATTTGTCGTTTTTGTCGGGCGAAAGCACTGCGGGTACGGTGTTGCCCGAATCGAGCCAACAGTCGTTTTCGATGCTTTCGACATCACCGTCATAAAGATACCAAGAGCCGTCTTTCGTTATGCCGACGGTGACGATGTTGTATTTTGCCCTATCAAGATTTTTGAGAACCGAAGCAACCGAACGAAGCGAAACGGAATATTCACTTGAACAGCCACCGAAAATAACAAGTAAATTTTTCATTGCAATTACCTCTGAGTTTATATACTGAAATAATAACACAATAAACTTTGCAAATCAATTATTAAATACTATGATATTTTGATAATACTGTTTACCTTTTTAGATAAAAATGCTACAATAGATTGCAAAGAAAAAGGAAAAGGTGAGAAAATGAAGATTGAAGAAATACTTACTCATGTAGACCATACGCTTTTGAAACAGGAGGCAACATGGGAGCAAATAAAAACAGTTTGCGATGCCGGAATGAAATACAAAACCGCATCTGTGTGCATTCCGCCTTCATACGTTGAAAAGTGCGCACGTTACTGTGGCGGTAAACTCAAAATTTGCACCGTTATCGGCTTTCCGAACGGCTATAACACAACGAAGTGCAAAGTTTTCGAAACCGAAGATGCCGTCAAAAACGGCGCCGATGAAATCGATATGGTTATAAATATCGGAATGCTCAAAGACCGTCGTTATGATGAAGTTTCCGATGAAATCAAAGCGGTTAAAAACGCTTGCAACGGAAAAATTTTGAAAGTTATTATCGAAACGTGCCTTCTTACCGATGATGAAAAAACAAAAATGTGCCGAATCGTTACGGAAGCGGGTGCGGATTATATCAAAACTTCAACGGGTTTTTCAACCGGCGGAGCAACGTTCGACGATATTGAACTTTTCGCACGTAATATCGGCGAAAATGTTAAAATGAAAGCGGCGGGCGGAATAAAAACGCTAGATGATGCCGAAAAATTTCTTTCTCTCGGTGCCGACAGGCTCGGAACAAGCCGAATAGTGTCTATTGCCGAAAATAAAGAGGGCAGCGGATATTAAAATATATTTATTTTGAAAGAGGTTTTTATATTGAAAGTCGAATCGCTTGTAAAGGAATTTATTTATCAGCCGAAAAGCATAACACCGTCGTGCCACGCATCAACGGTTTTGCCTCTTTCAAACGGTTCTGTTGTTGCCGCATGGTTCGGCGGAACAAAAGAGGGCGAGGACGATGTGAAAATATGGGTGAGTGTCAGGGATGCGGAAAAATGGTCGGAGCCGTACAGCGTTTCGGTTGACGGAAAGCCTTTGCCACATTGGAATCCCGTTCTTTTTCAACAAAAAAACGGCGACATAATTTTATATTTCAAATACGGCAAACCCATTTCGAATTGGGTTACATACCATTGTGTTTCAAAAAACGGCGGACGGTCGTTTTCAAAGCCGCAAATCCTTGTGCCGAACGATGATGACGGTGGCAGGGGCCCCGTGAAAAACAAAATGATTCGCCTTTCGAACGGCAAAGTTGTGGCACCGGCGTCAAAAGAAAGTGCAAAAGGCAGTTGGAAATGTTTTGTTGATATTTCGGATGATGACGGCATTTCTTTTGTGCATTCGTCATTTGTAAAAAGGCCGAAAAAGAATTTGAAAACGGTCAATATGATTCAGCCGACCTTGTGGGAAGACGGGAACGGTCTGCATATGCTGATAAGAACAAACTGCGGGAACATTTACCGAAGCGACAGTAAAGACGGCGGTATGACATGGTGTAAAGCATACGAAACACCTATGGGAAACCCGAACAGCGGTATTGATATCGCTGAAACAGCCGGCGGTATTTTGACACTTGTAATGAATCCCGTTTATAAAAATTGGGGTTCAAGAGATCCTCTTGTTATTTCGGCATCCGTCGACGGCGGTGAAACTTTTACCGAGATATTCAAATGTGAGGAAAGTTCGGGCGCCGGCGAATTCAGTTACCCGTCGGTCGTAGCCGACGGCGATGTTCTTCATATAACATACACTTATAACAGAGAGGCAATTGTTTATCGAAGAATTAAAGTTGAAAAAAATTAAAGTTGAAAAAAATAAAATCAAAAGAAAAAACAATCGCCCCGTTTTTCGGAACGGAGCGGTTATTCTTTGTTTTTTATTTGTGCCTTGATTCCACGGTCAATTACATTTTTTCGACAACTTTTTTGACGGAGTCGACAAAAATACGAAGACCTTTTTCGAGCGTTTCTTCATCTGTTAAAAGGCAAGGCATAAGTTTAACAACATCGTTGTTCCTGCCCGCACGTTCCACAATAAGGCCGTTTTCGAAACATTCTTTTACAATCGCTTTCGAAATTACATCGGGTTTAACTTTGTTGCAGTCAACACCCCACATAAAACCGATTCCGCGAACATCGAAACCTTCGTGGAGAGAGGCAACTTCGTCAAGATGTTTTTTGATAACCGTGCTTAAATCACGGACACGCTGTTCGACATTTTCGCCGAGCATAACTTCAAGACCCGCTTTTGCGGCGACGATTGAAAGTTGACTTCCTCTGAAAGTGCCGTTGTGTTCGCCGGGCTTCCAAACATCGAGTTCGGGCTTGAAAAGAACAAGTGCGAACGGCATACCGTAGCCGCCGATTGATTTTGAAAGCGTGACAATATCGGGTGTGATGCCCGCACGTTCAAACGAGAAGTAATAACCCGTTCGTGCAGAGCCGACTTGAATATCGTCGCAAACAAGAAGAATGTCGTTACGTGTGCAAAAATCACGAAGACCGCGTAAAAATTCAACATCGAAAACGTGAATACCGCCGTCTGCCTGAACGGGCTCGATAAACACCGCCGCAGGTTTCGACACGCCGGAATGGTCATCGTCGATAAGCGTTTGCATATATTTCAAAACATCGAGTTCGGGGAACATATAAGGCGAGGGAATGTGCGTAACATCTGTGAGCGTAACGCCCGCACCCTCACGTGAATCACGGTCGGTCGTCAGCGAAAGAGAGCCGAGTGTCATACCGTGGAAAGCGCCCATAAAGGCGAAGATGTTGTTTCTTTTTTTAACTTTTCTCGCAAGTTTCAACGCCGCTTCAACAGCGTTCGTTCCCGTGGGGCCGGGGAATTGGATTTTGTAATCGAACCCACGGGGTTCGAGAATTTTTTGTTCGAAATATTCAATAAAGTCACGTTTTGCCGACGTGAACATATCAAGCGAATGAATAATACCGTCGTTTTCAAGGTATTTTATTATCCGCTGTTTGATGTAACTGTTGTTGTGGCCGTAGTTGAGCGCACCCGCACCGCAGAAAAAGTCAATATATTCTTTTCCGTCTTCGGCGTAAATAATGCTGTCTTTTGCCTTTGTGAAAACCGCCGGAAAATTTCGGCAGTATGAACGTACTTCGGATTCGTACTTTTCGAAAATATCGGTGTTCATGTCATTGTCCTTTCAGACGGAAGCAGCGTCTTGCCGGTTTGCAAAACCTTCTCCGCCGTTGTGAAAATTTATTTTTCGCGAAAATGAACAGAATAAAGGCAAGGAGTTGAACCTCAGGCGGGTTTCGTCGCCCGTGTTCATATTAAGGGAGATGCAGCGTCTTGCCGGTTTGCAAGACCTTCTCAACCTTTATTGCAGTTTCCTTTCTCTCGAAATTCAACAGTATTATAACACCACTCGTCATACATTCCAATAGTTTTATTAAAATTCTTCAATTTATGACAATAAATTGGTATATAGATATTGAACTTTTTTTGTATTTTTGATAAAATTTACAATGCAGTATTAAAATCTAAATCTTTGGAAAAGGAGATTTACAATGGCGGAAGCAATCAAACTGTACCCTCAGTTAACAAGGGTAATAAGCCATTTTAAAAAGTACGATTTGGAAGTGCCCAAAAAACTTCTCGAAGTCAGGTCTAAAAAACCCGATCTTGCGGATTTCCCTTATCCGTTGCCGTTGAGGAAAAAAGATTACAACTGCTTTTGCGAAAGTGATAACGGCGTTATGTGGTACGGTGGTAACGGCGGTGTTACACGTTTTGACCCCAATGCCGAAAGCATTACCGACAAAGTTATGCATTTCAGTGCCAAGCGTGATCTTCCCGATAACAACGTCTCCGCACTCATTCCGGAAAAAGACGGTGTGTGGGTTCTTACCGATAACGGCGCAACGCACATCGATATGGAACTTATTTCCGCAGAGGAAAAGGCGTACCGACTTTTGAATGAAACGCTGACTTATGTTCAGCGTCACTCCATGGTCAGCCAAAAACATCTTTCGGAGGCGGGCAACATCAAATCGGTTGTTCCTTACGGCCATTCCGACAACGACGGCTGTTTTTCGGCAAGTTACGCCATCGGTGAAATTTTCCATTACGTCACACTCAAAAGGGAGTTGGGCGAGTTTGCCGACGAAACTTTGCGTGTCCGTGAAATTGCGGTAAGAGCGAGCGAGGCGACGCTTCTTCTTATGTATATTTCCGGCAGGGGCGACGGCTTTGTTGCCAGAACATACCTCACAAGTAACGAGCCCGTTCCCGATGACGGAATGTTTTTCAAGAAAAACGGCGCAACGGCGACGTGTAACAATACGACCTATGCAAGAAAAAGAAAAACCGTCGGAATCGAAGTTAAAGCCGATGCACCCATTCCCGAAAGGCTTCGAAAACTTTACACGTGCGACGGTTTTGAAGATACCGACATCACCTATAAAGGTGACACAAGCAGTGATGAAATAACACTTCATTATCTTCATCTTCTTGTCGCACACGAGTTTTTGGGCAGTGAAGACCCCGAATACGACGAACTGTTGAAAACAGCCGCCGTCAATACTTGTACGCATATCTTGAAAAACGATCTTGCTTTGCGAGAGGCCGACGGCAACTATACCACATGGGCAAAATGGAATCTCGAATACTTTAACAGCGCAATGGGTTGGGCGGATGCCTGCCTTAATGCGGGTCAGATTCTTATGTATTTGAAAGTTACGATGCGTTTGACGGGCGAAAGCGGAATTTGGCAAAAAACATACGATGAACTTATCGAAAAAGGATATGCCGACCTTACCGTTAAACATTACGACCGCTTTAATCAGGTTTGTGTTCAGGGCGAAATCGATTACCGTGAAGATATTATGTACGGCGACCATATGCTTGCGGTCACATCCCTTTGGGCGCTCATAACTCTCGAAAACGACCCCGAACTTAAAGAAAAATACAGGCAGGCGTTCAGAACATGGCGCTGTTCACTTGCTCCCGAATTTAACCCCGGCTACGATTTTCTTTATTTCCTCAGCGATCCCGATAACGCAAAACCCGACGAAGAACGCATAAAAACGTGGTTCTACCGTTTCAACGTGTCACGTCTTGCGGCGAGTGTTTCGCTTGACAGACGCCGAGATTATCCCGTGCGTGTTTACAGGGGCGGTTTCAAAGAGACTTCGGCGCTTCTTCCGAATGACGAAAGATTTATCGCAAAATACGACAGAGATCCGCTTGAATACAAAAACGAAGACGGCAACAGCGCTTTCACCGTTGAAAGTTGCTATCCGTACACATTCGCCTATTGGATAGGCAGATATTTCAAATTTATCGAGGAGGGTACAACTAATGGATAAAACGATACGACTTATCGGTAACGCTCACCTTGACCCGATTTGGCTCTGGAGATGGCAGGAGGGTTGCGGTGAAGTGTTGCAAACTTTCAGAAGTGCCCTTGACAGATTGAAAGAATATGACGATTTTGTTTTCACCTGTTCATCTGCGGCATACTATAAATGGGTTGAAGAAATCGACCCCGCAATGTTCGAAGAAATCAGAATTATGATAAAAAAGGGCAGATGGGTGCCCGTTAACGGTTGGTGGGTGCAACCCGATTGCAATATGCCGTCGGGCGAAAGTTTCGCACGTCAAGCACTGTACAGCCAACTTTATTATTACGAAAAATTCGGTGTAACGTGCAGAACCGGTTACAACGTCGACTCGTTCGGTCACAACGGAATGCTTCCGCAACTTTTGAAAAAAGGCGGAATGGATTTTTATGTGTTCCAAAGACCCGGTATGCACGAAAACAGCGATATTCCCGAAAACCTTTTTTGGTGGGACAGCGCCGACGGAAGCCGTGTTTTGACATACAGACTTCCCGACGGCTACGGTTCAAACGGCAAGGAGAATCTTGAAAGACAAATTGAAGAAATGAACAAAAGAGCCGAAGAAACCGGTCACGGTATGATGCTCTTTTACGGAATAGGTAATCACGGCGGCGGGCCCTCAAAAGGCGACATCGAATACCTTAAAGCAAATCTTGAGCGAGAGGGCTATAACGACCTTGAGTTTTCTTCACCCGACGGTTATTTTGAGGATATTCTCAACGAGTTTCTCGATTTGCCGTCTTGGAGCGACGATTTGCAACATCACGCAAGCGGATGTTACAGTGCAACGTCTTTGATGAAAGCACTCAACAGAAAAGCCGAAAACGTACTTGCCGCGGCGGAAAAATGGGATACCGTTTCTTCTATTGTCGCAGACTCCAAACCTTGCACGGCGGAGTTTGAAAAAGCGTGGCAAAAAGTTTGTTTCAACCAGTTCCACGACATTATGTGCGGATGTTCCATAGCGGAAGCGTACGAAGATGTTAAAGAATCCGAAGGCTACGCTTTGAATATCGCTTCCGAAAGTTACAATAACGCCGTTCTCAGAATTGCCCGCAAAACGGATACATGGCTTGACGGCGTCAGCGAGCCCGTTTTCGAGGAACGTCATTTTTCGGGAATGGATAACGGCTTTCCGAGGCCGGTTATTGTGTTTAACCCCCATTCATACGAAGTCGAAATTCCCGTAAGAGTTCATCATCCCTCAAAAAGCGTAACGGACTCCGAAGGTGCGGAGGTGCTTTTCCAAAACGTGCGTGCTTCACGCTCAAATGACAATCATCTTGACACACTCTTTATGGCTAAAGTGCCGTCTTTCGGTTATGCTACATATTGGCTGGAGTTTGACGGCGAAGCGAAGGCACCGAAAGAGTTGAGCGGTGAACAGAATTTCTTTATGGAAAACGAGTTTATGACCGTTGAACTCGACAGTCAAACGGGCTACATCAAAAGCATCGTTGACAAAAATTCGGGCGTTGAATACGCCGGCGAGAATTTCCTTGCCATACCCACCGTCATAAACGACGAAAAGACCGATACATGGGCTCATAACGTGTTCAAATTCCACGAAATCAAAGGGCTTATGGAACTTGTCAGCATCGAAAGAGTCGAAAACGGTGCGTTGCGTTCGGTAGTACGCACAAAACATAAATTCGGCGAGTCTTATCTCACGCAGGATTTTATCCTCGCAAAAGGTCAAAAGACGTTGCGTGTCGACTGCAAAGCAATGTGGCAGGAAAAGTTCACAATGCTTAAATTCGCTTTCCCGATCGGCGGAAACGATGCGATTTCAACTTATGAAATTCCCTGCGGATTTATTAAACGTCCTTGCAACGGCGAAGAAGAACCCGCACTTAATTGGGCGGATCTCACCGTGACAAAAGACGGCAAACGTGTCGGCATTTCGGTAATCAGCGACTCAAAATACAGTTACGACTGTCCCGATGCGGAACTTCGTCTTACAGCGTTGAGAAATGTTATTTTTGCCGACCATTATTCGGACAGACCCGCCGCAGATTTCAATTTTACCGACGAAGGACTTAACAAGTTTTCATACGGCGTTTATCTGCATTCGGGTGAAGCGGAAACGAGTGATGTCGTTAAACAGGCGCACACGTTCAACAACAATGTCGTTGCCGTTCCCGAAAGTTATCATAAGGGCGAACTTCCCGCAAACGATTCATATATGTACACAAACCTTGACAACGTTATTATCACCGCTCTTAAACGCTGTGAAGACGGAAGCGGTGACCTTATTGTCAGACTTTACGAAACAAAAGGCATCGAAAGTTCAAGAGGATATATTATGTCGAAACTTTTCGATAACGGTTTCTGGTTTGATATCGGAAAACACGAAATCAAAACTTTCAGAATCGACCGTGAAACCAATGTTACGGAGGTCAATTTCCTCGAAGGCATCATAAAATAGACTGTAAAATATATTTTGCCGTAAATAAACTGTTTGATGTTTGCGAAAAATCTTATAATTTTATGAAAGAAGGAGAAAAATGGAAATTATAACAGATTTCGGTTCGAAAATTATGAGCATTTTCGAATCTGTTATGGGAATGGATTTCGTTTCGGAAATAATTCCCATGTTTATAATGTGGGGAATAGGCGGTTTGCTTATTTATTTAGCCATAGCGAAAGATATGGAACCCGCACTTCTTTTGCCCATGGGCTTCGGTACGATTTTGGTAAACTTGCCCCTCGCACTCACGGAGGGTGCAATTTCGGAGCACGGCGCACTTGAAGTTCTTTATAACGCCGGTGTCGCAAACGAGTTGTTCCCGTTGCTTTTGTTTATAGGCATCGGTGCCATGATTGATTTCGGCCCGCTCCTTTCAAACCCGAAACTTATGATTTTCGGTGCGGCGGCACAGTTCGGTATTTTCTTTACACTTTCGGTTGCGTCGCTTTTCTTCCCGATAAACGAAGCAGCTTCCATTGCCATTATCGGTGCCGCTGACGGCCCCACGTCGATTTTCGTAGCATCCGAGTTGGGCTCTCAGTATATCGGTGCGATTATCGTTGCGGCGTATTCGTATATGGCGCTTGTTCCCATTGTTCAACCGCCCGTTATAAAACTTCTCACAACAAAAAAAGAACGCCGAATCCGTATGAAATACGAGGGAAAATCCGTTTCCAAAAGAACAAGAATCCTTTTCCCGATTTTTGTTGTTATTATCGTCGGTATTGTCGCACCTCAATCGGTTGTGCTTGTCGGCTTCCTTATGTTCGGTAACCTCATCAGAGAATGCGGTGTTCTTGATTCACTTTCGGAAACGGCTCAAAAAGCACTTGCAAATATCGTAACGATATTGCTCGGCATCACCGTTGCAAGAAATATGAATGCTTCCGCATTCCTCAAAAAAGAAACCGCACTTATTCTCGCTTTGGGTCTTGTTGCGTTTATTGTTGACACGGCAGGCGGTGTGCTGTTTGCAAAATTCCTCAACCTTTTCCTCCCCGAAGGCAAAAAGTTCAATCCTATGATCGGTGCGGCCGGCATATCGGCGTTCCCGATGTCGTCACGTGTCGTTCACAAAATGGGTCTTGAAGAAGATAATCAAAACTTCCTCCTTATGCATGCAACGGGTGTTAACGTTTCCGGACAGGTTGCATCTGTTATCGCAGGCGGTATGATTCTCAATTTCTTTGCTAACTGACAGGAGGGTGAAATATGTTTAATGTTTTTTACACGCTTTCGCAAATATTTATGTTTATGACAGCGGGAAAAGGATTGGGACTTTCTTTTACAACCGAAAACATCGGTGAAGCGCTGTTGTGCTCCGGTGCCGGTATGGTCGGCATATTTATCGTTGTCGGAATAATCATCGTCAGCGTTTCCGTTCTTAATAAGGTCGGTTCCGGTAAAAACTGACATTACGGGGATGTAAAAAAAGCGCAGACCACATAAAACAGTATAATGTGAAAGGGGCTCTATGGGTGGGAATAACACCTATAGAGCCCCTTACGGTATTTAAAAATATCAATAATACGCTTCACGTTTCTTCTTTTTGACGAATCTGAATATCATATACGCAACAACGAGAACAAAAGTAACCGAAAGACCGACATAGGCGTCGATATTCGAATTGCCTTCGATTTTCAGTTCGTTCCACAGCATTGACATATATTGCTGTGTGTCGTAGTCGAGGTTTTCGAATATTTGTGTTTCGGGTGTTTGCGATTCGTCGGGATAAAGGACTTCGTTACCTTTTAAATCGTAACTGTCGGAGGTCAAAACGAGTTCATGGGGCGAAGCATAGCAAAGATAGTTTGCGTTGGCAACGGCGATTTCTTCTTCACACATAAAGTTGATGTAAAGTTCCGCCGCCTCTTTATTTTCGGCATTTTTCGGTATGCACATGGCATCGACGAAAAAGTTGACGCCCTCTTTCGGATAAACAAAAGCGAGGTCGGGATTTACATCGTACATAGTGAGAAAGTCGCCGGCGTAATACGGTGCGAGAGCGGCATCGCCGTGTTCCATTTTGTTGAAAACTTCATCCATGACATAACTTGCCACAAGCGGATTTTGTTCTTTTAAAAGGTCAATAGCCTCATCCCAGTCTTTTAAATCCGTTGTGTTTACATCCTGACCCAAATAGCACTGTGCTATTCCGAAAGCGTCACGGGGATTGTTGAACATCAAGATTTTTCCGGCATAGCGTTCATCCCACAAAACTCCCCAACTGTCGGGTTTCTCATCGACTGTTTTCGTGTTGTAGATAAGACCTACCATTCCGACTGTGTACGGTACGGAATAAATGTTGTCGGGGTCGTAATATAAATCTTTATATTTCGGAAGAATGTACTTGTAGTTGGGAATGTTGGAAAAATCGAGTTTTGCGAGCATATCTTCCTCAACGAGTTTCGCTATCATATAATCCGACGGTATAACAACATCGTAATTGGCACCGCCGCTTTTGAGTTTGTTATACATATTTTCGTTGCTCTCGTAGTTTGTGTAGTTGACTTTTATGCCGTATTTTTGCTCAAAAGCCTTGTTAACATCAAGAGAGCCGTCTTGACCGTCGGAGATATATTCGCCCCAGTTGTAGACATTGAGAGTTGTGCCTTTAAGGTGCGAGTAATCTTTTTCGCCCGCCACCGCAATTACAGGCGAAAAGCAGAAAACGAGAATCACAAAAGAAAGAATAATACTTGAAAGGCGTTTCATCATTTTACAGCACCGCCTTTTTGCTTTTTTGAAAGTTTTTTGTCACCCTTTGCGCTTATTAAGTTCGAGGCGATAAGCAAAACGAGAATCGCAAGGAAAATCAAAGTGGAAAGCGCATACATATCGGGTGTGACACGGCGTTTTGTCATCGAGAATATCCGAATCGGCAAAGTTTGTGAATTTGTGCCACTGACAAAATAACTGATAATAAAATCGTCAACCGATAAAGTGAACGCCATCATAAGACCCGAAATAATGCCGGGAACAATTGCGGGCAAAATAACCTTGAAATAAGCCTGCAAAGGCGTACAGCCCAAGTCCTGTGCCGCTTCAGCTAGGTGGGGGTCGGTTTGACGGAGTTTCGGCAAAACGTTGAGAATTACATAGGGGAGTTCAAAAGTGGCGTGAGCGATAATCAGCGTTGAAAAACCGAGTGTGCCTGTTTTTCCGAAAAGTGAACCGATGAAAACAAAAAGCAACATCATCGAAATGCCGGTAACGATTTCGGGATTCATCATCGGAATATTTGTTACCGTCATAATTCCGCTTTTTATGAATTTGTTTTTGTAGCCGAAAATGGCGGTTGCGGCGGCTGTGCCCATAACGGTTGAAATAATCGACGAAACGACCGCAACTATCATTGAGTTTTTAAATGCCGTAAGGGTGGCGGAATCGTTGAAAAGTTCCTTGTACCAATAAAGTGAAAATCCCTCAAAAACAGACGTGCTTTTGCCGGAGTTGAAACTGAAAACAACAAGCACCGCAATCGGCGCATAAAGAAAGACGAAAACGAGGGCGGTATAAAGTTTTGAACCGAGAGAGGTCTTTTTGTTCATATAATAACACCTCCGTCGTCATCCGAAAACTTGTTCATAACGGCAAGACATATAAAAATAAGTATCATCAGCACAAACGAAAGCGATGCACCTAAATTGAAGTTGTTTGCGGTTTGAAACTGCGTTTCTATAATATCACCGATAAGAATAGTTCCCGTGCCACCGAGTTTTTGCGAAATATAAAACGTGCTTACCGAAGGCACAAACACCATGGTAAAACCCGAAACGATGCCCGGAACACTTAAAGGAACAGTCACGTTTTTGAACACAGCGAGTTTGTTTCCGCCGAGGTCTTGAGCCGCTTCAACAAGAGAATGGTCGGTTTTCAGCATAACGGTGTATACGGGCAAAATCATATACGGCAGAAAGTTGTAAACCATACCGACAACAACTGCGCCCCGTGTGTTAATTAAATGCACGGGCGACAAAGCCGTGTCAAAGGCGAGGTTTATGTGGTTAAGAACGAAGTTGAGGGCACTTGTCAAAAGACCCGTATCCTCCAAAATCGTCATCCACGAATATGTTCTCAAAAGAAAGTTCATCCACATGGGGAGCATAATGACCATAGTCATCGTGCTTTGTTTTTCGGGGCCTTTGGCAGCCATAATATATGCAAGCGGATAGGCAATCAAAAGGCAGATAACCGTTGCCAAAAGACCGAGCCAAATGGAAAGAATAAATGTGTCGGCATATTTCCCCAAATCCGAAATATTGTTTAATGTGAATGCCCCCGCCGTATCGGTAAAGGCGTAGTATGCAACCATACAAAGAGGAACGATAATGAATATTGCCGCCCAAACAATGTACGGAGCACCTGCCAAACGGGACATAAGAGAAGATTTTTTATTCACGTTCAGCACTCCTTTCTTGTTGCGCAAAAATCATTCGCCGTCTTCTTCGTAAAGGTCGGCATCGGAAAGTTCATCAAATTCCTCACTGAAAGAACTGTAGTCGCCGTAAAGACCGGAGTACTGAGATTTTTTCATAATATGGATGGCATCGGGCACGACGTTTATGCCGATTGTCGAGCCGACCTCCTGAAATTGAGTGGATTGAATCATCCATTTAAAACCTTTGATTTCAACAATGATTTCATAATAAACGCCTTTGAATGTTATCGAGGTAACAACACCCGAAATCATAGCCGAGTCAACGGGAACAACGTCGACATCTTCGGGGCGCACAACAACGTCGACTTCCTCGTCGACCCCGAAACCTTTGTCAAGACATTTGAATTTGTGACCTGCCATTTCAACCCAAAAATCGGCACGCATAACACCTTCGATAATGTTACTTTCACCGATGAAATCGGCAACGAAAGCGTTTTTCGGTTCGTTGTAGATATCGGTGGGAGTGCCTATTTGCTGAATAACACCGGAATCCATAACGACTATTGTGTCTGACATCGAAAGCGCTTCTTCCTGATCGTGGGTAACATAAATGAAAGTGATGCCCAAACGCTGTTGAATGTTTTTAAGTTCAACCTGCATATCTTTACGCAGTTTAAGGTCAAGAGCACCCAAAGGTTCGTCGAGAAGAAGTATTCGAGGTTTAACAATAAGCGCACGTGCTATCGCAACACGCTGTTGCTGACCGCCCGACAAAGAAGATATATCTCTGCGTTCGAAACCTTTGAGGTTTATGAGTTCGAGCATTTCGGAAACGGCGGCTCTTATTTCTTTTTCGGGTGTCTTTTTAAGACGTAATCCGAAAGCGATGTTTTCATAAACGTTAAGATGCGGGAACAGAGCATAACGCTGAAAAATGGTGTTCAACTGCCTTTTGTGAGGCGGAACACCATTGATTATTTTACCGTCGAAAATGATGTCGCCGGAATCAGGTTCCTGAAATCCCGCAATCATTCGGAGCGTAGTTGTCTTTCCGCAACCGGAGGGCCCCAAAAAGGTTATAAATTCCTTGTCGCGGATATAAAGATTCATGTTATCTATAATTTGCTGACCGTCAAATGCGACGGAGATGTTTTTAAGTTCAATAATGTTGTTGGACAATTATGCAACCCCTCTCTGCAAATTAAGGATTAGCACCGGAGAGTTATGTAAACTCCGATTTTTTTAAAAGAAAAAACCACCTACCCAAAGAACATAAAAACGAGATTCTTCAAATTGGTGAATTTTATTTGTCCGTGGCATCAACAAAGCGTGAACCCGTGACGGCTGACACGAAATTTTTTAATTTGCAACTTTAAATATATATATATTTGTGTGAAATGTCAATGATTTTTTTAAAATGTCGAAAAAAATTAAATTTTGCAGTAAAGTAATGTGTCCCACGCCGGAATGTACGGGTGGTGACGTAAATATATTTTATAGTCGGGATTTATGCTGTTTATAAGCAACGGTACCGAAAAAATATCTGCGCTTTTGTGGTATACGGCTACGTTAAGTTTCGGCGAATACTTTTTCAAAATGCCGTCGCCTTTTGAAAGTATTTCGTTTTCGCAACCTTCGGAATCTATTTTTATATAGGTGGGGCGGGCGTTTTCGCACAACGTGTTTAACGTGACGGAGGCTACGTTTTTGCTTCCGCCTATTGCCGACTGCCTGCCGTGAGCATCGTTGAAACCGACTTCACCGTCGGTGTCGGTCACCGCAACATTGCATAAAACCGTGTTTTGCAAATTTTCGCAATGCGCTTTAAGTTTTTCGAAAGTTTTAACATCGGGTTCGGCACAAATGATTTTTTCATATCTGTTATCGCAGTATTTTAAAAACGTGTCAACCGTGTCGCCACGGTAAGCACCGATGTCAACATACGTTTCTTTTTGAGAAAGTTTGAGTATATTTTCAAATGCCTCGTTTTCGGGCGTTGTGATTTCGGTTAACGCCGAAAGTTCCCCGCCGTAAAGAAAATCGATATATCCCTTGTAAACTTTTTCGGAAAGTTCATCTGCCATGAGCGAAAAAGCGGACTCGATTTTACTTTGATTTTCCGAGAAAAATTTTCTGTCGAAAACTTCCGTACCCGTAACGGGAACGCACGGAACAAGCAGACGGTGTTTTTCGGAAACGGAAATTATATTTTCCATAACTTCGGGAACGGCTGTTCCGAATGTGACGATAACGGTAAAACTTTCATATTTTTCTTCAAAATACGAAAGCGGATAAACATTGAATCCACGGAAAGTTCTGTTTCGAACAAATCCGTTGCTTGCGGTCACCCCCGAAAGCGAAATACCGTATTCACCGAGTTTATCCATAACTTTGTCGGCACCGTTGCCGGTACCGTACATAATTATCGGTTCGTTTGTGTTTTGCAGTTTTTCCCAAACACTTACGGTATGTTCGAATCGCATGGCGAAAACCTCCTTCGGTCGATATCATTGTAGCACAAAACGGTTTTTTCTTCAATAGAACGCAAAAAACGAAAAAGCGAAAATTGTTAGCAAGACAGTTGATTTTATACCTTGTAAAGATAAAATAATTATGTTAGAATTTAAGGAGATGTAAAAAAACTGTAGAAAATTCTATACGAAAGGTGCAAAAGGTATGGATAAATTTATTGAATCAATGGGATTGATTACCGGAACGGTAAAGGATCTTGAAAATATAAATTCGGAATGCTTTTTGAACGAAACTTCCGACAGATGTCTTGTCCCCGATAGAAAAGAAGTCGTTAAGGTGATCAAAGACTTGCAGTCGTTACTTTTTCCGCACTATTTCAAGCACAGTGAGGGCAGTGAAAATGTTCTTTCGCAAACCGAACTTTTGCTTAATATCTATAACAGATTGGCTGAGCAAATAAAGGGTGCGTGTGAGTTTAACCGCACCGTTATGGATAAAACTCCCGAAGAACTTTGCAATGCGTTTATTGAAAGTTTGCCGTCGGTTAAAAAACTCCTGATTAAAGATATCGAGGCGATTTATGAGGGCGACCCCGCCGCAAAATGCCATCAGGAAGTGCTTATTTGTTATCCCGGATTTTATGCGATTTCAATTTACCGCATAGCGAATGTGCTTTATAAATTGAGAGTACCGCTCATTCCCCGAATTATGACGGAGTTCGCACACGAAAAAACAGGTATAGATATTCACGCCGGCGCAACGATAGGCGAGTATTTCTGCATAGATCACGGCACCGGTATCGTTATCGGCGAAACGACCACCATCGGTAACAGAGTTAAAATTTATCAGGGTGTTACGCTCGGTGCGAAAAGTTTCAAGGTCGACGAAAACGGCAATCCCGTCAAAGATATCAAACGTCATCCCGATATCGGCGACAATGTTGTTATTTACGCAAATGCGACGATTCTCGGCGGTGACACGAAAATCGGCGACAACTGTATCATCGGCGGTAACACATGGCTCACTCATTCCGTCGAAAGCGGAAAAGTCGTTTATTATAACGAAAAGCCCGTGATGTAACGGGGCGTGAAGGCTTGTTCTCGGCACAGAACATAAATCATAAATAACATAAATAATATTTAAGGGGTTCTTGCAGGTGTATATTCCCGCAAGAACCCTTTAGTCATATCTAACATAACGTTATATAACTTTTACGGCATCTTTGATTTTCACTTTGCCTATAAACGGGATTTTTAAAAATCCGTTGCATTTGCCGTTTTCAAACGAAAGAGTTATATCAACCGTTCTGCCCGGCAAAAGCGACGTCGTTGCGGTCGCTATGAACATATCGCCGTCTTCGATAACTTCGGTGATTTCAACGGGAATGTCATAATCGGCACCATCAAGGTCGATTTCCATACCGTATTTGCCGTCTGTTCGTGTAATGCCGAAAACAGCATCACCCTTGAAAAACATATTGTTGATTTTCGCTTTGTATTTGTTTGAAATATCCGTCAATTTAATCACTCCGAATATGTTTTTAATCAAAAGATTTAATCAAAAGAATCAATGATTCCCGCCGCATAGCGAAGAATATTGCGAGCATCTTCGGTGGAAACACCGTTTTTGCCGTCAACGTCGGCTGTTTTAACTTGTGTCTCGGTAACTTCGGGAACAAGGTTCGCCGCAAGGCAAAGGGCGAATCTCGCATCGTAAGAAGTAATTATACCGTCACCGTCAACGTCGCCTTTTTTTGAAAAATCGTTGTTTGTGATAACCGCAAATCTGCCCGTGTTTTTCGTTTGAGCCGCAACAAAAGGTGTGTGCGGAGAACGGATGAGTTCAAAAACCCGTGAACCGGATATTCGGTAAACTTTTGCGGAACCGACAGTGGCTCCGTCGGGCAAATCACCGAACGTGATAACGAGTTTTTCGGTGGGGGTGTATTCGGCTCCTTCGTAAGTGAGCGATATATCGTAAACATCAAGAGAACTGTGCCTTATCGGGATCAACGACTCAACCTCGCTCGGTTCAACCGGAGTGATATCAAAATAAACGGTTTTGTCGAGTGGTAAGACGCCTTCGGTGTCGATTATTGTAATGCCCGTTTTGACGTCGGTGAACGTGCGTTCCTCCGTTTTTAAATACGGCGCCCGTATGCCGAGTTTATAAACGTAATTATACGCAACGGAATCGGGCACACAGTAGATGCCGTCGGTAAAATAGTAATATTTGTTGTTGTCGGAATCTATGTCGCCCAAAAGGGCATTTTGACCGATTATCGACAAAGATGCGGGCAAGTGAAGTTCACGCAAATCAAGACAGTTCGCCAAGGCGTTTTGAGCTAAAACGGCGAGATTGTCGCTCAGCCGTATTTCCGCCAGCGAAAAACAGCCTTGAAAGGCACTTTGCAAAATTGCCGAAACAGAGTTGTACATATTGACTTTTGTGAGTTTGTACGCACCCGCAAAAGCGTAAGCGGATATTGTCGTGACTCCGTCGGGAACGGTAAATTCACCGCCGATTCCGTTCGGGAATGCGATAAGCGATGTTTTGTCGCTGTTGTAAAGAATGCCGTTTTCGGACACAAAATAAACGTTGGCGGGATCAACATCAATATGCGTAAGGCTGCGACACTCTGCAAAAGTTTGCCCCGAAAGAGATGTAACGCCGGCGGGGACTTTGATGTATGTAAGGTTTTTGCAGTTTTTAAATACGTCGGAGGAAAGCGCTTGAACGGGATAACCGCCGAGTTTGTCGGGTATGATTATTTTGCTTTGCGTACCCGTGTATTCGGTAACAATTACCCATTTCGAGTTTCCCTGCGGTACGGTAAGATACGAAAAATCTTTTTCGTCGGCAGTGACGGGGACACTTTCACTTCTTTTCGAAACGGCGGAAACCGTGTTTTTTTCGGAAAAAGCACCTTGCGGTGAAAATACGGAAAGCAAAACGACCGTCAGCGAAAGAATAAGACATACGGAACGGGATACCTTCAAACAATCACTTCCTTGTGCAAACATAATATACTACTATATATTATACTGCGACGGCGTGATGATTTCAATAGGAATGTTTATACAATTTTCGAGGTTTAATTTGTGGGATTTGATTTTTGAAAAAAGCAAAGCCCCGAAGCGAACTTCGGAGCCGTTTTGCTTTAACAAAATTGAGTTTTCTCAGATGGCACGGGTAACCTTACCGGAGCGCAAGCAGCGTGTGCAAGCATATACTCTGCGGGGAGAGCCGTTAACGATTGCTTTAACTCTCTTAACATTGGGTTTCCATGTTCTGTTGGAACGTCTGTGTGAGTGGGAAACCTTGATTCCGAAAGAAACTTCTTTGTTACAAAATTCACATTTTGCCATTGAGCTGCACCTCCTTCTCTAATCATAACGAACGTATGATATCACCTTTTGAGCATAAATGCAAGCATTTTTTTAATAAAATACCCGTTTTTATGATATTTTACATATTCACGGCAAGTATTTTCTATATTTTTTTAAAAATTGCTTGATTTTTGCAAATCAATAATATATAATAGCGATTGTAACCGAACATTTGTACACTTTGAAAGGGGTTTCACAATGGCAGAAAAATCAGAAAAGGCAAAAGCGCTGGAAACGGCTCTTTCCCAGATTGAAAAGAATTTCGGCAAAGGCGCCGTTATGCGTCTCGGTGAAAACACGGGTATGAATATCGAAGCCATACCGACCGGTTCGATCGCTCTTGACGCGGCAACGGGTATTGGCGGTCTTCCAAGGGGCAGAATCGTTGAAATATACGGGCCCGAAAGTTCAGGTAAAACGACACTCGCATTGCATGTTGTCGCACAGGCTCAAAAAATGGGTGGGGAAGCGGCTTTTATCGATGCCGAACACGCTCTTGACCCTGTGTACGCTTCCGCTTTGGGCGTTGATATCGACTCGCTTCTTGTTTCCCAGCCCGATAACGGCGAGCAGGCGTTGGAAATTACCGAATACCTCGCACGTTCCGGTGCGCTTGATGTTATCGTTGTCGACTCTGTTGCGGCTCTTGTTCCGAAAGCCGAAATCGAGGGCGAAATGGGTGACTCGCACGTCGGTCTTCACGCAAGACTTATGTCGCAGGCATTAAGAAAACTTACGGGTGCCATTGCAAAATCCAACACGACCGTTATTTTTATTAACCAACTTCGTGAAAAAGTCGGTGTTATTTACGGCAACCCCGAAGTCACAACGGGCGGTCGTGCGCTCAAATTCTATTCGACAATACGAATCGACGTAAGGCGTGTTGAACAGTTGAAAGGTGCCGGTAACGAGTTTATCGGTTCACGCACACGTGCGAAAATAGTTAAAAATAAAGTTGCGCCTCCGTTTAAAGAGGCGGAGTTTGATATAATGTACGGTCAGGGTATTTCCAAATACGGTGAAATTCTCGACCTTGCCGTCAAAACGGAAATCGTCAGAAAAAGCGGTGCGTGGTTCTACTACGGCGAGGAACGTTTGGGTCAGGGCCGTGACAACGTCAAAGAATATATCCGTGAGAATCCGGAATTTTGCGACGAACTTGAGGCAAAAGTGCGTGAAAACATCAAAAATGTTATTTCCGCAAGAAATCCCATTTCACGAAAAGATTCCGTTCCCGCACAGGCTTCCGCAAAACCCGTAACAAAAGAAAAAGCAAGGGCGAAAATCGACATCGCCGTTGACGACGAATAATAATGAAAATCACTTCAAAACCCGGCAACGGAAATAAGGTTCATATTTACATTGACGGCGAATATTCTTTTACCCTGTACGATGACTTTTGGTACCGTGCGGGGTATTCGCAAGGCAGTGAAATTACAGAAGACGAGCTTGCTTCCTTGAAAGAGGAGGCAGGCTTTCGCTCTGCGTATGAAAAAGGTTTGAAATATCTTTCTTTGCGAGCATATTCCGAGAAAGAACTTTATAATAAATTAAAGATGAAATTCGGCGAGGAGTCTTCACGCAGGGCGGTTGACAAGTTGCTCGATATGGGCTATTTGAACGACGAAGAATTTTGCAAAGATTATGCCGAATACCTTTTCAAAGTCAAAAAATACGATATCAGACGTATATCGTTTGAACTCAAAAACAAAGGAATTGACCCCGAAACAGCCGATAATACGTTGAAAACTCTTGACAACGAGCCGATTCAGCGTATTATAGATATGTTAAGGTCAAAATATGAAAAATACCTTGAAAACGAAAAAGACAGAAAAAGATTAGTCAACCGTTTTATAAGAATGGGCTATTCCTACCGAGATATAAAAGACGCTTTTGCGGAATTCGGTGCGGAAACGCCTGATGATTGAGGTGGAATTATGTCACATAAAGTCGGAATGATAAGTCTCGGTTGCCCCAAAAACCAGGTGGATGCCGAAATAATGCTTAAAAAACTCGTCGATGCGGGATATGTCCTCGTTCAAGATGCGGATAAGGCGGATGTTGTTATTGTAAACACATGCGGATTTATCGAAGATGCCAAGAAAGAATCGATTGACGCTATTCTTGAAATGGCTGATTTCAAGGCTGACGGCGTGCTTAAAAAAATTATTGTAACGGGTTGCCTTGCACAGCGTTACGGTGAGGAAGTTTTCACCGAAATTCCCGAAGTCGACGGCGTTATCGGTATCGGCGCAAACGGTGATATCGTTGAAGTTTGCAATGCGCTTTTCGATGGTGAGGAACAGTATGAATCTTTCCCCGAAAAGGAAAATTTACCCCTCAACGGCGGAAGAATACTCACAACTCCCGAATATACCGCATACCTTAAAATCGCAGAAGGTTGCGACAACCGTTGTTCATACTGTGCCATTCCCTACATCAGAGGCGGTTTCAGAAGCCGTGAGATGAACGATATTCTCGAAGAAGCCGAAATGCTTTGCGAAAAGGGTGTGAAAGAAATTATTCTCGTCGCACAGGATACCACAAAATACGGCGAGGATCTTTACGGCGAACTTAAATTGCCGGAACTTCTTTCGGAACTTAATAAAATCGAAAAACTCAAGTGGATAAGGCTGTTGTACTGCTATCCCGACAAAATCACCGACGAATTGCTCGATGCTGTTGCGACAAACGAAAAAGTCTGTCATTATATCGACATCCCGATGCAACACGCCGATGCCGGCATTCTTAAAGCCATGAACAGAAAAGGCGACAAAGAAAGCCTTCTTGCTTTAATCGAAAAAATAAGAACGAAAATTCCCGATGCCGTCATAAGGTCGACGTTTATTACCGGTTTCCCCGGCGAAACCGACGAAGCGTTCACAACGCTTTCGGAATTTGTAAACGAGGCTAAACTCGACAGAGTCGGTTGCTTCGCTTATTCACGTGAGGAGGGCACTCCCGCATACGATTTCGAAGACCAAATCGATCCCGAAACAGCCACCGAACGTGCCGAAGTCATAATGAATCAGCAATACGGCATTTCGGAAGAAAAACTTGACGAATGCATCGGCAAAACGTTTGACGTTCTTGTTGAGGGCTATGACCCCTACACCGACAGTTATTACGGCAGAACGTATATGGACGCTCCCGAAATAGACAACAGCGTTATTTTGACTTCCGGTTACAGAATCGACGACGGTGACATTGTTCCCGTGAAGATCTTCGACAAAGACGATTATTCCATTATAGGTGAAGCGATATGAAAACAATGAACCTGCCCAACCGTTTGACTGTTGTCAGAATTATTTTGACTCCGATTTTTTTGGGGCTTTTTCTCAGCGGTATCAAACATCATTTTCTTTGGGGACTGATTGTTTTCGCACTCGGCTCTTTTACCGATTTTCTTGACGGTAAAATTGCCCGAAAAAACAACATTGTCACCGTTTTCGGTCAACTTGCGGATCCCGTTGCCGACAAAATTCTCACAACAGCCGCACTTTTAGCTTTTATGCAATTCGGACTTTGCAATATCTGGATAATTATGATAGTATTATTAAGGGAGTTTACAATTACCTCGTTCCGATTGGTCGCAACGGCACAGGGTGTGGTGATTCCCGCCAATATATACGGAAAAATGAAAACAGTCTCGCAAATGGTTTTTTCACTTGTGATAATGCTGTTGGCGGAACTTAACGACTGCGGTGTTTTGGGTGAGGAATTCCCTCTTTCGACCGTTTCGAATGCACTTCTTTGGATAACGGCGGTTCTTTGTGTCGTTTCCGGTGTCATTTATGTAAAACAGTCGCTCAAACTCATCGACTTTTCCAAATAATAACGGAGGATTTATGAAACTTTACAATTCACTTTCCCGTACAAAAGAAGATTTTAAAGAAAACGTGCCCGGCAAGGTCGCCATGTACACCTGCGGGCCTACGGTATATCATTTTGCCCATATAGGAAACCTGCGTACCTATATTATGGAAGATGTTCTTGAAAAATATCTCAGATACAGCGGATATGACGTTAAACGTGTTATGAATATTACCGATGTGGGCCATCTTTCAAGCGATGCCGACACGGGCGAAGATAAAATGTTAAAAGGCGCAAAACGAGAGAATAAAACCGTTATGGATATAGCAAAATTCTATACGGATGCGTTCTTTGAGGACTGTGCGAAACTCAACATAAAAATGCCCGATGTTGTTGAACCCGCAACAAACTGTATTGATGAATTTATCACTATGGTGCAAGGTCTTATCGAAAAAGGCTACGCCTACGAAGCGGGCGGAAACGTTTATTTCGACACATCAAAACTCAGCGAGTATTATGTTTTCAACAAACACGACAGCGACGAACTTATGGTCGGCGTTCGTGAAGGTGTTGAAGAAGACACAAACAAACGCAACAAAAACGATTTCGTGCTGTGGTTTACAAAATCAAAATTTGAGGAACAGGCTCTTAAATGGGATTCTCCTTGGGGCGTCGGCTATCCCGGTTGGCATATCGAATGTTCCGCAATCAGTATGAAACATTTAGGCGAATATCTTGACATTCATTGCGGCGGAATTGACAATGCATTTCCGCATCATACAAACGAAATAGCCCAAAGCGAGGCTTTTGTCGGTCACAAATGGTGCAACTATTGGTTCCATGTTTTGCACCTTAACACAAATACCGGAAAAATGAGTAAGTCAAAAGGTGAGTTTCTTACCGTTTCCTTGCTTCGGGAAAAAGGTTACGATCCGCTTGCTTACCGTTTCTTCTGCCTTCAGTCGCATTACAGAAAACAACTTGTTTTCTCTTATGAAAACCTCGACGGTGCGGCAATCGCCTATGAAAAACTGCTTAAAAAAATCGCCGCACTCAACCCGTCGGAAGACGATGAAATCGATACCGTTGCGGTTGAAAAACTTACGGCATCGTTCAAGGCGGCGCTTGATAACGATATAAACACGTCTCTTGCGGTCACAGCTGTTTACGACGTGCTTAAAGAAAAAACAAACGACAAAACAAAAGTTTTGCTTCTCAACGATTTCGACAGAGTGCTTTCGCTCAATCTTGTTGAGGGTGCAAAGAAATTTTCAAACGGCAACACCGAACCTTCGGATGACGGCGATTTCGCAAAATACGTTGAAGAACAAATTGCCTTGAGAACAGCGGCGAAAAAATCGAAGAATTTTGCCGAAGCGGACAGAATCCGCGATGAACTCGCCTCACAAGGTGTTAAACTTCTCGATACACGTGAAGGCACATCGTGGAGCCGTGAATAAAAACCGAAAACAATTAACGGAGAATTTATATGACAAGTAAAGAACGTGCAAAATTGCGTGCGGAAGCAAACGGACTCGACCCGATTTTTCAAATCGGCAAAGACGGTGTGACGGATGCTGTTGTAGCGCAGTTGGAGGACACTTTTAACACAAGGGAACTTTTTAAAATCAAAGTCCACCTCGAAACCGCTCCCGAAACGCCGAAAGAAACAGCAAATCGAATTGCCGAGGCAACAGGTTGCGATATAATACAGGTTATCGGCGGAACGATTGTCGTGTTCAGAATTAACCTTCTGCTTCGCCAAAAAGAAGCGGAAAAGAAAAAACGTCAAAAAGAAAAAGCACGTAGGGAGGCTCTTGAAAGACGTACCGAACGTGCAAAGAAAAAATACAGCAGGTAAAATTATGGATGAAGTAATTACTGTTCGGAAAAAAAAGAAAAAAGCGGGGCCGTTCATAATCGGCATTGTTGTGTTGGCACTTGCCGTAACGGGCATCGTGAGTATTGTCGGCACGGTTGTTTCGTATGTTCAAAAAAATAACGACAAAACCGACGATTACACAAAATACGCCGACTTTCTCTCTTGGGTCGTCGGTGTCGATCCCGATTCGTTTTCGGATATAACAAAAGCGGATAAAGACGATTTACGCAACATAGCCGTCTGCACACTTTTGTCGGATAATGTTAAAACGGGAACATACACCGTTTCCGACAAAGGGCTTGCAGTACCCGCAGGCGATGTCGAAACTTGCTATTACGGTATGTTCGGTGCCGAAAATCCCATAGTCCATGCGAATGTTGTCGGCTACGGTTATGAGTTTGTTTATGACTCGGCAAATGCGGTCTATTATGTTCCGCTTACCGGTGTTCAGCCACCGTTTGCGGTTCGCATTGAGTCTGTTGAAAAAACAGGCGGATTGGTCGTTTTGCGTGTCGGTTATGTCGGAACAAGCAACATTGAGGTGACTCCCGACGGAACGCTTCAAGCGGCACAGCCCGATAAATATGCCGATATCACCCTTAAAGAAACCGAAACGGGATTTCATTTGATTTCGGTTATGGCGGTCACCGTCGGCGAACACAAATAAGGCACTCTTAAAATAAAACACCGTTCGAAAATGCGCTTGCGTGTTTGCGGGCGGTTTTTGTTTTGAAAAACTGCTTGCACCTAAAATTTTGGGTGTAGAAAGGAGCTTCTTCACCGCAGATATACCGGCGTATATCAAGAGGAAAAACGTATTGATACGCCGAAAGATTGAATTTTAGGCGTATTGTGTTGAACTCTCGTCACCTT
>CAYPAB010000005.1:0-28524 GCA_964408605.1 uncultured Eubacteriales bacterium
GTTTTGAGGTTACACCGCATTTTCTAAAATACTTCCTTATTCACCCGGAGCATTACAAACGCCCGTGTTTTTGTTTGTCGCTACTGACGAAACTGTTTTCGCAAAGTATTGAAACGCACTCTGCTTTTTGATATTATATATTAAGTTTAAACACAACGAGGTGGCTGCAATGAAAAATGAAAATGTTAAAAAACTTGTTCTTTCTTCGATGTTTTTTTGTTTGGGTCTTGTTTTGCCCTTTTTGACGGGTCAAATCCCCAAAATAGGAAATATGCTGTTACCGATGCACATACCCGTTCTTTTGTGCGGTCTTATTTGCGGTTGGCGGTACGGCGGTGTTGTCGGTTTCTTTTTGCCACCGGTACGCTCTTTGATTTTCGGGATGCCCGTATTTTTCCCGAATGCCGTAGGTATGGCGTTTGAACTTCTCACATACGGCATTCTTTCGGGGCTTATTTTCGGAAAATCTCGCCGTCACAATATACTGTCGCTCTATTTCAGCCTTGCGGTTACGGTTATTTGCGGCAGATTGGTTTGGGCAACGGCGCAAATTGTTATGCTCGGACTCGGCGAAGACGGTTTTTCTTTTGCTCTTTTCGTAACAAAAGGTTTCGTTAACGCATTCCCCGGACTTATTTTGCAATTCGTTCTTATTCCGACAATAATGATGATATTCAAAAAAGCGACCCCGACATTAAAAACAACCGACTCGAAACAGCCACACGAAAACACATTTTCATAATAATTTCAGATTCCCCTACTCTACGGTCACGCTCTTTGCAAGGTTTTTCGGCTTATCGATATCGCAACCTCGCAACTTTGCCGTGTAGTAACTTAAAAGTTGAAGCGGAAGCACAAGTAAAGACCCGCGAAATTCGGTTAGCGTTGTGCTTACGGATATGACCTTGTCGGCATCCGTGACGCTGTTTTTCAAAGAGCCGTCGGTTACCGCTATGACTTTTCCGCCTCTTGCGGAAACCTCCGCCATATTGTTTAAAGTTTTAAAAAAGATGCTGTCCGTTCCGAGAACGGCAACAACGGGAGTGCCCTCGTTTATCAGCGAAACGGTGCCGTGTTTCAACTCGCCGGCGGCATAGACCTGTGAATTTATATAACTGATTTCTTTCATCTTCAAAGAGCCTTCCGACGCCGTTGCGAAATCGGACAATCTGCCTATATAAAACACATCGTGGCTTTTGTATATTTCTTTTGCGAGTTGTTTTACGTCTTCGTTTACGGCTTCCAAAGTTTCGCTGATTTTTTCGGGCAGTTTCAAAAGTTCCTCAACATACGCTTTTTCTTTTTGCGAAGTAATTGTACATCTTTGTTTTGCGATATAAATTCCCAACACATACAGAGCCGTAAGTTGAGCGCTGTACGCTTTTGTTGTTGCAACCGCTATTTCCCTGCCCGCTTCGGTGTAAATAACGCTATCGCTTTCGCTTGCGATGGCACTGCCTTTAACATTAACAACGGAAACGGTTTTCGCTCCGCTTTTTTTGGCAAGACGCAGTGCCGCTAAAGTGTCGGCGGTTTCTCCGCTTTGGCTTATAAAAACAGCCAAAGTATTTTTGCCGATAAGCGGTTCGGAATATCTGAATTCGGAGGCAATTTGAACATTGCACGGCAATTTGCACAACTGTTCGAACATATTTTTCACGGCAAGCCCCGTGTGATATGCCGATCCGCAAGCGACAACGACAATTTCTTTCAATTCGTTTTTGAAAAAGCCGTTCGTTACACAAACATCCGGCAAAACGGTTTTTCCGTTTGAAATGAGCGACTCGACCGTCTTTTTGACCGCTTGAGGCTGTTGCATAATTTCTTTTATCATAAAATGCTCGTAGTCACCTTTGTCGAGGTCTTGACTCTCTATGCGAAGTTTTTCGGCGGTTTTTTCAATCGGTTTGCCGTCGGAACCGAAGAAATATATTTCATGCAATTTAACCGAACAAATTTCGCCGTCGGTCAATTTATAAACAACATCCGTTTTGTCTTTTACCGCACACAGATCCGAAGCGATGTAACATCCTTTTTCGCCTTTCACCGCCACCAGCGGACTTGCACTTGCCGTTGCAAACACGGTATCGGGAAAATCCTCGCACAGTATACCGAAAGCATACGAACCTTTTATATGACCGCAGGCACAAACAATCGCCTTGACGGGATCGCCTTTGTAATATTTTTCCAAAAGATGCACCGCAACTTCCGTGTCCGTTTGCGACGAAAATTCATCACCTTTTAAAATTCCGTTTTTTATTTCGTCGGCGTTTTCGATTATGCCGTTATGCACAAGTGCCCATTTTCCGTTTGGGCTGATGTGCGGATGGGCGTTTTCCTTTGTGGGGCTTCCGTGAGTTGCCCACCTTGTGTGACCTATGCCGACTTGCCCTTCGGGGTCGAACACGCTCAGTTCTTTTTCCAATTCGGCTATTCTTCCCGATGCCCTGAAACGCCTTAGTCTTTTGCCGTCGATTACGGCAATTCCCGAAGAATCGTAACCTCTGTACTCAAGGTTTTTGAGCCCGTTAATGAGTTCGGGAACAACATTTCCGACACCGCTTTTCCCTATAATTCCACACATAAAAAAACTCCCTGTTAAAAGATTTACTTTTTATAGTTTATCTTTCAACAGGGAATTTTATACATAATGTGACTGAGATTCGTTCGTAGCATAAAACATTTATTTTTTTATTTGTTGATTTTTTAAATCAGTTAAGGGGTTCTTACAGGTACATTCCCTGTAAAAACCCCTTCGCATTATACTGTTTTATGCGGTCTGCTTTTTTAACATCCCCGACATTAAATTTTGGTAACGGTGATGATTACCCCTTCACCGTTTATATCCCACTTTTTGGCGTTTTCGCCCTCATCACCGCAAACAATTGAATCGGAAAGAACGACTGTTGAAATCGCAGATTCGTTTTTCTTTGCGATTTCGAAGATGTTGTCGTTACCGGTTAACGTAACATTGATTCTGTCGGTAACGTTGAAATCTGAATCTTTTCTCATTGTTTGTATTTTGCTGATAAGTTCTTTAACAAAACCTTCCTCGATAAGTTCGGGTGTAAGTTCTGTATCAAGCGAAACGGTAACGCCTTTGTCGGAAACGGTGAAAACGCCCTCTTTTTGCTTTGTTTCAAGAAGAATATCTTCGGCGGTAAGTTCGACATCACCGCTTGCAAGATTAAGAACGAGTTTTCCGTCGGCATCAAGAGTTGATTTTGCGGAAGAATCGAGTTTCGACAATGCTTCTCTTATTTCGCCCAACTGTTTGCCGTATTTCGGGCCCAATGTGCGAAGTTGAGGTTTGAAAACATAAGAAACAAAACTTGAAGCATCTTCAACGAAATCGACATTTTTGATGTTAAGTTCGTCACGGATTATGTCGGTAAAGTAGCCTTCGACTTTTTTGTCGCACTGAACATACATTGTGCTTAACGGCTGACGGTTTTTCATGTTGGAGCCGTTCCTTGCCGCTCTGCCCAAAACAACGATATCAACGACTTCGTCCATATTCTTTTCAAGTTCCGTGTCGATTCTGTTTTCGTCAACTTCGGGGAACATGCAAAGATGAACGCTTTCGGGAGCGGTTTTGTCAACATTGCACACAAGGTTTCTGTAAATCGACTCAGCCATAAACGGAATCATGGGTGCAGCCGCCTTAACGGTTGTTACAAGTGCGGTGTAAAGCGTCATATATGCCGCTGTTTTGTCGTCTGTTTCGCCTTGAACCCAATAACGCTCTCTGCCACGGCGAACATACCAGTTGCTCATTTCATCGGTAAATTCCTGAAGTGCTTTTGCCGCTTCGGGAATTTTGTATGAAGCGAGGTTTGTGTCGACGGCTTTTACCATTGAATTGAGTTTTGAAAGAAGCCACTTATCCATAACGGTAAGTTTGCAGTCGTCAAGATTATATTTTGTCGGGTCGAAACTGTCGATGTTAGCATAAAGAACATAGAACGCATACGTGTTCCACAAAGTACCCATAAATTTACGCTGACCCTCGACAACCGCTTTACCGTGGAAACGGTTGGGAAGCCACGGTGCGGAGTTGGTGTAGAAATACCAACGGATGGCATCGGCACCGTAAGTGTTGAGAGCGTCGAACGGATCGACAGCATTGCCCTTGGATTTGCTCATTTTTTGACCGTTTTCGTCTTGAACATGGCCGAGAACGATGACGTTTTTGTACGGTGCTTTATTGAATATAAGCGTTGAAATCGCAAGAAGTGAATAGAACCATCCACGTGTTTGGTCGACCGCCTCGGAAATGAAATCGGCGGGGAATTGCGATTCGAAAAGTTCTTTGTTTTCAAAAGGATAGTGGTGCTGTGCAAAAGGCATTGCACCCGAATCGAACCAACAGTCGATAACTTCGGGGACTCTTTGCATCTGCTTTCCGCATTCGGGACACTTAATTGTGACCTTGTCAATATAGGGGCGGTGAAGTTCGATTTCGTCGGGGCAATTGTCACTCATGGATTTGAGTTCTTCAATGGAGCCGACGGAATGACGGTGACCGCATTCGCATTCCCATATATTAAGCGGAGTGCCCCAGTAACGGTTACGGGAAATGCCCCAATCCTGAACGTTTTGAAGCCAATCACCGAAACGGCCTTTACCGATGCTTTCGGGAATCCAGTTTATTGTGTTGTTGTTTTTGATGAGATCGTCTTTAACGTCGTTCATCTTGATAAACCACGACTCACGTGCGTAGTAAATAAGAGGTGTGCTGCATCTCCAACAATGGGGATATTCATGTTCGAATTTCGGTGCATCGAAAAGAAGACCCGCTTTATCAAGGTCGATAAGAACGAATTTATCGGCATCTTTTACAAAAGTGCCGGCATACGGTGTGGGTTCCGTCATTTCGCCTTTTCCGTCAACAAGTTGAACAAACGGAAGGTCATATTTTCTGCCGACTTTTGCGTCATCCTCACCGAATGCGGGCGCAATATGAACAATACCCGTACCGTCTGTCATTGTGACATAAGAATCGGCGGTGATGAAGAAGCCTTTTTTATTCTGCTTTTCGCAAATGGGCTTAACATAATCGAAAAGAGGTTCGTATTCTTTATATTCAAGGTCGGTACCTTTGAATTTTTCAAGCACTTCGTATGCGGGCGCATCTTCGGTTGCGAGTTTGCCGAGCACTTTATCAAGAAGTGCCTCAGCCATATAGTATGTTCTGCCGTCGTTCGCTTTGACTTTGCAGTAAACATCGTCGGGGTTTACGCAGAGTGCAACGTTCGAGGGGAGTGTCCACGGTGTTGTTGTCCACGCAAGGAAATATGCATCCTCGCCCGTAACTTTGAAACGGACAACAGCCGAACGCTCTTTAACGAGTTTGTAGCCTTGAGCCACCTCGTGAGAAGAAAGCGGTGTTCCGCAACGGGGGCAGTAAGGCACGATTTTAAAGCCTTTGTAAAGAAGATTTTTTTCATAAATCTTCTTTAACGCCCACCATTCGGATTCAATGAAATCGTTATGGTATGTTACATAGGGGTTTTCCATATCCGCCCAAAAACCGACGGTGAAAGAGAAATCCTCCCACATTCCTTTATATTTCCAAACACTTTCTTTGCAATGGTCGATAAACGGTTCAAGACCGTATTCCTCGATTTGCTCTTTTCCGTCAAGTCCGAGAAGTTTTTCAACTTCAAGTTCAACGGGAAGACCGTGTGTGTCCCAGCCTGCTTTTCGTGGAACCATACAGCCTTTCATTGTGCGGTAACGGGGAATCATATCTTTAATAACACGTGTTAAAACGTGACCGATATGAGGTTTGCCGTTCGCAGTCGGCGGGCCGTCATAGAAAACATAAGGAGTTCCGTTTTTGCGTTCCTCGATGCTTTTTTCGAATATTTTTTCATCACGCCAAAATTTTTCGATTTTCTTTTCCTGCTCGACAAAATTGACGTTGGGGGAAATAGGATCGTACATTATCTTTACCTCCGAAAATTGATTGCAATAAAAAAATCCCTGCCCTGTATACAGGACAAAGACTTGCTTTGTTAACCACCCATAATACAAGCGTACCGCCATACGCCGCCCCGATAACGGAGGGCACCCGGAAAGACTTACTGTTATTTCAGCCCTCGGCTCGGGAGTGATTTTCGACAATTCCGCTTCATTTCGGGCTTACACCATCCCCGAATCGCTTTTTTCGGCGAAAAAACTACTGTCTCCGTCAATGCCTCTTTACACGGAAATTATAATATCACGAAACAACAAATATTGCAAGTGTTTTATTGTTTTTCATAAAATCCGAAAATAATTATATTTTAAATATTAAAATACATCTAAAAAGAAAAAAGTTGTTCTTTACACAGAGGAAATATTGGGGTATAATATTCACTTGTGATAATATGCAAACAAACGAACCGTGTTCGATTTAACTGAAAGGAAATATATTATGCTTCAATTTGAAGAATTACGACTTGAACTTGCTTCTTACGAAGACAAACTCAAAGACCTTGCCGAAGCACTTGGGCTTCAAAAAATGAAAGACGAAGTTTGCGAACTTGAAACCGAAAGTGCCAAAGACGGATTTTGGGATGACATTCAGCGTTCTCAAAAACTCACCCAGCGTATGGCGTCTCTCAAAACCAAAATCAAAGCGTACGATGACCTTACCGCATCTTTTGACGATACGCTGACTCTTATTGAACTCGCAAACGAAGAAGAAGACGAAAGTCTTTTCGGTGAGTGCCGTGAAAGTGTCGATTCTTTTATCGGCTCGCTCGATGCCATGACGCTTTCGACACTTCTTACGGGTGAATACGACAAGAACAACGCCATTCTCACATTCCACGCAGGTGCCGGCGGAACAGAGGCGCAGGATTGGGCTCAAATGCTTTTCAGAATGTATAACCGCTGGGGTGAACGCCATGGCTTTAAAGTTTCGACAATCGACTATCTCGACGGCGACGAAGCCGGTCTTAAATCCGCCGTTATTTTGATCGAGGGCGAAAACGCCTACGGATATATGAAAAGCGAAAGCGGTATTCACAGGCTCGTTCGTGTTTCGCCGTTCGATGCATCGGGCAGACGTCACACGTCTTTTGCCTCGCTTGAGGTTATGCCCGAAATCGATGACAGCATAGAAATCGAAATCGCCCCCGAAGACATTAAAATGGATGTTTACCGTTCATCGGGTGCAGGCGGTCAGAAAGTTAACAAAACTTCGTCTGCGGTTCGTCTTACTCATATCCCGACAGGTATTGTTTGCTCGTGTCAGGTTGAAAGAAGCCAGCACCAAAACCGTGAAGTTGCGATGCGTATGCTGAAATCGAAACTCATTGAAATCAAAGAACGTGAGCATCTTGACAAAATCAGCGATATAAAAGGTGTTCAAAAAGAAATCGCTTGGGGCAGTCAGATACGTTCATATGTCTTTATGCCCTACACCCTCGCAAAAGACCACAGAACTAACTTTGAAAACGGAAACATCAATGCGGTTATGGACGGCGATTTAGACGGTTTCATAAACGCTTACCTTAAAATGCAGGCGAACAATGAATAATTCGGATATTAAAAAAACATCTTTACAAAAACATTATGAATGGAACGGCAAAATCGAAGTTGTCGCACGTTGCCCCATTGAAAGTCGGGAGGATATGTCACTCGCCTATACGCCCGGCGTTGCGGAGGCTTGCCTTGTCATAAAAGACGATGTCAACAAATCGTTTGAACTGACACGTCGCAACAACCTTGTTGCGGTCGTGACCGACGGTACCGCCGTTTTGGGTCTCGGTGATATCGGCCCCGAAGCGGGTATGCCCGTTATGGAGGGCAAATGTGCGCTTTTCAAAAAATTCGCCGATATCGACGCTTTCCCTCTTTGCGTAAAGTCAAAAGATGTCGATGAAATAGTTAGAACGGTTTATCTTCTTTCGGGAAGTTTCGGCGGTATAAATTTAGAGGATATTTCCGCACCGAGATGCTTTGAAATTGAGAAAAAACTCAACGAATGCTGTGATATTCCGATTTTTCACGATGACCAACACGGAACGGCTGTTGTTGTTCTTGCCGCCGTTCTCAATGCGTTGCGTGTAGTCAACAAAAGTATCCGCACCGCAAAAATCGTTGTAAACGGTGTCGGTGCCGCGGGCACCGCAATTTCCAAAATGCTTATATGTGCCGGTGCGGAAAATATGGTTCTTGTTGACCGTCACGGTATCGTCGGCAAAAACAGCGATTTCCACGACGAAGACCGAAAGCACCTTTCCGCAATCACCAACCCCGAAAACCTCAGCGGTGGGCTTGATGTTGCAATTAAAGGCGCCGATGTTTTTATCGGTGTGTCGGTTGCCGGTGCGCTTTCCGAAGAAGCGGTGAAAACAATGAACAGCGACGCTGTTGTTTTTGCAATGGCAAACCCCGTGCCGGAAATAATGCCCGACGAGGCGAAACGTGCCGGTGCGAAAATAGTCGGAACGGGTCGTTCGGATTTCCCGAATCAAATAAACAACGTACTTGTTTTCCCCGGAATTTTCCGAGGTGCTCTTGACTGCGGTGCAACGTCGATTACGGAAGAAATGAAACTTGCCGCCGCTTACGCTCTTGCCGACCACATCCCGAAAAACGAACTCAACGAGGAAAACATTATTCCCTCCGCACTTGACAGAGCGGTTGCGATGGAAATCGCCGAAGCGGTTAAAGATGCTGCGATAAAAAGCGGTACGGTGAGATAAAAACAGATATAACACTAAACGAGGCTGTAAAAACTTGCGTTTTTACAGCCTCGTTTTCTATGTCGTATTATTCGGTTTTCGACGGAACGATAACAAAATTGAATGTAAGTTCCTTCGATGCGTCAATGGCGTATTCGGGGAGTGTTACGGGCCCGCAACTTCCGGTACCGGTACCTCTTGTGTAACCGTCTAACGTTACAAACGTTGTATGCTCGTTATACACATCTTCCCTGTGATTTGCCTTAAACAGAGTGTTCTGTGTATAATTATGAACATTGAAATTAAACTTTTTGTCGGAATAAATAAGTATTTCTTCGCCGTCGCAACTTTTGAGTTTAAGATACGAAACGTCGGAATGGTTCGAGTTATCCTGCGGGCGAATATACGGTTCGTGTTCGTCTTCGACTTTCGCACTGTAAAGACCTACCGGTGCGTGTATATTGAAATCGCAATAATTTTCTTTTTCGCCTCTGCCGAAATATTCGATTTCCGAGAATTTCTCATCTGCCTCAAAGGTGAGCCCAAGCCTCGGTATATCGAAAACTTGTTCTTTGCTGTCTTCGGCGGGTGCAACGGCAACTTCAATATCAACTACGCCGTTTGCACCGATAATGTAAAGAACGCTTGCATTGAAAAGAGCATCTTCTTTTCCGTAAACCGTAAAGTATTCGCTGACCGATGCAACGCCCGACTTAACTTCGGCGCTGAAATCCTCCAACACGATATCGGGGTTTGACAGGTTATGCGAATCCCATTTTTGCATAAACGGTCTGTCGTTATCCACATACGCTCTTGCGAAATTAAGCAAAAAGCCCTTGTGCGATACGGGTGTTTCTTTAAGAACCGAAACGCCGTTTACTTTGTAAGAGGTCATTTCACCGCTTTCTTCGGAAAATATAATTTCGCCGTTGGCGGTGCGAACCGTGATGTTGTCGCCGTCGGAAGTCATTGTGACCTCGCCCGTCACAAGCGACGGCTGAACGAACTGTGCTTCGCAAAGTGTCAACTGTTCGGTTGCCGTTTCAAAATCGCCTTTGCGGTAAACCAAATCAAGATATGTGTTTGTGTCATAATCCACTTTCGGGAGAGCGAGTTTGTAAGAACACTCTTTTTCGGGAGCGATGGCGGTTTCAAACGAGCCTTTTGCAACGGTCACTCCGTTTTCACGGCAGACCCAATCGACCGTTATGCCGTCGGAGGAAAGGAATCTGTTAGTATTCAAAAGCGTGAGTTTGTTTCCCGAAAGTTTAACCGCTCTTATGGGTCTGTATGCAACTTTCATATTATACGCACCCGTATGCGGAGTTCTGTCGGGGTAGAAAAGCCCGTCAACACAGAAGCATTCGTCGTGAAGTTTTTCGCCGTGGTCACCGCCGTAAGTATAGCGGTATTTATATTTGCCGTCGCCGTCGTGCAAAACGGAATGGTCTGCCCACTCCCAAATGCATCCGCCCATAAATATGTCGTCGGAATAGAATATTTTCATATATTCTTCAAGCGCACCGGGGCCGACACCCATGGCATGGCAATATTCACAAAGGTAAAACGGCACTTCGTTATACTGTTTGCCACGTTTCCTTTCACGGATTTTCACAAGATCGTCCTGATGGGTGTACATTTCGGAATAAACGTCGTAATGATAGCGTTTCGTTCTGCTGACGCCCTCGTAATGAACGGGAATTTCGGTGCCCGTTTCTTTAAGCATTTTGTAACATTTATCCTGGCACTTGTAACCCCACGCCTCGTTACCCAACGACCACATAATAACGGAAGGATGAGTGCGGTCACGGTAGTACATTCTTTTTACCCTGTCGATATATCTCGGCGCCCATTTAAGGTCGTGGCTGATTTCGTTGTCATCACAACCCAAACTTCCGAGACCGTGAGTTTCTATATCCGCTTCGTCGACAACATAAAGACCGTAGTGGTCGCAAAGTTCAAGGAAAAACGGGTCAGGTGGATAGTGCGAAGTACGCACACAATTCACGTTAAACTCTTTCATCAGTTTAACATCTTTTTCGAGGTCGGCAAAATCTTCGGCGTAGCCTTTTGTTTGATGTGTGTCGTGATGGTTGACACCTTTAAGTTTAACTTTTTTGCCGTTGAAAAGGAAAACCGCATCTTTGATTTCAATATGCTTAAAGCCTACATACTGACGCACCGTCATAACTTCGTTGCCGTCTTTATACAGCGTAAGATACAGTTCGTAAAGTTCGGGAATTTCCGCACTCCATTCAAGCACATTGAGTTTTTTCAAAACTATTTCGCCGTTTGCCGCTGCAGAACACTCGCCCTGTGCCAAAACTTCACCGTCACGGCAAAGCACCGCCTTCACAGATGCACCTTTAATCGAACCTTTGACCTGAGTTTTGATTTCGAGGTCATATTTTTTGCCTTTTTTTCGTGCGATTGCCTCAAAGTCGTTTATATATGTTTTTTCATAAGCGTAAAGAAGAACATCACGGAAAATACCGTTTTCCCTGAACATATCCTGTGCTTCAAGATATGTGCCGGTGCACCACTTATAAACAACCGCAACTATTTCGTTTTCGCCCTGTTTAACAAATTCGGTAATGTCGAATTCATAAGAATTGTGAGAGCCTTCGCCGTACCCCGCAAAAATGCCGTTGATATATAAATCAACGCAAGGTGCGACACCGAGGAATGTGAGAATATAGTTTTTGTTTTTGCCGTCAAGATTTATGAATTTGCGATAAACTCCGCAAGAGAAATCTTCGGGAAGTTCGGGGGGCTTCACGCCTTCCTCTTGCGGTACTCCCAACGCTTTCGGGTCGAAACCGTAAGGGCAGTTGAGGTAAACGGGTTCTTCGTAACCCGTTCTTTGCCATGTTGAGGGAACATTCACCGTGTCGAATTTCACTCTTGCGGTGTCAAGAGTTGCGGGTAGTTTTGATTTTTTTTTGTAATATTTAAAATCCCATTCACCCGAAAGCACCGTCACGGTGTCGCTGTTGTACCGTTCCGTTTTATAATCCGCCTTTTCAGCGGACTCTTTTTTGCTGTGCGGAATCGCATACGCACGAGGGGCGAGCCTGCCCGACTCCAAGACCTTAAAAGTGCAATGGTTTGTTTTATCGAGAATGTATTTCATATAGGTTCCTCCGTAGAACATTATAACAACTACATATTATCATACAAACATTTTCTTTTCAATTTTTAATACAAAAAAATATGTAACAAAAATATCGCAATTATTTTTATAGTGTGTTACAATAGGAGATGTAAAAAAGTGCTTTTTTATAGCCCAATTCATATATTTTCGGAGAATGTTTATGATTTACGAGGAAGTACAGATAACCGGCACCGTTGAGGAGGTAACTTTTCAAAACGACTCAAACGGCTTTACCGTTCTCGACATTTGTGTCGACAGCGAATATTTAACCGCTGTCGGTGTTATGCCCGGCGTTTGTGCGGGTGAAACACTCACCCTTAAAGGCTCATACACCACTCACCCGTCATTCGGCAGGCAATTTAAAGTGACGGAGTTTTCACGCTGTATGCCCGAAACGACCGACCAGATTTACAAATATTTGGCTTCAGGCGTTATTCGTGGCGTAGGGCCGAAAAAAGCCATGTCGATTGTCGAAAAATTCGGTTCCGACACTTTGGATATATTGGAAAACGAACCCGAACGCCTTTCTTCGATAAAAGGCATATCCGAAGAACAGGCAAAAAACATCGGCGAAGATTTCAAAAGGCAGTACGCCATGCGTACCGTTATGTTGGGGCTTGAAAAATACGACTTTTCGCCGTCGGAATGTATAAGAATTTTTAAAAAACTCGGTATCGGCGCCGTTGATAAAATCAAAGAAAACCCTTACATTCTCTGCTCGTTGAATGTCGGTATAAGTTTTGAACGTGCCGAAAGTATAGAAAGCAAACTCGAAAATAAGCCACGTCCCGACTTCAGAATAAGCGAGGGTATTCTTCACATTATGCGCTACAACTGTGCAAACCGCGGTCACACCTGCATCCCCCGTGAAAAACTTTTAAAACCCGCTGCGGATTTGTTGGAAATCTCGCAAGACGATGTTGATGTTGCGATAGACAGCCTCGTTTCGACCGCACAACTCAAAGTTTGCGATATAGACAAAAAAGAATTCCTTTTTTTGCCGAACGCCTATCTCGCCGAAAAGAAAATTGCCGAAAGAATCGGCATAATTGCGAATTTTCCGCCACCGGGAGCACCGCAACTTGCCGATTGGATCGATTACATAGAACAGCAAAACGGCATCAAATACGAAACGCAACAGCGTCTTGCCATCGCTACGGCGGCAAAAAAAGGATTGCTTGTTTTAACGGGCGGTCCCGGTACAGGTAAAACCACCGCCATTAAAGGGATTATCGGCATATTTGAAAAACAAAATCTCGATATCGCTCTTGCCGCACCCACGGGCAGAGCCGCAAAACGTATGAGCGAAGTTACGGGAATGGAAGCCAAAACCATACACCGTCTGCTTGAAGTTGAATGGGACGAAGACGACAGACCCGTGTTCCGTCGCAACGCCTCAACACCTTTGGATTGCAATGCCCTTATTCTCGACGAACTTTCGATGATAGACATTCACCTTTTCGCAAGTCTTTTGGATGCCTTGCCTTTGGGGTGCCGTCTCATCCTTGTCGGCGACAGCGACCAACTCCCCCCTGTCGGTGCGGGCAATGTCCTGCACGATTTAATGCTTTCCGAGATGCTTCCCGTTGTGTGTCTTTCGCAAGTTTTCAGGCAGGCGCTTGAAAGCAAAATAATAACAAACGCTCACAAAATCGTCACGGGCGAAATCCCCGATTTAAAAAACGACGGAAAGGATTTTTTCCATATAGAAAGACCCTCACCGACAATGACCTCGCAAACGGTTGTTCAACTTTGCTGTGAACGGTTGCCGAAAGCGTATAAGTGGGATCCTTTTTCCGATATTCAGGTTATTTGCCCCTCTAAAAAGGGCGAAACCGGAACGCAAAATCTCAACAAACTTTTGCAAAACGCACTCAATCCGCAGGAAAAAGGCAAAAGCGAAATAACGGTCGCCGGCAAAATTTTCCGCATGGGCGACAAGGTTATGCAAGTTAAAAACAACTATAACATCGAATGGAAAAGCGGTTCGGAAAAAGGCATGGGCATTTTTAACGGTGACATCGGCATAATAACCGATATCGACACAAAAACTTCGCTCGTAACGGTCAATTTCGACGGTAGGCAAACGGTCATCCCTGCCGAATATTTGAACGAACTCGAACTCGCCTATGCCATTACGGTGCATAAAAGTCAGGGCAGTGAGTTTAAAGCGGTCATTATTCCGATAATAAACGTCATTCCGAATCTCGCTTACAGAAATCTTCTTTACACCGCCGTAACACGTGCCCGTGACCTGCTTGTTACCGTGGGAAGCGCACAGACCGTTGAAGATATGACACTTAACGACCGAAAGTCAAAGCGGTATTCCGCTCTTTCGCATTTTTTAAAGGTTGACGGGCAATGAACTTTTCTAAAATCAAGAAATATTTTATCTCCGCACTTTTCACGAAGCGTTGCCGTTTTTGTGAAGCCGTTACAGATATACGCCGTGAGGTGTGTGAAAACTGCGAAATTCAAATTTTCACGGTCGACGGCGAAATTTGTCCTAAATGCGGTTGCGAAACGCACTCTTGCACGTGCAAAGGCAAATCAAAATATTACACAAGCGTTTGTGCCCCGTATTATTATGACGGTGCCGCGAAAAAAGCGATATTTTTGCTGAAATTTCATAACAGCCGAAATGTTGCCGTCACGCTTGCAAACGATATGGCGAAAACATTTTTCGAACGCTACGGCGAGTTGCAATTCGATGTTTGCACGTTCGTGCCCGCACACAAAAACGAAATCAAAAAGCGCGGTTACAATCAAGCGCAACTTCTTGCGGAACATCTTTCGGAAAACATCGGCGTACCGCTGATTGAACTCCTCGAAAAAAATTTTGAAACCGCCCCGCAACACTCTTTGAACGAGGCGATGCGAAGCGGTAACTTGTTGGGTGCCGTCGGCATAAAAGACGGTTGCGAAACCGATATAACCGACAAGCGTATTCTTCTTTGCGACGATGTCAAAACGACGGGTGCGACGTTAGACGAATGTGCGAAAACACTTTTGATAAACGGTGCGGCGGAGGTCAGATGTATTACGGCTTGCGTAAGAAGAAAATCAAAGGAGCGGTAAAAGAGCGACTGCGTTTGTTATGGGGCTGTAAAAAAGTGCAGACCGCATAAAGTGGCATAGTATAAGGGGTTCTACAGGTGAATTGTCACCCGTAAAACCCCTTTGTGTTTTGCGTCTTCTTTTGTATGTTCTCAAAGAACATAAATAATTACATCACGTCTGCCCCAGTTTACGCACTGTGCTTCGGAGTTCATATACAAGTCAACAGTCCAGTCAACGCTGTATATATAACTGCCTGTATCGGCTGCGATGCAGTAACCGTAGACGTATTTTCCGTCTGCCGAAACAATATACATTTCCGTGCCGTAGGGAATTTCGGCGGGGTCAACCGCAATGTAGCCGGTCTGCGCACGTTTGCCCGTGGATGTTGTGCCACCGGGAATACAGTACGCCGTAGCCTTTGCCTTTATAACCGACGAATAGGTCGAGGGAAGCCCGTCGGAACCGATTGAAAGATACGACGGAACGGCAAGTTCGCTTATCGGTTTGCCCACCGGAATTGACGAGGGCTTTGCGCTCGCTCTGACTTTTGTGCCGACTTCGACGATTTTGTTAACCGGTTCGGAAACGACATTTTCGCTCATAAGCGTTGTAGATGCAAGTTTGCCGTTAACATAGCGATCTTCGTAAACGATTGCTTTTGAACCGTTTTCGCCGTTTTTGAGAACTTTTTTGTCCTCCCTGTAAAGAGAGTCGTTATATGAATATTCTGTTTCATATTCAATAACTTCGTTTTCGGTTCTTTGTTGAACCTTGACCCTGTAAACGGCAATTTTCATACCGTCTTTAAGGGCTGTTTCAAGCGAAGGCACTGTAAAATCTTCGCCTTCGAGGATAATTCCCGCAGCGGAAACAACATCGGCTACGTTTTTGCCCGAAACAGATTTTTTAACCGTTTTTCCGTCAGACGTAAGCGTAATATTGAAAATATCGTAAATTTCAATTGTCATTCCGTCTTCGAGAATGTCATCAGACGCATAGTTCAATGCAGTACCTTTGGGAAGTTTGATTCCCGCAACTTCGATTGCGTCGCTTACCGTACCGGATGTGTAAACGGTGTGCGAGGTGCCGTCGAAACTTTTGATGTTGACTTTGACACCGCGTTTGATGAAAACGGCACTGCCGTCTTCACCGGTAAAATTTGCGTAACTTACTTTATCACCGTATGCCTCGTTAACCGTAATCCCCGCATTTGCGAGAACTTTTTCGGCATCGGTTTCGGCGGTTGTAATTTTAACAACCGTTTCGCCGTCGTAAATTGTAACATCGTACATTACGGGCGGCACGGCGAAGGCTGTGACCGAAACAGAAAACAAAACCGCTACAACTAAAAGAATTGCTCTTTTAAGCGGTGAACTCACTGCCGTTTCACCTATTTTTCTGACTGTCATGGTATAATTTTCTCCTTAGACAAGCAACTTCCGAAATTGATTCCCCGCTCCTTTAAACAGGGGTTTCGATAAGTTGCCGTTGTAGGCAGTTTTGTCAACAATAGCGTACCGAATTGCCTGGGTTCGGTACAATACTGTCGGCAAAAATACCGCTGTTATCCTATGGCAAGGGGTATTATACTCCGCAATTTTTAAAAGTCAAATAAATTCAAAAAGCAATTTTAGTAACTTTTCACAAACGTTTTGAACAAAAAAATTGCACTAACCCCATATTTTGCGGTTTTTTCCTGATTTGCCCCAACGGATTTGCGATTTCTTTTGTTAATATTGCAGAAATTACAAACTGTAACATTTGACGCCGTTTTTACCCTTTCAGTTATATCATTTTGTAATTTTTGTTGACAGTTTGCTACAATTGTAACATAATATAAATAATCAACTTGAATGTGTGGTGTTTAATCTAAAATGAAAACCGATGTCGCACTTATAATCAACATACCCGACGATGTTTCTCTGATAATCGACAGACTCGAAAACGCCGGTTTTGAGGCTTTTTGTGTAGGCGGTGCGGTTCGTGACAGCGTGATGGGAGTTCCCCCCGGTGATTGGGATATTACAACATCGGCAAAGCCGTGCGACACAAAGGAAATTTTTAAAGATTTCAAAACCGTTGACACCGGTTTAAAGCACGGCACTTTGACTGTTATAATAAACGGCAAGCCTTACGAAATAACAACATACCGAATCGACGGTGAATACGGCGACAACCGACATCCCGAAAGCGTTGAGTTTACCTCCGACTTGAGTTATGACTTGGCAAGGCGTGATTTTTCGGTGAATGCCTTGGCGTATAACGGGCGCACGGGAATAGTCGACTTGTACGGCGGACAGAATGATATATATAATAGTATAATAAAAACGGTCGGCGACCCCGACAGGCGTTTTAACGAAGACGGTTTAAGAATTATGCGCGCTTTAAGGTTTTCGTCGGTTTTGGGGTTTGATATTGAAAAAAACACCGCCGACTCGATTCACAAAAACAAAGATTTGTTGAAAAACATTTCAGCGGAGCGTATTTCGGCGGAACTTACAAAACTCGTTTGCGGAAAAAACGCTTACAAAGTGCTTATGGAATATCCCGATGTTTTTTCGGTATTCATTCCGGAGATTGCCCCGACGGTCAATTTTAAACAGTACGGCGAAAAACACGCCTACGATGTTTGGGAGCACATATGTCACACGGTTGACACCGTTCCCCCCGATAAAGTTTTGCGTCTTACAATGCTTTTGCACGATTTGGGGAAAGTCCCGACGCACGAATTAAACGACAACGGCGACAGTACATTCAAAAACCATGCGGTTGTCGGCGGTGAAATGGCAAAAAACATCCTCACACGGCTGAAATTCGATAAGAAAACGGTGAACAGAGTATCTTTTCTTGTCGGCAACCACGATTTTGAACCGCCGAAAACAAAACTCGAATTAAAGCGCTGTTTAAAAACGAAAACGACCGACGATATAAAAACGCTTTTGGTAATCAAAACAAGCGACCGCGGTGCTTTAAGCGAAAAATACCGCGATATATCCGTCGGCGTTGCAAAAACTTATACTTGGCTTGAAGAAATCGAAAAAAACAACGAGTGTTGCACTCTCAAAGACCTTGCGGTCACAGGAAACGACCTTTCGAAAATCGGCTTTCACGGTAACGAGATAGGCAAAGCCCTTGACACGCTTCTTGATGCCGTGACGGAAGGTAAAATCGAAAACCAAAAAGACAGTTTGTTGACATACTTATTATAATAGTATAGAATAATGATATATTACGTGGGCACGTCAACATACACGTGCTTTTGAAAAGGGTGGTCAAATGCGAAACACATACGCTCTTAACTTCGGTTGGAAATATTCTCCGACATTTTCGGAAGAAATGACCGAGCCGAATTATAACGACGGTAAATTTGAAACCGTTGATATTCCTCACACAAACAAAGAGTTGCCTTTGAATTATTTCGACGAAAAATCATATCAGTTCGTCAGTTGCTACCGCAAAACTTTTGACCTGAAAAAATCCAAAGGCAAACGCTATATTCTTCATTTCGAGGGTGCTTCCGTTTATTCGAAAGTTTATCTCAACGGTAACTTCATCGGCGAATACAAAGGCGCTTACAACCGTTTCGATTTTGACATCACAAATGATGTCAAATCAAAAGGCAATGTTCTTGTTGTCGAACTCGACTCGACCGAACGGAAAGAAATTCCGCCTTTCGGCAATGTTGTCGACTACCTCGTATACGGCGGTATTTACCGTGAAGTTTGGATCGAAGAAGTATCCGAAATATACATCGACAACGCATTTGTGCGAACTCTTAATGTTTTGCAACCGAAAAAAGTTTTAGATGTCGACATCACTCTTTCGGAAAGTACGAGTGGCGAACTTGCCCTTACCCTTTTCGACGGTGACAAAAAAATCGGTGAAAAGCGCACCGATTTCAAGGGCAAAGTTATAAACGCAAAGTGGGCGGTATCGGATGTTGAATTGTGGGATACCGAAAGCCCCAAACTTTATACTTTACGCATCAAATACAACGACTGTGATGAAATTTCAGTCCGCTTCGGATTCAGAGAATGCCGTTTTATGGGCAACGGATTTTATCTTAACGGCAAAAAAATCAAAATACGCGGGCTTAATCGCCACCAAAGTTACCCTTATGTCGGCTACGCAATGCCCGAAAACGTTCAAAAGGCAGATGCCGACCTTCTCAAATATGAATTGGGCGTAAATCTCGTCAGAACATCGCATTATCCCGACAGCATTCACTTCCTTGACCGTTGCGACGAAATCGGTCTTCTTGTGTTCACCGAAATGCCGTCATGGCAACATTTGGGTGACGGTGAGTGGCGTGAAATATGCCTCGACAACGTAAGAAGAATGATTCTTCGTGACAGGAACCACCCCTGTGTTGTTCTTTGGGGCGTTCGTGTTAACGAGGGCTTCGACTGTGATGAATTTTACACCGAAACGAACCGTTTGGCACGTGAACTTGACAACACACGTCAAACGGGCGGTGTTCGAAATATGCCTTTCAGCCATCTTCTTGAAGATGTTTACACAATGAACGATTTTATTCATTCCGGCGGTGCGATTAACCTTTTACCGCCCGCACTTGTCACAAAATCGTTTAAATCGCCTTATCTTGTTACGGAACACAACGGTCATATGTTCCCGACAAAAAGTTTTGACAAAGAGGGCGTCAGAACAGAACACGCACTCCGCCACGCCGCTGTTCTCAACTCGGCATACGGCAACAAGCGTACAAGCGGTGCCATCGGTTGGTGTATGGCGGATTATAACACCCACAAGGACTTCGGAAGCGGTGACAAAATTTGTTACCACGGCGTTACGGATATGTTCCGTGTGCCCAAACTCGGCGCCGCTCTTTACCGTTCACAGCAGGACAAAACACCTTTTCTTGAAATTGCTTCATCTATGGATATCGGCGAACATCCCGGCGGAGTTATCGGTGATGTTTGGATATTCACGAACTGTGATTATGTTAAACTTTACAAAAACGGAAAATACACAAGCACGGTTTATCCCGACAGTTCAAAATTCAAAAATTTACCGCATCCCCCGATTATCGCCGCCGATTTTATAGGCGATGCTCTCACCGTTGACGACGGGCTTGACCCAAAGGCGGCCGCACTTCTTACGGACACCCTTGTTGCCGCACAAACGAAACAATGGAAACTTCCGCCGTCAAAATTCTTAAAAGCGGGCGCCGCAATGGTTGTCGGCAAAATTCCTTTCGGCAGAATGGTGGACATCGTCACGAAATATGTGGGCGGTTGGGGTAACGAACAGATAACATATTCTTTTGAAGGTTACATTGACGGTGAATGCGTCGCAACCGTTGTAAAAACAGCCGTTACCGACCTTCACCTTGATGTTAAAGCCGATTCTTACGTTCTGCGTGAGGGCGACACCTACGACGCAACAAGAATACAGATCATCGCACGTGACCAAAACGGCAACCGTGTGCCTTTTGCGGACAGCGCCGTTAAAGTTTCCGTAAAAGGGCCGGCATCGATAATAGGCCCGTCGGAATTTCCGCTTATCGGCGGTGACAGAGCCTTTTGGATAAGAACAAACGGTGAAAAAGGCGATATTTCCGTAACCGTTTCGGCACACGGCATCGGCAAGGTTAAACTTGACTTGACGAGTGAATAATACTATAATAAGAAGATATAAAAAATATGACAGGAGAGAAGAAAATGAGCAAAAAGCCTTATTACATTACAACCGCTATTGCCTACACATCACGAAAACCGCATATCGGCAATTCATACGAAATAGTTCTTGCCGACGCATTGGCAAGGTTTAAACGAATGCAGGGCTATGACGTTTTCTTTCAAACAGGCACCGATGAGCACGGTCAAAAAATAGAAGAATATGCCGCGGCGGCAGGCGTTTCGCCTAAAGAATATGTTGACAAGGTTGCAGGCGAAATCAAAGGCATCTGCGACTGCCTTAACACAACTTACGATAAATTTATTCGCACCACCGACAAAGAACACGAAAAAGCGGTTCAAGCCGCTTTCAGAAAACTTGTTGCTCAGGGCGATGTTTACAAGAGCGAATACGAAGGTTGGTACTGTGTCCCCTGCGAAAGTTTCTTTACCGACTCACAACTTGTCGACGGCAAATGTCCCGACTGCGGACGAGAAGTTCGCCGTGAGAAAGAAGAAGCGTACTTCTTCAAAATGAGCAAATACCAAAAACAACTTGAAGAATATATCGAAAACAACCCCGACTTTATTTATCCCGAAAGCCGTAAAAAAGAGATGGTAAACAACTTCATCAAACCCGGCATTCAGGATCTTTGCATCACACGTTCAACTTTCAAATGGGGCATACCCTTCCCCGATGACGAAAAACACGTTATTTACGTTTGGGGCGATGCTCTCCTCAACTACATCACAAGTTTGGGTTACGATCCCGAAAACCCCTCTGAGATGTATAAAAAATATTGGCCCGCAGACGTTCACATTATCGGCAAAGATATTATGCGTTTCCACACAATTTATTGGCCCACTATGCTTATGGCACTCGGCGAGCCTCTCCCGAAGCAGGTTTTCGGTCATCCGTGGCTCCTTTCGGGCAACGACAAAATGAGTAAATCACGAGGCAACGTTATCTACGCCGACGATCTTTGCAACCGTTTCGGAATTGATGCCGTTCGTTACTATTTGCTTTCCGAAATGCCCCACGCACAAGACGGCACAATAACTTATGAAACAATCATCGAGCGTTACAATTCCGACCTTGCAAACACACTCGGAAACCTCGTCAACCGCACAGTTGCCATGAACAGCAAATATTTCGGCGGTGTTATTCAGTCTCCCGATTTTGCCGAAGATATCGACAGCGACCTCAAAGCGACCGCACTCGGTGCTCTCGCTAAAGTCACCGATCTTCTCGACACATACAAAGTCAGCGATGCTCTTTCGGTTGTTTTCGACCTTGCAAAGCGTTGCAACAAATATATCGACGAAACAATGCCGTGGGCACTCGCCAAAGATGAAGACAAAAAGTCGAGACTCGGCACGGTGCTTTATAACCTTCTTGAGTCAATTCGTTTTATTGCTGTTCTTCTTGAACCGTTTATGCCCGAAACAAGCGGAAAAATTCTTGAACAGATCGGCACAAATGTCAACACACTCGACTCTCTCGCATCATTCGGTGCAATCAAATCAGGCGACAGCACAGGCACGGCAACGCCTTTGTTCTCACGCCTTGATGCCGAAAAAGTCCTTGAAGAAATCGCATCTTCAATGCCCGAACCCGAAGAAAAGGAGGAAGCCGACAACAAAATCGAAGGTCTTGCCGAAATCGTTTACGACGATTTTGCCAAAGTCGAACTTCGTGTTTGCAAAGTTGTTGACTGCAAGCCCATAAAACGTGCGAAAAAACTTCTTGAACTCACTCTCGACGACGGCACAAAAGAACCTCGCACGGTGGCATCCGGTATCGCAAAATGGTACAGTCCCGAAGACCTCATCGGCAAAAGCGTTATAGTTGTTGCGAACCTCGCCCCCAGAACATTGTGCGGTGTTGAAAGCCACGGTATGATTCTTGCCGGCGAAATCACCGAAGACGATGTCAAAGTTGTTTTTGTCGACGGGCTTCCCGCAGGCACACAGTTGAGTTAATTATGTATACCGATATTTTTGATTCCCACGCTCACTATACCGACAAAGCGTTTGATGACGATCGCAAAAATATGCTCGATTCCTTAACGGAATCGGGCGTTTGCGCTGTTATCAACTGCGGTTCCGACATAGGAAGTTCCGTGTTGTCTGTTGAGTTGGCAAACGAATACGGTTTTGTGTATGCCGCCTGCGGTGTTCATCCCGAAGAAGCGGACAGCGTACCCGACGGATTCATAAACACTTTAACAAACCTTGCAAAAGCCCCAAAATGCGTTGCGATCGGCGAAATCGGTCTTGATTATTATTGGCGTCAAGACAACAAAGAACGTCAAAAGGAAGTTTTCGAACAGCAAATTCTTCTTGCGAAATCCTTGGATCTTCCCGTGATAGTCCACGACCGTGAGGCACACGGCGACACTCTCGAAATATTAAAAAAGCACTCTCCGAAAGGTGTTTTGCACTGTTTTTCGGGGAGCGTTGAAACCGCATATGAAATTTTGAAACTCGGTATGTATATCGGCATCGGCGGAGCCGTCACGTTTAAAAATGCCCGAAAATCCGTTGAAGTCTGCCAAATGTTACCGCTTGACAGACTTCTTCTTGAAACGGATTGCCCCTATATGGCGCCTGTTCCCATGCGTGGAAAACGCAACAACTCGTCTTATATCACTTTCGTTGCGGAAAAAATCGCCGAAATCAAAGGCACAACCGCACAGGAGATACTGAATATCACCCGAAAGAACGCCGAAACGGTGTTTCAAATCGAACCGATGTTATAAAACACGGCGAAGTTTGTTACGCTCTTGTTTAAATATGTAAGAGGTTTTTACGGAAAAGCACAACCGTAAAAACCTCTTAATTTATACATTTATCCGACTTTTCGCTTTAACGGTATTTCATCAAACGGTGGCGTTTTTTCACTCGGCGGCACAAAGGCATTTCACATAACACGCCGTGGATGTGAGCATTAAGAAAAAGAAGAACAGAAGCAGTCCGTTAAGGAATGCACCCAAGAAACTCGTAGTGGCAAATGTTATCGCAAGAAGCACGAGAGACACCAAAACTGTTCCCAAAGTGCCCGTCAGCAAAGCGTTAAGCGAAGAACAGCAACCCTGCCTTTCGACAACAGATGCGGTCAACAGCGTTACGGCGAGGAAAACGACCGCTACCCCCAATGTTACCCACAAAAATGCGGGAGTCAAGGTGATTTCGCCCGTTATTTTTAAAAACGCCGTAATGACACCCACAATAACGCTCACGATAAGTGCGACGGCGGTGCAACTGAAACGGTTTTTGCAACAGCAGTTCGACATATATATTCACCCCCCCAATACATTTTATGCAAACAAAGTTATGTGAGTGATAGCAAAATTTTTTCGGTGATGCCGTTTATCACGTCGAAGTCCGTGCTTTTTATATAGTAATCTTCAAGTCGATCGTGAAAATCTTTTGCCAAAGAGAGTTTTCTGACCGCTTCGTCGAGCAGTTCTTTTTTGGCTTTTTTATAAAACGTGAGTTTTTCCCTGTTATGCGAGAGTGCGGATTTATCGTAAAACCGAGAAACATGAACACGTGAGCCTGTTTCATCTGCGGAATAGTGGTAACTGTTTTCGGTAAATATTGCCGTTTTCAGTTCGGGAATAATTATGTGCTCCATTTTAAAACGTGGAAACAACGGGCAGAAGCAGGCGTAGACATCGTAACCGTTTTCGGTCGCAAAATTACAGATATATTCCGCAATATAAGGTGCAACGGCGCCGTATTCGTCTTCTATTGTAACAACTTTTTCCGCAAGGGCGACGACGCTGTCGTGATGCACAAAAACGCCGTCGGGAGTGATTGCCGAAAGGAAACGCTTGCGGATTTTTCCTTGTTTTGCACCTTTTTTGGCAGGTATAATTCGGCTTGCAAGACGTTTTGCGTATCTTTCGACTTTTTCCTTATCGGTAAATTCGGCACAAATCAGGGCACTTTGAGTTTCGATTTGCGAAGCGACTTTCATATATTCGGCGGCTTTTTTGTGCTGTTCCTTGTTTTTTTGCGTCAGTTCGGCAATTTCGTTTATATGTTCATCAAGGAATTTTCTGTCCCAAGCGATGCCCAAATTTACAATATGTTCGCTCACTCCGGGGAGAGTCGGCTCGAAAATATGCGGAGAAGTGCCGTCTAAAACCGAAAAATTCAAATCGTCGCACAAAACAATATCGAGCGAGTGCGGGTCGGCACTGCAAAAACCACGTTCAACAGAGTGACCGCCGTTTTCGAGTTTTTCGGCGACTTTTTTCATAATCGTTGATTTTCCGGTACCGGGCCCGCCTTTAAGTATCAAATGACAGCCTTTGTCGAACGGGCTGTATAATTCGTCAAATAGAGAACAATACTTTGTTTTGTCGGTGACACCGAAAAAGAACGAAACGGGTAAAATTGATTTTGTCATAATATCGACCCCTTATAAAAACAGTTCTGCAAAGCATACTATGACATTTTTGAATTTTTGTTACCCATTGACTTTTAAGCGTGTGAAAGTTATACTAAAGTTAACTGTTTTTCAACAAATACAAAAACGGAGGCAGTTTATGACAAGATACGAAACGGCAAAAAAAATATATGCCGACCTCGGTGTCGACACCGAAATTGCTCTCAACAAATTAAAAGACGTTACGGTCAGCATACATTGTTGGCAAGGCGACGACGTCACGGGGTTTGACAGTCGTGAGGCTCTTTCCGGAGGGATTCAAGCCACGGGCAACTATCCCGGCAAAGCGACTTCGCCGTCGGAACTTATGTCCGATTTGGACAAGGCTTTTTCGCTGATTCCCGGCAAGAAAAAACTCAATCTGCATGCGAGTTACGCTATTTTCGAAAACGGCGAGTTTGCCGACAGGAATGCGTTGGAGCCAAAGCATTTCAAAAAATGGGTAGAGTATGCGAAAGAGCGAAATATGGGCATAGATTTCAACCCGACCTTTTTTTCGCACCCGTGTGTCAAGGGCAATCTTACGCTTTCATCACCCGATGAAAATGTTCGCAAATTCTGGGTTGAGCACGGAATAAGGTGCCTTAAAATATCCGAATATTTTGCCGAGGAGACGGGCGTTCCGTGTGTTATGAACATCTGGATTCCCGACGGCTACAAGGATATCCCCGCCGACAGATTTTCTCCCAGGGAGCGTTTTAAAAAATCGCTCGACGAAATTCTCGACACGCCTTACGACAAAAGCAAAGTGTATGTAACGCTTGAATCGAAGGTTTTCGGCATCGGGCTTGAAAGTTACACGGTCGGTTCGGCTGAATTTTGCCTTTCCTATTCGATGCAAAAAGGCATAACACCGCTTATGGATAACGGCCATTATCACCCGACCGAATTAGTCTCCGACAAAATTTCGTCGTTGCTTCTTTTCAACAGCAAAATTGCCCTCCACATAACACGTGGAGTTCGGTGGGACTCCGACCACGTTGTGATATTTGACGATGAAACAAAAGAAATAGCGAAAGAAATCGTTTGTAACGGTGCGCTTGACCGAGTGTTTATTGCGACCGATTACTTTGATGCCTCGATAAACAGGCTGTCCGCATGGGTTACGGGTGTTCGCAACGTTCACAAGGCGTTGCTGTCGGCACTTCTTTTGCCCGCCGACAAAATGAAAGAATATCAGTCGAACGGCGACTTTACTTCTCTTATGTACCTTCAGGAAGAAATAAAAACCGCACCTTTCGGTGATATTTGGGCAGAATACCTTTTAAGAGAAGGTGTTGAAAGCGATTATCTTTCTCAAATTAAAGAATATGAAGAAAAGGTTTTGGTGAAACGAGTATGAAAAACATTTTAAACGCACCCTTTGTTGACGAAATGAAAAAAGCGACGGCGAATATGTACCGTCTCGGTTGGGATGAGCGTAACGGTGGCAACATCAGTTATATGCTTGATGAAGAAGTTGTCGGCGAATATCTTGACCTTAACAACGTCATCCGTGAGATCCCCACGGGATTTGATGCCACGGAACTCATCGGCAAAATTTTCATCGTGACGGGCACGGGCAAATACTTCAAAAACGTTGAATTTGACCCCGAAACGAACCTCGGAATTATCCGCATAGCAAAAGACGGCACAACAGCCGAACTTCTTTGGGGCTACAGCGACGGCGGAAGGTTCACTTCGGAACTGCCCGCACACCTTATGAGCCACATTGCAAGGCTCCGTGTTAACCCCGACAACAGAATAATTATGCACTCGCACCCGACCTATACGCTTGCGATGAACCATATTCACGAACTTGACGAAAAGAAATTCACTCACACCCTTTGGGAGATGTGTACCGAATGTATCGTTGTTTTCCCCGACGGCATCGGCGTTCTTCCGTGGATGGTATGCGGAAACAACGAAATCGGCGAAGCAACAGCCGAAAAGATGAAAAACTATCGCCTTGTTATTTGGGGATTGCACGGTATTTACGGTGCCGGCAACAATATGGACGAGGCGTTCGGGCTTATTGAAACGGTTGAAAAAGCCGCAATGCTTTATATGCTTGCAACCGCAAGCGGAAAGCGTATCAACACAATAACCGACGAAAATCTTTGGGCTATTGTTGAAAGATTTTCGCTTCAAAACGAATGCCGAAAAGACTTTCTTAACTTATAACACTATAAATAAAACCGCATTCCGAATTTCTTTTTCGGAGTGCGGTTTTTTCTGTTTAGTTTATTGTTCGGGTCTAAATAGTTTAATATCCTCATACAGATCGGTGCGTGTACTCGCTTTCGTTCTTACGGTTTTGAGGCGGATTTTCGGGCGTTTGCCAAAAATCGAGCGAATAATATATCTTCCGCCGAACCAAAGCCAGCCGAACGGCAACAAAATTTTAAATTTGCGGGCACTTTTCCAATAGAAATAAACAATGGAATTGACGGTTCGAACGAAGTGTTTTATAAATGATTTTTTTGTGCTGTCGGTGTTGACGAAAAGGCTTTCTTGCAAAGACGATGGGTTTTTTTGACCCAAATTGCCGTTTTGGAAAATATCCTTCATCATTCCGTCGACCGAATCGGTCTGTTCCTCGCCCACCCAATCACACGGCGGGCAGCCGAGATATTTAACACAGACCTGCGTTAAAACGACAGCCAATCGCCAAAGACCGACACTTTTGAGTTTTTGTTCAAAAAGCGATTTGAATTCGCCGTCGGAAAAATGCGAAACGAACGTCGCCCAATCGCACAGTTGCCTAAGACCTATGCCCTCAACGGCAAGGTGCGAACAGGTGTGAAGCAAAATAACAAGCCCGTGATGAAAATGCGACGGAACACGAACATTCCCGAAATCGGTTTGCACCTCACGGGAATCGTCGATGATATTTTCGAGCATCGACTTGATTTTTTCACCGTTTTCGCCGTTAGGAACACCTGCGGGGATCGTGTGCAGTTCATAATGATTGTTGCCGTCAAAATAGACGATGTGTTTTTCATGCTCTTTCGGGTAACGTTCAAAGCCGTTTTCTTCAAGAACCTTGCAAGCCCTGTCAACATATTCGCTTTTAACAAGGAAATCGACGTCACCCATTGAACGCATTAACGGGTCGGGGTAATATTGTGCGGAAGCGACACCCTTAAGAATGACGTAGGGGATGTTCGCTTCGGTCATTATTTTGTGAAGGCGTATGTGTTCCTTGTTGACATTCACGGCGGAACGCAACGCATCGTTGAGTTTACGGCGCACGGATGCGAGGACTTTTTCGTCGCAACCGGCGGGAGTGCCACCGACAAAAGCGGTGAGCGAAACCGCTTGAACATACGATTCATACCAAACCAACAACCGGTTAGTGCCACCGTCGTCGACGGTCTTGCCGGCGTTAAAGAGCGAGTTGGCAAGCATATCGAGAAGAATTTGTTCAATTTTTTGTGAGCCGTTCTCTGTCTGCGCCATTTAAACTTTGCCTTTCTGTGCTTGCCTTTTTCAGTTTCGTTTTGACGATTTGCCGTAGCCGTATTTACTGCCGTAGCCGTATTTACTGCCGTA
>CAYPAB010000005.1:28624-52540 GCA_964408605.1 uncultured Eubacteriales bacterium
GTTTTGACGATTTGCCGTAGCCGTATTTACTGCCGTAGCCGTATTTACTGCCGTAACCGTATTTGCCGTATGAACCGTAGCCGTAGCCATAGCCGTAACCGTAGCCGTAGCCGTAGCCGTCATTTGAGCCGTAGCCGGAAATACCTGACCTTGCGCTGTTGATGACACAACCGATCACCTTTGTGTTTGTCGACATAAGGTTGTCCAGACCGCTTCGGATTTTAGAAACACGCACGGTGTCTTGACGGACAACATAAATTGCCGCATCCGAAGCCTGCGCAACATAGAGCGCATCGGAAACGAGCCCGCACGGGGGCGTGTCGACAAGAACCAAATCGTAACTGTTGCGAACGTCATTCAAAATCTGCTTGATTTCTTTTGAGTTCATAAACTTGTGATAATTTTTGTCGGATTTTATGTGCATAAACGAAATTTTGAAATTATCCATCTGCACAATTTTATATTCATCGGTTTCTTTAACTGTTTTGCAGGTATCGATATTCACGCCGAGTTGTTTTAAAACGCTGGGGTTTCTGAGGTCGGCATCAACAAGAAGCACGTTTTTGCCGTAGGCACCGAAAGAGAGCGCCAAGTTTGTGATAACCGTTGTTTTGCCTTCGGAGGGGGCGGTGCTTGTGCCCATAACGACCTTGTCGCCCTCGTCGATGGAGTGCATAACAACATTTCGAAGAACACGGAAAGATTCCATAAACGGTTTCCCGACGTTGCTGTTTGTGAAAAGAATCGACCTGTTAATAGCCTTCGTGTGCTTTTTAAAACTGACTTCGGGCACAACGCCGAGTGCTTCGCAGTTGAGTTGTGCGGTAACATCTTTTTTAATCTTAACGGTTTTTCGTTGCAGTGCATAAAGGAACACCCACAAAAGACCGAGCAATGCACCGTAGAACATACCTTTGAACGCCTGATTGCGTGAGTCGGAACTGTTCGAGGGAACGGTTGCGAGTTTCGGGGTAGTAATCATTTTAAGTTTGATGTTACCGACAACATATTTAGCCGCAACGGGATAATTGTCGACGGCGGACAAAAGCACATCGTAAGTCATTTGGGGATCTCTGCCGGTGGCGGTCAAGGTGAACATATTCGAGCCCGTGTCGGAAGATGCACGAAGGTCAACGGGTATGGCGGTGATGTCCAAATCCTCGCAAATGGAGTCACGCAGAACGTTACTGCTCATGATGTAGGGGAATGTTTTTATAAGTTGGTTGACGGTTGCGGAATCGTAAAAGAACGAATACGCCGAGATGCCGTTAACCGAAGAAGTGCTTGTTTGAGTGCTGACCGTAAAAGTAGCCTTTGAAGTATAGACGGGCACAAAATTCTTATGTGCGGTGTAAAACTTGAATCCGCCGAAAAGAACGGCAAGCACAATAATCATCCACCAGAATTTTTTCAATCCCTTTAAGAAGTCGCTGAAATAAACAAAAATCCGCACGGTGTTGATTGCTTCGGATTTTTGCTTTTTGTTTTCGGATTGGTTCATTAACTCACCTCTTTCTCAATCAAATGAGTTCCGATTCGTCGAGATTCGAACGTGTTTCGGTTTCTGATGCATTAAAATATCTGTTGTAGCCGTAATTTTTGCCGTATTTGCCTTTGGTATAATAATAGCCGCCGTCTTCGGCACCTGCCATACCGAAGAACGCAAATTCGGGATAAACGTCGTTAAGAATACAGCCCGCCAAATTTCCGCCGACTTCGTTGACGGTGAGAATCGCATCGTTGATGGCGGAGGTTCTGACCCTGTCGGTTCTGACAACAAGGAGAGTGCTGTCGACGAATTTTGCTATGTCGGTAACGGTGGAGTCGACCGAGATGGGTGCGGTGTCGATTATGATGTAATCGACTTGCTCTTTAAGTGCGGATATAATATCTTTCGCAACACCGCTTTCGATCCACAGGTGGTTGTCCTCGTAAGAGTTGACGTTGATTGCAAGCGAGAGCGACGTTTTTTTGAAACGCCTTAAACGGAATTCACTGCGCTTGATTTCGCCGTTAAGGAGTTTGCCGAGTTCGGCTTTTTCGATGTATTTTGCACCGAAGATTTTATAAAGAGCGGGTTTTTTGCCGTCAAGGTCGACAAGAATGACCTTGTTGCCCTTGTGGGCAAGCGAAACGGCAATGTTTGAGGCGATTGTTGATTTACCCTCGTTTTCGGCAACGCTTGTTATCGCAAAAACCTTGTCACCGCTTCGGGCGTTCATATATTCAATTTTTGCGGCGATTTTGTGAAAACTTTCGGCGAAACGCAAACTTATGAATGCGTTGCTGTCGATGAACAGACCTTTTTCTTTACGTTTTAAGCGGTCTTTGAAAGATTTCTTTTTAGATTCGTGCGGAATTACGCCGAGAAGTTTCGATTCGATTTTCGAATTGAAAATCACTTCGTTTTTGACCGTGTCACGCAACATCGACAAAACAACAATCGCAACAAGCGTAACACCGGCACACAAACCCAAAACAACCGTTTTGTTTTCAGACGAAACGCTGTTTGACGGTGCTTTCGGCATTGAGGGATATTTTATTGTGTTTATCACGGCGTTTTCGAAAATACTTTCGGAAAGTTGGGGGTAAACCTCCAAAACAGCCGTCAAAAGTTCATAAGAAGTTTGGGGACTGTCGCTTGTGACTTCCAACTGAACAAAGTTTGTGTCGGTCAAGACTTTTGCGTTGATGGTGCCGTTGAAAGAGGGCTTTTGAAGACGCTCGGCAGCCTTGTCTTTCATTGTGGGGTCAACAAAAACTTTTGAAAAAATCTCAGCCATTTCGGTGGAAACGCCGTAGAGCGACCCCGACGAAGAACCGCCTTTTGCGTTAACGACAATTGTGGCGGTTGACGTGTATTCGGGCGAGTAGACGCTGTTTGTTGCGATAAAAATGCCCATATAACCTATAAGAACGGCAAGCACGACGACCCAAATATTTTTTAAGACATCTTTAAAAACGCTGTGCCAATCAAACATAATTTTGTTTTCTTCCATAATCCTCAATCCTCTACAATAACGGTTAAAACGGTGTGCCCTTGAACATTGTTTTCGTCGGTGGCGAAATAGTGAACCGTGTATGTGCCCTCTTTCGACATATCGATGTTTGTTTCGACTTTGACGGAGTCGGTCAAATCGTCACCGCCGGAACTTTCGGCTGAAACAATGTATTTTCGGAAATTGAGTTTTTGGTTTTGCTTTGCGTAGATAAGATATTCGCTGAGTTCGATTTTCGGTGCGGAGGGTACTGCATCCTCGATAATGAGCGGAACATTGATTGTTGAGGTATCACCCTTGCTGTTGGTGACGGAAGCCTGAATGTTGAAAACGCCCTCGATGGAACTTGTGTAGTCGTCGGAAGAAATGACGATGTTTGAAGAAATATCCCCCTCGATGCAGTCGGTGGCTGTGAGAACCGTTGTAAGGTTGAGCCGTTCATAAAGCGAATAACAAAGATCGTCGGAGAACGAAAACCGTGGCGAGGTGTAGCCCTTATACATAACTTTTCGTGTTGCGGTTGCAACGTGATTGTTGCTGTCGCAGACGGCGTAAGTTACACGACAAACGCCGGGTTCGATGAAGTTCGAAACGGATTCGACAATAACCTTTTCGGTCAAGTCGCCGTCTTTTTCATCATAGGCGGTGACACCGGCAAGAAGGCTTTCTTTGTCGGCGTTGATTTCGACCTGCAAAACCTCCTGTTCCAATTTTATGACGGGAACGGTTGAGTCGGTGCCGATTTTTTGTTTTACGAAATAATATCCGCAGAGTACGGTTGAAAGAATGAAAATCAACGAAACAACCAGCCTCAAAACTTTCATTTATAGATCTCCCCACATTAAATGATTTTTTTGTTTTCCGAAATTTTTTTCGGGTTTTCCGAAAGAAGCATATCGGCATATTCAACGGAATAGCGCTCGGCGATATATTCGTGAGCATCACAGAGCGACGGCGAACGCACAAACGGGCTGTGGCTGTCGCTTGCGACAACATCGGCAAGCCCCTCACGAAGCATTTTTGAAGCGAGGTAGTGTGCCGTTTTGCCGAAATGACCTTTTAAACTGCCTTTGTTTATTTGAATAACCGAGCCGAGTTTTTTGAGTTTTAAAAGTGAATTGAAATCTTCGGAAACGAAACCGTACCTTTCGGGGTGTGCGATTACGGGAACGAAGCCCTCACAAATGAGCGATTCGATTTTGCGGTTTACACTTTCGAATTTTTCGGAAAAGTTGAATTCGACGAGCGGATAATCAGACCCGTTAAGGGTGAGAAGTTTGCCCGATTTAAGACCGCCGACAACATCGCCTTGGCAAAAAATTTCTTGCCCCAATAAAAATTTTATCGGTATGTTTTTTTCGGCAACCGCTTTTTTTAAAACTTCCGCCCTTGCACGTAAATTTTCGGGTGAAGAAAGCGGTGCTTTGTGATGCAAATTACCGTGCGGTGTGAGAACGGCGGTATCCGTGCCGTTTTCGAAGGCGATTTTTGCCATATCGACCGATTCGGACAAGACGGATGCGCCGTCGTCGACACCGTAGAGTATATGGCAATGCAAATCGAACATAATTACCTCCGCTTTTCTGTATAATCCAACACATTATATGATACTACAACCGACCGTTTAAGTCAATGTTACTTTTAATTTTTTCGGCGTTTTTTATGCCGATAACGAGGCATAATTTTTGAAATATTTTTATAAAAAAACAACTCCGAGGCTCGCACCAAAGCGAACCTCGGATGTTTATGTGTTTAATTAGGGGAATGTTGTTCAGCTTGTAAAAATCTTAACAGCCGAACCGTTTTCAACTGCTGTAAATTTGCAATATTCTTCTAACGGATACTGCTGTTCACAAGCCTCCGCTGTGGAAAATGCTTGATCCCAATCCGATATACCGAGAATATCTTTAATCATAGCAATTTCTTCTCGTGATGTTGAGCAAGAAGCACCCGACATACCTGTGCCGGCAGCGGTAATGAACATTGCACCGGGTTTAATATATGTGTTCATTTATTTGACCTCCCCTACAGGTAAAAATTTGAAAATGCTCGAAAGAATTTCCGCAATTTTTTCAATAAGTTTTTGAACGAATGAAAGATTTGAGAAATTCGAATCAACACCGTTGTCGGAACCGGAATCCGTGCCGTTGTCGGTATTTTCGACAACTGATTTAACAACACCGTCAACAACAATCGCTTTTTCGGCGGGGGCACTTGCGAGTCTGTAAACAGCGGGTAAATCGTCAACACCGATTGCAAGTGCGGAAGAACCGCCCGTAAGTTTGATGTTGTTGAGTGCAAGAACGCCTGCGCCCGTGTTTTGAACGGTAATTGTTGCGACTCCGTCTGCAACTGTTACACAGTCGGTAACATCGTAATACATTTCGGTAGGACCGCTGATGTTGAATTCCTTGTCGCCGACTCTGACTTGTGCTGTACCGCTTACCGCACGAAGACCCAACTGAACTTTGGCGTTGGGGTTCGAAAGCGATACTTTAAGAACTACGGAACTTTCTGTGTTACCGTTGAGGTAAAGTTCGTTTTGAGGGCCGTTCTGCTCGTAGTTTGCAAAACCGAGAGAGCCTTCCGACAATGCGTTTTCAACATAGGCAATGCCGTCGATTACTGTTGTTTCCGAAGTGATTGTGTTGTTTTTAAGGTTACTGATTACGTTGATGTAAGTCGGGTTCTGTTCGCTGTCGATATAATCGCCTGTGATATCGCCCAAGGGATTATAGATGCGGAAGCCGTCAAGATAGCAATCAAGAGTTGCAACAGAGTCGCCTGCCGCTCTTGAAGTGCGGTTGAGTTTGCCGGCTGAACCTGTTCCGCCGTTAAGAACGGAGTTATCATCGAACCAAACCATTTCAAGGTCGGTGTTTTCAAGACCCGTGATTCCGAGGTCGGCGAGCATTGAAACAGCCTGTGAATTATTGATGGGAGCACCGCTTACGGATTGAAGTTTTCCGTTGGTGTTTTTGGCGGTGATGCTCTTTGCGAGTGCTTTTGCGCTTGCAAGATAAACCGCTGTTACCTCGACTGTGTGTGTTGTGTTGTCACCGTCGAAACTTACAATGGGAGTTTGGCAAATAAGACCGGAGTCGTTGACAAGACCGCCGTTGTAATAAGTATCAACAATGTACGCTTTTTCAGCGACACCTTCTTTGTTGCTTACTTTAACAACCATGATACCCGTGTTGGGACCGCAAGCGGAAATCAAATCGAAACCGCTTCCGATGAATTCGAAGGTCTTTGTTGCACTGCGTTTTGCCGTTGAGGAAACCGAAGTTTTCGAAACGGTGCCGTTTGAATGTGCATGGTTGGTTGTTGCGTAAACAGAGTCGAAACCGTAAACATCGTTATGAGTGTTTGCCACTGTTTGACGTGTGTTTTGCGGAGTGCCTTCGGTTGCCCAACTTGACGCACCGCTTGCACCGTCTTGGAAGTAATCTTCTTCATACAAAACGTTGGAGGCGGGAACGATCTTAACCGAGAACCAATCGTAAGAACCGTCGTCACGTTTCATGAGGCAGAAACCTCTGTCGGCGAAGTTCATGGGGTCGGTTGTGTAAAGAAGGTCTTGGCTGTTGTTTGTGATGGCAACAAGTCCGTTTTGTGACGTTTGAGTTTCGGGGTCTTTGCGTGTATAAGCGGCAACATCCTGTTTTGAGGGTGTGTCGCTAACGGCACAAATCGTTCCGTCAACATCGACGTCGAGCATATCAAGACCGTAGTCGAGAACGAATGTATATTCGGGAATGCTGAAGAACTCTCTGGGGAAATATTTGAAGGGAGTCGGGTCGTCGGCAGACTCGAAAATCGCCGTTGTATCAACATTGTTGATCGATGTGTTCGTAAGTTTGCCGTTTTCGTCGGCAAGAACGCCCGTTATTGTAACACGGAGTTTGTTACCGGGGTGTCTGTCGGCGATGTACTGATTTTGGTAATCATAACCGGTGATTTCAATTTTCTTTTCGTCTTTTTCAACTGTTGTTGTAATGCCGGTTGCGTCGGCAGTTTTATCTTCAAACGTAAGTCTGTCGATAGCATCGAAGTAGCCGGGGATAAGTTCCGTTGTAACGGTTGCGTCATCGGGAACGAAGAACGCATCGGAAAGTTGCTGACGGATAACGGCTTTTTCATCAAGAACAGCGGTTGCGTTTGTTGAGTTGGCACTGATATCGGCTGTCAACTGTTTAACCAAAAGGTTTTCGGTGCTGTCCTGAGTGAGGTTAACGTCGATATGGTAGTTAACGTCATCGGTGTTACGGCTGCCGGGGTCAGTAAGGCTGTTTGCAACAAGGTAGTTTGACGAAACATATTCAAGGTAGTTACGCATACTGAAGTTCGTCGGCGAGTTGTTGCCGAGCTGACAAGCGTAAACGTAAGCACCTTTTTCTTTTGCGAGTTTTGAAAGTTCAATCGCACGGTTCGCACAAGTTGTCGCACTTTCGTGTGCGGTATTTTTGTCTTTATCCGCAATACCCTTACCGGGAACACCGTCGGTAATCATCATAATGCAGACGTTTCTGTCGCCGTCGGTGAGGTAAGACTTTCCGGAATTCACAATAACTTGGTTCGCCATTTCAAAACCGTAGTCAACATAAGTATCGGGGTCACCCGTTGAGGTGTCGATACTATTGATTATGCTTCTAACGGTGTCCACGGAACCCTTGGGGTAGAAAGCCTTCGCATACTGCGTTGCATTAAGCGAATTGTAGCCGACAAGGTTCTGGCTGTCGGTAGTATATATACCGGTGTTACGCCATACGTTTGAAACACTGCCCGAATTTTGATCCTCACCGTCGGAACCGAAAGTAATAACCGAAATGCGGTGATCCGCCGTTGACTGTGCAACTTTATCGACCATCGCGATAGCCGATTCTTTCATGAATTCAAGACGTGTTTTTGCGGTACGAGTGAATAATTCGTAGTCGCCGTGTGATGCAGTGTACTTATCGCCGACTGCGTACCCTTCTTCTTGCACACATACTCCGTTTGTATCGCAATAGCCTTTTTCCGTACCACCCATTTGGGAAGTGTCGACAATGCCGCCGGGGGTTAAGTGAAACTCACGGTTATCGCTCGTTCTGAACGTAACGCAAGTATAGTATTTTCTGTTGGTTATACTGCCGGTAGTAAACATATGATGCTCTAAGAGGCAATACTCACCCTCGTAACAAACGTAATGACCGTTTCCCTCAGCAGAATTTTCATATGTAGGTTGTTTTATACCATGGCTTTCGTAAGTATAGCAGTCGGAGTTATTGGTCATCGAACCGGAAGCATCAAGAAGAAGGATGAAGTCGGTCGGTCTTTCATCGACCATTTGATACTGTGTGGGGTCGGTGGCGTAAGTTTCCATTGTAACCGTGTAAGTGCCGTCTGCCTGAAGGTCGGCGGAAAGGTCGGTGTAAACACGGCTTTCGACCGTATCCGAATAATAGTCGATAACACGTTTGTAAATTTGAAGTTCACGGAGACATCCGTTCGGGTCTACGGATTCGCCGAGGATGTTTGTTGCAGCCAATGCATTGGGGTGGAATGTACCTTTTGTTTCGGTAACACCGTCGTACATAAACTTCAATTTATCGCTGAGGGGTGCCTGGGTTGAATACCAATTGTTGGCTTTTTCTTCGTATCCGTCAACGGAGAAATCGTTACACCAAAGGTAAGCGCCGTTGTTGTGCAAATAGAAGTTACCGGTTCCGGCTTTGGCAATTTGAAGTGCCATGGTGTTGAGCCCGGCATTCGACTTATCGGTCATGGCGATAACATCTTCGTTGATGTAAAGTTGACGGTAGTTCGCATAATATGTTGAAGAACTTTTGATGCGAAGGTTTCCGGGGCTGTTTGCACCCTCAATGACCCAACGGTTGCCGATGACGTCATCTTTTTCGGGGTTGCTGAGGTAAAGAATGTCACCTTCGATGTCGTATTCGGTTATGGGTCTTCCGACAGCACCGATGTAGCCGTCGTTTGAAGTTGTGTAACGTTTTGACATTCCGTAGCCGTTAAGACCGCTTTCGCAAGAAAGAGCGTACAAGATGGGGTGCATTGTAACGGGGTCTTTCTCTTTCGATTCGAAAAGAATCATATATTCGTCGCCGTCTTTTATCTCGCTAAGGTTTTTGACCTTTTGATAATACATGCTTTGGTTGTCGTGCGGTCTGCTTTCGCCCAAAAGAGCGTACTGGTCCATTTTCCAGATAACGTCAACGGGTTTTTCGCAGTTACCGATATTCGTCAAACCGCTGCTTTCGTTCAAATACTTATTACAAGCACTTTCGAAAGTCATGTAAACATAGTCGTCGATAACGCAAAGACCTTCGGACATGGGCATAAAATCGAAAGATTGATACCAAGAGATGTTATATGCCGTGGTAACTTTTCTTGTGTTGCCCGATCCGTCGATTTTAAATGTAACTTCCGTGTTGCCGGGGGTTGAAAGGTCGATGTCGGCAACAAGAAGTTTACTGCCCTCGCCGAAACCGAAGTTGACCGAGTTACCGGCACCGGAGCCGTAAGAACAACTCATGTAAAGTTTACCGTTATCAACAACGGCATACTGAATATCCTTAACGGTGTTTGCAATACCGAGAACGTATGAGGGGTTGCCTTGGCAATCGGTACCCTTTGCACCGGTGAGGTTAGCCCATTCTTCTGCGGGAGTTGAACCGGAAAGTTCATAACCCCAAACCATTGAATTGTATTTTTCGTTTGCGGGAGCGTTATAGTCCGCAGCGGCAACTGTAATACCGACGGCTTTAGCGCCCTCATCATAGAAGTTACCTGTCCAAAGAACGCCCTCGTCAACGCAAACGTATGCGGTGTAACCCGTTTTAGAATCCTTGGTTACAGAACCGATTTCGTAGAAATCCTGTTCAGCCACTAACTGAACTGTTCTGTGCTCGCCTTCACTGATATCTGCGATTGCGGAAAGAGGAGCGTAGGCAATCTTTCTGTCTTTATCGTTACAGGCGTAGTAAAGGTTATGCTCGGAAACCGCAATACCGCCGCCGTGATCCATGTTATCTGAACCGTCAACGTTTTTGAACGATATCATTGCATAAAATTTGCCCGTTTTGTTGTCGAGAACAAAAACTTTACTGGGAGCGGTACCGTCGTTGTGGTAAGCGGTAACAAGCATCCAGTCCTTTTGGGGATAGTATGCAATACCCTGAATAACGTAGTCCTGAGCGGGGTCAAGACCGGGAAGAACGATATTCGTCGGTTTGGAACTGCCGCCCAAATAGTCTGCCGCATATTTGTCGTATACTGAAGTATCGGTGACGATGCGTGTTTGAGAAACGCCGTCAATCGTGATATCGCCTTCGGCGGCGACAGCAACCAAAGGTGCCGCAACAGCAAACGTTGTCATAATCATTATTACGGAAAGAATCAATGATATGACTTTTTTTGATGTTTTCATCTTTTTTACCTCCATTTGATTATAGATTGAAAGACATTAAAAAATTATTACAAAGTCGGTTGTACTCTTTCGCCTTCTGACATACGTAAAGAGGTAGACCGTTGAACTTCCCCGTTTCCGCATACGTTACGGCGGCGCATACATCGCAGGTCTTACGCAAGCCACAATTCGTACACTCGGCGGGAAGAACTATATTCCCTCGCTCAACGCGGATTTTTTCCCACGCGGCGTTGAAACCGTTAATTTCCGTTGCCGGTTCAAGCATCATCCCGCAGGGGGTCATTTTGCCGTCCCACGTTACCCAAAAGACGGTTTCCCCCGCACGGCAATTGATTTTTTCGCCGGCTTTGTCAACGCAAATTTCACCGAATTCTTCGGGAAGTTTGCCTATTTTCATTTGATGCAGATAGGTTTTGAAGTCACCGTCGCTGAAATGGTGCCTTTGCCAACGAAAATGCGCCTGCGCCGCTTCTTCGGGCGATAGCCTTACCGCATCACCCCCACATGAAGAACGAAGCGGTGCAAACATATATGTCACCGGCTGAATCGGAACGGACAACGCTTTTGCGAAGTCGCACGCTTTCAGCATATCGCCCTGATTATAAGGAGTTACGGAATAATTTAATTTTATATTAACGCCGGCTTCTTTTAAAGATTTTACGGCGTAAATAACTTTTTCGAAAGCACCCTCGTCACCGCACAGTTCCCCGTATGTTTCGGGCGATGTGCCGTAAAGGGTGATGTTGAGCCTTTGCGGTGGATTCTTTTTGAAAAACTCAACTTTTTTGCTGTCGATAAGCGTTGCGTTTGTGTTGACGGATACCAAAAGACCCATCTTTCGGCATTCGAGGTAAATTTCGTCAAAATCTGCCCTCAAAAGGGGTTCGCCACCCGTGAGCAACAGCAAAAGCATCCCCGAATCACACGCTTCTCGTGCCAAGTTCAACCACCACTCCGTGCTTTTTTCACCACGGCGTGAACACTTTGCACCGTTGTGGATATAACACATTTTGCAATTGAGCGTACAAGCCGATGTTAACTCGAACGTGCCCGATATCGGCACACCTTTGCCCGCACCCTCGGAAAAAAGACGCTTTATGAAAATGTCGTAGTTGATGTTGTTCATTGCCCCATCCTTAAAGTTCAACCCGTGCCCGACAGTTAAATGTGCAACTGAGTTGCAAGAGTTTTTACCGCACGTTCGTCGGGCGTGCAACCAAGACGGTAAACGGGAACCGTGCCGAGAAGTTGAATGAGTGTGTCAACGCACATCTGCGTTTCACCGGGAACGAGAAAGTCAAGGTAGATGTTTTTTATAAGACTTTTTATCGCTTCGACCCCGACGGCTCGACTGACGGTGTTTTCGGAAGACTGACTCAAAAGGACTATTGCCTTCAAGGGCATTGTTCGGTTTTTACATATACCGCTTGTTCCGCAAAAAGGCAACCCGTGAGCGTAAACCGTGCCATCTTTTACCGAAACGCCCGCTTTGTCGCCGTTTATGACCTCGGCACCTTTGTGCTTTCGCCACAGTTCCGCCTGAGTGCTTTTACCCACACCGCAACTGCCCGAAAACAATATCGCACCGCCGTCAACGGCTATATAGGATGAGTGAAACAGCAAAACTTTAAACGGCAAAAGCAACTGACCCAACGAAACACTGTTCCACATATAGCGAAAATCCGACATTGTGGAATAACTGCCCTCGGTGAAATAAACGTTGCTTTCGGATGTGTCGCCGACAACATAGCGGGAGAGAGCCCCTTCCGCAGTGCCCATAGGCGTGTTGCGATAGACCGTTGTGCCGTCGAACGAGACGGTTGTGCCGTTTTCGGCTTTCTGACCGGAAACGGGCACCGCCGGAAGTTTTTCGGCTATGCTATAGTTTATGCGGATATCGGCACTACCGCCCTCCGTCACAAAAATTTTGAAATTTTCGTGCTCGGTAATTGGGCGAGGCGACTTAATTGAAATGACCTTGTCGCATATTAAGTAGTTTTTTTCCATTAGATACCTACCCACTATCCTATATTCCTCTGTATTATATACCGAATATAAAAACTTGTCAATAAATCACCGACGATTTTTTAATATTTATTTAATATTTTTTAAAAAAAATTGTATGCGTTCCTTTCCGCTATACAAGGTATTGTGTATGTTCTTTTTCGGCGGTTTTTATCACTTTTTATTCGGGCAAAAATTACGGCTTTAAAATTGCGGAAATCACATTTTTCCGAAATGCGGTGTTGAAAATTTTTAATTGTATGCTATACTTATGTTATATAAATATATATAATAATACCGATTATACATATTACCGCATTACCGACAACTCGAATATTTTACACGGAGCGTGATTTTTATGGATAACAAAAAATTTAAAGTCAAATCGGGTTATGTTCTGCGTGAAATCGCCGGCGAACACATCGCCGTTCCCGTAAGCGCCGAGAACACTTCCGATATTATTGTTTTAAACCCCGTAAGCGTACTTTTATGGAACGAACTTCAAACGGAAAAAACGCTCGACGAACTCACCGACACCGTCTGTGCGAATTTTGACGTTGAAAAAGACGTTGCCACCGAGGATATTAAGGAGTTTCTGGGGGCACTTGAAGGCGGCGGCGTACTCCTTTGATCGGGGATGTTAAAAATGCAGACCGCTATCCCCTCGATGATAGCGAATGTTAAAAATGCAGACCGCTATCCCCTCGATGATAACGAATGTTAAAAAAGCAGACCGCTATCCCATTACGAACACGGGCTGTAAAGAACTTGCGTTCTTTACAGCCCGAATTTTTTATTTATTTACTTTGCGTTGTTCTATCTCCGCAACCATTTCAGCCTGACGTTTTTCCGTTATCTTGTAGAAGAACATCGGAACGGCACATGCAAACATACTGATTACGCCCGAAAGAATAAGCATATTCCAAAGTGTGTTTGCGCCCGCCTCCGAAATGTAGCCTGTTTCGGAATTTATGCCCGCCGCCGTGAACGAAACAACGCCGATAAAAGCACCGACAGCCATTCCGACTTTGTTCATAAGCGTTTGCATTGCAAAGCAGATACCTTCACCACGCTCGCCTGTTTTCCACTCAAGATAGTCGACCGTGTCACCTATCATCGCATAAGTTATAATGTTGTTGACGCCCTGCGGTATGCCGAGAAGAACAAGCCCTATTGCGGCAACAACGAGTTTCCACGGTGCATCATAGCCGACAAAATACATTACCGCCATAACAACTCCGCCGAAAAGATGAACTGCGACATACGCCCACTTTTTGGTGAACTTTTTCGACATCCACGGCACAAGCAAAGATGCAACCAAACCGCCCGGAACAACAAGCAAGGTTATGATGCTGTACATACCCTCGTTTTGAAGAACGTACTTTGCGAAATAAAGACCGCCCGTGTATGTATAAACCATTCTCGCACCGCCGAGAATACCCGAAATGACAATAAGGATAAGTTGATCGTTTTTGAAAAGAAGTTTGAGGTTGTGACCGAGGCTCGGCGGATTATCGTCGGTTGTGAAATGCTCTTTTGTGTTTTTAAAGCCGTAATAGAACATCGGAACAGCCGCAACAACAAGCACCAACGCACACAAGAAGTAGGTCATTTTCAAGGTGTCGGCATTTGCCGTTTCCTGACCTTTTATAACCGTGCCGACAAAACTCTGCGCCGCTTCTTCAACCGTCATACCCGAATTTGCGACAAGTTTGCGGATTTCTTCGGATTTGTCCGCCATAATCGTTGCGATATCGGAATCCGTGTATTTGAACTTTGCGGTAACTCCGTTTGTTATAACCGGAACAAAAACGGTTACAATACCTGCACCCAACGTGCAAAGAAGACGTGTTACGGTGAGCATATTGCCACGAACAACCGTATCGTTCGTCATACACGTTGAAAGACCCCAATAAGGCACGTCGGCTACCGTGTAAACTACACTCCAAATAACATAAACTATCGCAACAACAACAAACGACCAATGTGCTTTCGCCTCAAACACGGGCAGAAAACACGCAATTGTCATTACCGCTATCGGAAGCGCCATCCATTTAAGGTAGGGTCGGCATTTGCCCCATTTTGTTCGTGTTCGGTCAACAATCGAACCCATAATCGGGTCGTTAAGTGCGTCGAAAATTCGTGTTCCCAACATCAAATAGGCAACCGCCATCGAACCCGTAACACTTCCTATTGTTACGCCGTCGGCACCGAAAAGCAACGCATCCGTAAGAAAAATCGTTAAATAAGAGCCGATAATCGTACATACGAAGTTTTGACCGAAACCGGCTATGCCGTAGGCGAGAGCCTCTTTGGACTGAAGCCCTTTGGCACCCGGCTTGATGCCGTATATTTTGTTTAATAAATCGTTAATTTTCATTTCTTCACCCAAAATCCTTCTTAAATAACCTCAACGGTTTTCATAACAATCGGTTCAACGGGCGTTGAACGCTCACCGCCGAAACTCATTCGACGCTCTGTTTTAAGAAAGCCGTCGACCGTTTCCATTCCCTCAACAACCTTGCCGAATGCGGCATACTGACCGTCGAGGAACGTGCAATCGCCGTAGCAAATAAAAAACTGACTGCTTGCGGAATCGGGATGCTGTGAACGTGCCATCGAAACAACTCCACGAGTGTGCGAAAGAGTATTATTTACGCCGTTCAACGCAAACTCGCCTTTGATGTTTTTACCGCTGCCGCCACAACCCGTACCTTCCGGATCACCGCCCTGAGCCATAAAATCATCTATAACTCGATGAAATGTAAGCCCATCGTAAAAACCGCTTTTAACAAGCGACAAAAAGTTTTCGCATGTTACGGGTGCGTGTTCGGGATAAAGTTCTATGACGAATGTTTCGCCGTTTTCCATCGTTACTTTTACTTTTGACATTTTATTCCACCGTCACTTTGTTCATTGTGTAGTTTTCGGTAACCTTCGAAGTTGTCTTCGTTTTCATAACAAGCGAAGAACCCTCCTGCTGTGCCGCCGTTATATCGACAACATAACCGTAATAATAATCGGCTGAAAGTGTTTTGCACGTTTCAACATCCGCTTTAAGCGTTACAACGCCGTCGGAAAACGAAATTTTGTTGAGGGTCGAGCCGTCGCTTTCGTCAAACGAAGGTATGTTGAACACCTTGCCGTAAGGAAGTGTTTGACGCTGTGAAAAGCCCGCCGTTCCCGTGGGGTATTCGTCACCGATGTAGGTGAGCGCCCCCAATTTTACGCTGAATGTTATAACGCCGTCGGCAACGGTGCATGTTACGGACTCAACATCGTCGGAAGTGAGCCTGCTTGACCAACCGAGGTTATTAACGGGGAAGTAGGAATAATGCGCATTTGAATATCTGTCGACTGTTTTTTCGCTGACTTGAGGTTCGTATGACTCCTTCGCCTGAGCCTGCATCTCTTTAAGTTGCGCTTTCATTGCATCGTCAAGAGCAATGCTATAAGGGAATGTGTTCATCAATTTAACGATTTTGTCAACATATTTGTCAAATTCAAGGTCGGTGACGTTCATATCCGAAATGGGGGCATTCATTGTTGTGACCTTAATCGAGGGGCAAACAACAGTCGATGTTTTTTGGAAGCCCGGCCTTTCGGATTTTACCGAATTCAACGTTCTGTTGAAAAGGTCAAGCGCCTCTTGTTCGGTAAGAACGGAATCTATGCCCGATGCAATACGAAGCGTTTTTTGTGCATCGCTTATTGTAACTTCGCCGTCGTTATTGATGTCGTAGCGACCGTCTTTGGGATCTTCGACTATGCCGGCGGCAACTTTGAGAATCAGCGAAGCATCGGATGTTGTGTAGTTGCCGTCACCGTCGGCATCCACACGCTGTATTTTCAAGATACTGTTCTGTACGGCGTCAAATTCAGTTGTTTCGGCAGATGCGGTCACGCCGAACATACAAATTATAATGCCGAGTGCGAGAATCAAAGATATTACTTTCTTCAAAATAATCACCTTTCCTTAAATCATTTGAAATTAAATGCGGCTTTCAAAAACAGCAACGTCTGTTCCACTATTTGCTCATCGCTTTCGGGCGCCTGCTTGCCGGTGTATATAAAAAACCGCTCTTTATAATACGGGCAAGCCGTCGAAAACTGCAACATCATAAAGACGCTGTCAAGCAAAAATGCGAAAAACGCCGGATTGATATCCTCACGGACATCGCCCGTTTCCTGCGCAAGACTTATCGCCTGTGTGTAAATCGAAGCGGAAACCGCTTCTATGCGTTGCGACAACTGGTTTAAAAATTCGGAATTCCCACCGGTGGTTAAAGAACAGTAAAGTTTTATGAGTTCCGGTTTTTCATGCGAAAAACTCAAGAGCGCACGAATTATCTTTTCCGCTTTAACTATTATGTCTTCCTCCGAGGCGGCAAGCCCCAAAAGAAGTTCTTCAAGCGACGAAAGACCGTCTTGCACAACTATTGTGAAAAGAACCTCTTTGTTTTCAAAATATTTGTATACGGAGCCGACGCTGATGCCCGATTTTTTCGCAATCTGCTGAATAGAGGTGTGCTCAAAACCGTTGTCGGCAAATTCTTCACGTGCTACGCGAAGAATCCTTTCACGCTTTTCCTTGGGAATTTTTTCAAACGCAGCCTTATGTAACTGTGCTTTAGGTTGTGTCATTATCCACCTCGTGAACATAATTCTCCATAGTTACTATTATCATATCATTATCAGCAAAAAAATGCAATTGAAAACAAAAATTTCACTCAACAAAAATCGAGTGAAATTTTTGGTAAGATAATACAATCAATTTTTAAAACGGTTTATATTCCGCATGAATCTTCGCACGGGCATTCGCCGATGTCTATTTGCAAGGTCAGATGTTCTATGCCCGCTTCTCGGCTGACCCGCTCGATATGTGTTTTCACACGTTTATATGTTTCAAGGTCGGCGGTATCGGGGATTTTTATGTGAAGCGTTGCCAACATTTTTTCGCCGTCAAGACTCCATATGTGCAAATGGTGTATCTCCTCCGCTCCCGCCACCTCGGAAAGACGGCTCTTGTATTCTTCAACCGAAAAATCTTCGGGCGTTTTTTCAAGAAGTATTCCGAAAACATCTTTAAGATTTTTGACGGACTCAATCAGCAAAAATACCGCTATCGCAAGCGACAGCAAGCCGTCTACGAAATACCACTTGAGGGCATATATAAACACGCTTCCCACAAGCACCGCCACCCAGCCGAGAACATCCTCAAGCATATGAAGGCTTATCGCTTTTTCGTTTGCACCCGTGCCTTTGTGCGTTCGCAACACCGCCACACCGTTTATTATGACGCCGAGCACGGCGATTATGAGCATTCCGAGCCCGTGTATTTCACGTGGATTTTTTAAACGCTCGACCGACCCGAATATCACAACCGCACTGCCGAACACCAGCACCACCGACGTTATTATCGCCGAAACGAGTGTGTATCGCCTGTAGCCGTAGGTGTATTTTTCATCCGGCGCTTTTTTCGATATTTTTTCAAGCACATAGGCACAGCCGATTGCGGCACAGTCGCCTAAATCGTGAACGGAGTCGGAAAGTATCGCAAAACTGTTTGTCAGCAACCCGCCGACCGCCTCCACGACAACAAAAAACAGGTTCAGAAAAAATGCCGTAAGTATGTTGCCGTCGGCACTGTGCGTGTGAACGTGGCTGTGCGAGTGGCCGTGTGTATGAGCGTGTTCGTGTGAATGTTCATGTGAATGAGAATGTGCGTGTTCGTGCAGTTCTTCGTTATTGTTCTTCAAGATGCTCCACCGCCTTATCGAAAATCATTTTTACGTGGTCGTCGTCAAGGGAATAAAACACAACTTTACCCTCTCGCCGACTTTTTACAAGACGTGCTTCCCTCAGCACTTTAAGTTGATGCGACACCGCCGATTTCGTCATTGATATCAACACCGCTATGTCACAAACACAAAGTTCGCTTTTACGCAACGCCCACAATATTTTTATTCTCGTGCTGTCGGCAAATATTCGGAAGAAATCCGAAATATCCGCCACTTCTTCATCGGTCGCCATGTCTTTTTTGACATCTTCGACCGTTTCCTCGTGAAGCACTTCGCAATCGCATATATTTTCGCTTTTTCCCAATACGGACACCTCTTTCGGTTGAATGAGTTTTCAACTGTATTATAGTTGAACAGGCATTCAATTGTCAAGTCTTTTTCCGAAAAAATTTTTCTTTTTTTAAAATCCCGCATTATTTTTTAAGGATATTTCACAATTCACAAATTGTTATTGAAATAAACATTTTTATGAATTATAATGTATGAGTATTAATGTACTTTTACGGAGGTCTTTAAATGAACAAAAAACGTTTTTCGACAAGAGTTTTTATGTCATTGCTTGTTGCGTTGATGTTTTTGACCGCTTTCGGCGTTTGCTCGCTTGCGGCAGACACTTACGCAAACAAAAATTTGGCGTACGGTGAAATCGTTCCCACCGACTCAAAACTTTTGGCTCAAAAGTATTCTTACACCTTCTACGGCGATAAGGGTGAAATGTACTTTATGCGTATGAGCAAAGGTGTCAAAAACTCTTATTTTTCCATCGAGATATATTCCGATGCCAAATATCAAAACCGAATAAGAACTTCTTCAAAGGCTTATGACAGCGTTCCCGGTAACAAGTCGCTTACGGTTACCTGGAAATTCGACGATACAGTCAGCGGAACTTATTACGGCAGATGTTACAGTTATCTGCTCGACGCAAACGGCAACAAAACAATTGACTCGTCGTCGCTTAAAACCTTTAAAATAAATGTCGACCGCATCACAAAAAGGGCTGTTACCCTTACAAAACTTTCAAACTCCGCAAGCGGGCCCAAACTTTCTTGGAACACCGTTCCCACCGCAACGAGATATTACGTCTACAGACGTGCCGCAAACGAATCCGGTTGGAAACTTATAACTATGCTCGGCGCTAACGCAACATCTTTTGCCGACACCACAGCGAAAAGCGGTGTGTACTACACCTACACGGTAAGATGCAGTTACGGAAATTACCTCAGCCTTTATAACAAAAACGGGCTTTCCGTTCTCTGCCTTTCCACCCCCAAAATCAGTATCGCCGGCTCCGGTTCCACGGGTTACGCAATGGTTAAGTGGGATGCCGTTCCCGGTGCCAAAGGCTACTATGTCTATCGCAAGGGCGGTAACCTCAGTTCGTCAAGTTGGGTGCGTATTGCCACAGTCAACAACGCAAAAGCCGTCTATTACGTTGACAAAACCGCAAAAAGCACCGATTGGAGATACACCTACACCGTTATTGCATTCAACGGCAAAAGTATAAGTTCTTTCGACTACAACGGTGTTAACTTCAACTATATACCCGCTCCGAAAATCACAAAACTTTATTCCGATTTCGGCGGTATGAAAATCGAATGGTCTGCTTCCGACCCCAACATTGCACGTTATTACATTTACCGTAAAAACGGCAACAACTGGAAGTTTATCGCACAAACAACAAACAAATATTATGTCGATTCAACCGCTGTTTCCGGAAAATCTTATACCTACACCGTTAAAGCGCTTTCCGCGACAAACGCCGGCGGTTACAGTGCAAACGGTTCAACCGCTCAGTTCCTCGCAACGGCAAAAATAAATCCGCTCACTTTCAACACCGCAAACAGTTCGGTCGTTTCGTGGAAACCCGTTTCGGGCGCCACCGGTTATGAAATTTACAGAAAAGTCGGTAACGCAAAATACTGGACTCTTGTAAAAAAAGTGACAAACACAAAAACATGCACTTTCTATGACACTTATAAAAAGTCAAGCGGTACGGTCTTCACTTACACCGTACGTGCCTACAACAGTAAAGTCCGTGCTTATTACGATGTTAACGGCGTTTCCGCAATGTTCCTTTCAATGCCCGTGTTTACCTCGCAACAGATCCCGTCGACCGACGGCGCTTTGTGTATCGAAACTAAATGGCAACCCGTCAACGGCGCAACCGGTTATAATGTATACCGACGTGCTCCGGGTGGCTCGTGGGTGCTTTTGAAACGAAACACCACCGAACTCAACTATCTTGACACCGCAATCGAAAGCGGTATAAAGTACGACTACACCGTCAGAGCGCTTAACAGCGTCGGTAATATGAGTGCGTATCTCGCGAAATCCGCAATAGCCGTTACCGTTCCCGTGCTTAACTCGGTCGTTGTTTCCGAAGACGGCGTAAAACTCGATTGGAACGCTCTCGAAAACGCAACCGCATACAATGTTTACCGCATATCCGAAGACGGCAATACGAAAATAAAACTCGCTACCGTCGAAACCAACGGCTATACCGACACCTCCGCCGAAGGCAAGACTCAACCGTTCTATTATACCGTTTCCGCTGTTTTCGGTGATACCGAAAGTGCCACTTACGACGGCCTTCCCAACTTCACGATAATCGATATCTCCGCTTCGTTCGTTTCCGCAACCGACACAAAATCGGCACTCATAAACGTCACGTTTAACTGCGACGGTGCCGAAAAAGTCGAAATATACAAGAGCGTTAACGACGAACCTCCGATTTTGATTTCGGAAGGCGCTGTTGCGGAGGCATCTTTTGAAGACACCGAAATCGAAGAAGGCAACTCGTACACATATATGATCAAGGCTTCCGCAACCGGCAAAGTCGACAGCGTGGGATATGCCTCGGCTGAATATCCGCATCCCCCTCTCAATGCACCCGTTATAACCGACATAAGCGGTGACTGGGGCAACGGCGAACCCTCGGTTACGGTAACTTGGAACGAGGTCGAATTCGCAGACGAATATGTTGTGCTTAAATCCGACGGCAACGGCGAATGGTCGGAAATCGGCTCGGTAAAAGCAACCGCCGACCCCGAAAAAGACGAAACTCCCACTCCTCAGTCGGATGAAATCACCATGAAAACGTACTCTTTCACAGACGAAAACGCTTCAGCCGAAATCACCTGCGGCTATAAAATCAGAGCGGTCGCAACCGCTTCGGAAAGAGCATCTTCCGACTCCGAACCCGCTCAAATTAAAATTCTCACTCCCCTCGATGCGGTAACGGGTATTAAAATTCTGCCCGAAAGAAACTCCGACGGTACAATTAAAATCACAGTATCGTGGGATGAAACAAAATTTGCCGAAAAATACACCGTCTACGGAAAAACTCCGGACAGCGAATGGAAAGAACTCGGCAACGGTGTTTTGGGCGAAGACGGTTGGTACTTTAACGGAAACGTCAACATCAATACCGAATACGCTTTCAAAGTAACCGCAACCGCCGACGGCAGAGGCGCTGTTTCCAACGAGGAAACTTTCCTTTGGAGCGAAACGCTTTTGCCCTCATCGGATGGAACCGAAACATATTTGAACACCGTCGGTGACGGCACTTTCGTTTCGGGCGATTATCTCGTTACCGATGTTTTGGGTGCATCGGATTTCACCGCAATCGCCACCGCCAAAGACGGCTATACTCTTGAAATCGCAAAACCCGACGGAAACTTTTTCGGAACGGGCACCAAACTCACAGTAGGAAACGAAACCGAAAAACTCGCCGAATATACGCTTATCGTTAAAGGCGACGTTACCGGCGACGGAATTTGCGATATGCTGGACTGCACGTTAATCGAAAAACTCGCAAACGGCAATTCCACGAAATGCGACACCGTGATTTTCGCCGCCGACATAACAGGCGACGGAAAAATCACCGCCACCGATTACCAAGCCGCTTTGTTGCTTTTGTAATCCATAAAAACGGGCTGTAAAAAACTTGCGTTACACAAGTCTTTTACAGCCCTATTTTTTTACCTTTATTCCATGTTGAAAAATAAATACAATCTCACTAAAACGAACGCAAATTTATTCGGTCAATTTATCGAACAAGTCTGTCATCAGTGCGTCACGTTTTATGTTATAAACATACCGCATGGGTGTGCCGATATTGTTTCGTGTATAAAAGCCGTCGTAGGTTGGGATTTGTGTCGGGATAATTTCGGAATCCATAAATTTGCCGTCGTCATTCAAGAGCCACGCAACCGCTGTAACATCCCAAATAACACGTGACCACGCCTTCCCTTTTGCGTAACTTTCCGCCGCTGATATCGTGTTATCCGCAAGGTATGTTGATATTTCGTTTTTCCCTTTTAACCAATATTCGAGTTCCGGTTTTGAAACGGAAAAAGCGTTCACGACGCCCATACAGGGCAATTGAACAAACGGAACTCCGCTTTTCATAACAACACGTGCCGCCGCTATATCCTGATACATATTAAATTCCTTAGTATCGTGATAATGCAAGGCGTGACCGCCCAGCCAAACAACTACGCAATTTTCCTTGACATTCGGATTTATAAGTATTGCCGAGGCAATATCCGTAATTGCACCTATGGACACAACATAAAGAGGATTTTCGGGAGAATATTTTTCGCATCTTTCGGCAAGGTTTTGAGCCACTTTTGATATTATCGGTGTTTTTTCATTGCTCAAAAAACTTTCGGAGCCCTTAAAAACAGGTTTTTCTTCGCCCAAGAGCGAAAGCAGTTTCAAAATTTCATCATAACTTTTTTGCATACCGTCCGACGGTGAATCGGAAAGCGCATTATGAAACGGTGCCGCGTAAATTGCCTTTGTATTCAGTTTTTCCTTGGATTTCAGCATATAAGAAACAGCGAACTGGTCATCGATTTCGTTATATGCATCCGTATCCAACACGACATCTATTTTCCCTTTCGGAACAGATAAATTTTTAATTCTTTGCTCATATGTCATATCTGTTTTCCTTTCCGTACAAAAAGTTACTTCGATTCGCTGTCGGGATCATTGCGTGTTGATTCGTCGTATTGCGAACGGAGGGTAACGAAGCCAACGAGAACACCAAATTCAAAAAAAATTGTAGGTTGATTGTATCGTCAAATCAATTTCAAAAATTCATCGGCAATTGCTTTTGCGACCGCTGTTTTATAAGCCAAACGTGACGGCTGTTCGGGGATTTCGATATGGAAATTTTTTTGTCCGCCGTCAAAATCAAACGAAAAATAAACACTGCCCGGCACGGACGCACTCTCGTTTTCGGGGTCAACATTGCCGAAAGTACCCGTGACACCTATGCCTATGTCGGCACGGTATGTCTTTCGGCACGCTTGAGCCATGGCAAGTGCCGTTTCTTTTGAATAGACGGAATATTTTTCGATAATTTCGGGCGGAACGCCCTGCATTATTTTTGCTTCGTTGCTGTATGTGACAAATGCACCCTTCATTACGCCGGAGGCACCCTGCGTGTCGGTTATAAGTGATGCAATCAGCCCCGAAGTGGCACTTTCCATTGTGCTTACCGTTTTGCCTTTTTCGATAAGTCTTTCTGTAATTGTTTTAAATTTTTCCACAACTTCGCTGTTCATATTATCCACCTACACAAAAATCAAATTGCAACAAACCTTACACGTGTACCTATCAAATAACCGAAAAAGCGGTCTTTGTTTTTCTGTCCTTTCGAAAACGGGCTGTA
>CAYPAB010000005.1:52640-59167 GCA_964408605.1 uncultured Eubacteriales bacterium
TCAAATAACCGAAAAAGCGGTCTTTGTTTTTCTGTCCTTTCGAAAACGGGCTGTAAAAAACTTGCGTTTTTTACAGCCCTGTATCATTAGTTGTGTTTATCAGTCATTATTATCCATTTCGATCTCTTTAACGACTTCTTCGGGCACTGCTTCGCCGTGCTTAACGAAAAGTATCATCAATATCGCAAGAAGGAACATTACGGGACTGTATACGAAAAGTGAAAGATATGTTCCCGTGAACATACGGACAATACCGTAAACGATAGGTGACGCTATCTGTGCCGAGAATGTTGCCGTGTAATAGTAACCGGTGAATGTGCCGACCTTGTCGATACCGCCGATGTCAAGTACGAGAGGCAATGTGTTGACCGTGATAAACATATTGGCAAATCCGCCGAATATAAGAGCAACCCAAATAAGTGCCATACTTCCGGTTACTACATAAAGAAGGAATACCGCCATAAATATCGCAAGTCCGATAAGGATCGTCTTTTTTCTGCCGATTTTTTTACCCATCTTGCCTGCGGGTATCGCGGCGACCGCAGCGCAAACAGCGAAGATCGTTGTCATAATCGTTGCTTCGCCTGTAGTTTTTCCGAGTATTTCTTCTGCGAACAGTGCAAAGAATGTTGTAATTGCATTCGTTCCGCAGAAAAGGAAGAACAAACCACAGAGCATAAAAATCAAACTCTTTCTTTCGCCCTTTGAAAGTTTCTGTTCTTTCTTTGCCGCTTTTTTCGCCGCTTTTTCGGCTTTTGCCTGATTTTTTTCGTCGAGTGCACGATTTCTTGCGCCCGCACCCTCAACCAAACTCGACGGCTCTTTAACGCAAGTGCGCACAACGATCATACCGATAATCATAACAACCGCACCGACAAGGAAAACGTAGGGGAAACTTGTGGCCTGCTCGTTTTCGGCTGTAACGGTTACGTTTGTAACAAGGTTATAAACAAAACCTACCGCTGTACCCGCAACCATACCGATAACGGAGCCGACGCCACCCATAAGGTTGATGATGGCGTTGCCTTCGCTTCTCAATTCGGGAGGAGTAAGTGCGGGCATAAGCGCAACCGCCGGGGATCTCCACAAAGACATCGAGAAAACGAACAATATGATGAAAACCATTGTTGCGACAAGAGAGTCGGTCATTGCGACCCACGGTATAACGGCGAAAAGCGCCGCCGACACGGGTGCACCGAAAACGATAAAGGGACGGCGTTTGCCGAGCCTTGAATGGCAACGGTCGGAAAGTTTACCGAATGTGGGTTGGAAAATAACGCCGAAGATGTTGTCGAACGTCATAATGACACCGATAAAGAGCGGAACAAGTGTAATTCCGCCACCTACGGTTGTAACATCCTGACCTTGAGTTTTGGCGAATTCCGCCAAAACGGGGAACAACTCGTTAAGTTTTTGGCTGAGATGCGTAATCCATGCGGATTCCGTAAGCAGTCTGTTAAGAATTTTTGTAATATACGGGTCATAGATAGCCCAAGCAATTGAGGTTGAAAGGAACGCAAAACCCGTAAGAATAGTATGTTTTACATCGAGTTTGCCGTTCTTTTCGCAAAAGAACTCCTGTTTGCTCATATATTTTCCTCCTTACGGCTTCTTTTTGAAGCCTATAATACAAATCTCATTTTATCACAAATATTCCGAAATTCCAACAAAATAAAGAACCTGTTATTATTTTTGGAATATTCCATAAATAACAGGCTCCTTTTTTGTTAACTATTCATTATTTCACTGTTTGCTTCTGTAACTTTCCGCTTCCCAATTTACTATAAAATCGGTAAGTTCGTCGGATTGCGGTTTGGCACCGCCGAAACTTTCGGCGTATACGCATATTTTCATTGCATCGTTAAAAAGCGCCGCTGCGGTTTCGCTTCCTTTTTGCGAAAAATCGACCGCATAAAGACCGCAGTTTTTAACGAGGAAAATTTTCGGCAAAAATCCGTTTTCCTTTTTGTATTGCGATACTTTACCCTTTATTTCCCCGACATTTTCAACAAAAACGGGGTACGGTTTGCAGTAAACTATTTGGTCGGGGTTAAACGGCAAGCGGATTTTTTCGAACGCATCTTTCGACTCGCAAAACTCAAGCGAAATCGCCGACGGCTCGTAAGTTATGACACTGTCTTCACCGTAGCAATCGGATATTTCGTTGAAGATTTGTTGACATTTTTCGCCGTCAAATTCGCCCATTTGGAAATCGGGCTCACGTTTTATTCCTTCGTGGATTTTCGACATAACACGGTAAAGTTTATCGCCCAAGCCGTCAACAGTATCGTCGGCAACGAATATGCCGTGATTTTCAAGCAAAATCACATCGGCATCTTTGCCGTTTTTCTTTTTATATTCCGCCATTTTGTCAAAGCAGAGTTTTGCGAGAGTGTAACCCGGCTTACAGGCATCGACCCAAAGAACGCTGTCACCGAAAAGTTTTTGTGACGTTTCTTTTCCGTTTTGAGAACAAGTTACACCGTTTATAAGCGACGGGTGAAGGTGCAAAACAAAAGTTTGCGGAAAAAGTGAGTGCAAGGTTGTTTCGACACTCGGACGTTTATTTTCCTGTTCGGGAAGTTTTGCCTCCATTAAATCGGCAAGAGAGAGTGCTTCACGCTCTTTATCGTTGTCGGGATATGTTTTTGTAAATATACGGGCGATTTTGCTTCGGCTCATTTTAACAAATCCGTCGGCGGTGATATCGCAAAGGCGTGTTCCCGAACCTTTTATATACATTATATCTCCGTCTTTTGCGGATGTGTTGCCTCCGCCCGCAAGAACAAGTTCTTCGTTGCTTCCGTAAAAACCGGAAAAACCGACAAGTTCGTCAATAATCATTTTCATCATCCTTTTTAAATATGGTCGGGATATCTTTCTATCTCGATTTTGCCGTCACAGACTTTCATTTTTGCGATTCGGGCATTACGTCTGTCACCGACAAGCCCGTCATCCTCGGTATTTCGTGCATGGTAAACGCAATAATACTCACCGTTGACTTTTATAACGCTGTTGTGACCCGTGCCTTCTTCCCAACCGTTACTTCTCAAAAGCGGTGCATATGTTTCGCTGTCGGGCATTTTCCGGAAATCAACTTTTCTTAAATCCTGTTCCCTTGTTTTGGCGGCGGCGTAGCCGACAAAATACGTTTCGTCTTCATAACGGCCTCCGCTGTACATAAGGTACTGCCACTCGCCCTCGCAAAACCAAAAAGCGCCCTCCAAAGTGTGCCAATGCTGACCCTCTTTATAGCGGTCACGCCTGAAAATTTCTTCATCAATCGACGGAAGCAACACAACTTTCGGCTCGCCGTCGAACGTATACGGGTCTTTCAGTTTTCGCACAACGATATGCGTACCTATTCTTTCGCCCTCAAACGTATTCGGAGAATAAAAAAGGAAAAGTCCCGCATCCGTTTTAACTATATGGGAATCGATGCTGAACGGATGCGCTATTTGACCTTTGAGTTCAAAAGGCCCCATCGGTTCATCGGCAACGGCAACATGCATTGCTTGATGGTGACCGCCTTTATCCGGCACATCCTCGTAAAGTTCGAACGAAAAATACATATAAAATTTGCCGTCAAGAAAAATTACCGACGGTGCCCAAAAACTCTCTCTGCCCTCAACGGTAAATATTCTGCCTTCAAATTTCCAATCCCCCAAAAGTTCGGAACACGAATAGCCGTAAATCCCGTCGACACCGGTGGTATAAATATAATATTTGCCGTTGTGTTCGATAATATACGGATCTGCCTGACCTATATAGTTATCTTTATCGATTTTCAAAAGTTGCATCAGTACCGCCTCTTTCCCGCATTCGGTTTTTTCGGCTTTACGCCGTTTTTTGGGCGTTGCCGTGATTTTTGTTTTCTCGCCTGCTCTACCCTGTCTTTGTATGACGGTTTCACAAGGCATTTTTTGTCAAAGCCTATTAAATCTTCACGGTGGCATATTTTCAAGGCTTTTCTGACAAGATCGGCATTTGCCGGATCTCCGCACTGAAGCAACGCTCTTTGCATTCGCTTTTCTTCGGGCGTTTTCGGAACGTACACTTTTTTCATCGTGAAAGGGTCAAGCCCCGTATAAAACATAACCGTTGAAGCGGTTCCCGGAGTCGGATAATAATCTTGAACCTGTTCGGGATTATAATTCCAGCGTTTTATGTATTCCGCAAGTTTCACCGCATCGGAAAGCGTGCTTCCGGGGTGGCTTGACATAAGGTACGGAACAAGATACTGCTCCATACCGAAACTTTTTGTGAGTTCAAAATATCTGTCTTTAAACTTCTCGTAAACTTTAAAATCGGGCTTGCCCATAAGCCTCAAAACATCGCCCGAACAATGTTCGGGAGCGACCTTGAGTTGCCCGCTGACATGGTCTTTGACAAGTTTTTTGAAAAATGCGTTTCCCGACGGCGTTTTGTCGGCACAAAGATAATCGTAACGTATACCGGAACGGATAAAGACCTTTTTTATTCCGGGTATTTTTTCAATCTCCGACAGCAGTTTTATATACTCGCTGTGATCCGCTTTCAAATTTTTGCACGGTTCGGGAGCAAGACACTTTCTGTCGGGGCATACGCCGTTTTTCAGTTGTTTTTCACAGGCGGGGTATCTGAAATTTGCGGTCGGCCCGCCGACGTCGTTAATATATCCTTTAAAACCTTTCAGTTCGGTAAGAAGTTTCGCTTCCTCGACAACGCTTTCGATACTTCTTGAGCGGACACTTCTGCCCTGATGAAACGCAAGCGCACAAAAATTGCATCCGCCGAAACAACCGCGGTTGTGCGTGAGTGAAAACCGCACTTCCGTTATTGCGGGAACACCGCCGTCTTTTTTATAAATCGGGTGATAGTCACGCATATAAGGCAGTGCGTAAACTTCGTCGAGTTCTTCTCTTTCGAGAGGTGGCATGGGTGGGTTTTGCACAAGCATTTTGTCGCCGTAATATTCAACAAGAGCCTTGCCGTATGCACTGTCTTGATTTTTATATTGCACGGCAAAGGCTTCGGCATAATAACGCTTGTCGGTTTTTAAGCGTTCGGCATCCCATTCGCCCGTGTGGGGATAGTGGATTTTATCTCCCTTTTTGCCGAGCCACACCGTTCCGCGAACATCACGTATTTTTTCGATTGGCACACCTTTGTCAAGAAGTTGCGCAATTCTTTTTATAATGTTTTCGCCCATTCCGTAAGTCAGAATATCCGCACCCGACGACACAAGCAAACTGTCCGAAACCTCGTCGTTCCAATAATCGTAATGCGCAAACCTCCTCAGCGACGCCTCAAGACCGCCTATAATAACAGCGGTATCGGGATATGCCTTGCGAATGAGTTTGCAATAGACCTCGGTTGCCCTGTCGGGACGCAATCCGACTTTCCCGCCGGGGGAATAATAGTCGTAATTTCTTTTTCTTTTGGCTACGGAATAGTGCGCAACCATAGAATCAATGTTACCCGCCGAAACGAGAAAGCCCAAACGCGGTTCTCCGAAACGCTTAAAATCGGTGCAGTCGGAAAAATCGGGTTGGGCGAGAAACGCAACATTGAATCCGCAGGATTCAAGCACTCTTGTTATAATTGCCGCACCGAAAGACGGATGATCGACGTAAGCGTCGCCACACACATAAACGAAGTCGGGCTGTGCCCAGCCACGTTCTTTCATTTCCTCCGAAGTTATCGGCAAAAAGTTTTTACCTTTCATAAAAAATCCTTAATCCCCGTTAATTTTCTTCACAAGCGACGGAATTTCCCCCACGGTTTCAACCTGCAGTTCGGGTTTCGGGATTTCGGGGAAAATCCACTCACCGGTCGTTTTGACCCACACGGGCACACAGCCGGCGTTCTTCGCTCCGTAAATGTCGTTCAAAGGATGGTCGCCGACATACATCATCTCGGCAGGCTCAACGCCGAGTTTTTCCGCCATCATAAAAAATATTTCTTTTGCGGGCTTGTCGTAATCGGTTTCGCCGCTGATTATCATTTCATCAAAAGAGTTGCAAAGATCAAGCATCGCAAGTTTTTTACGCTGAAGTACGGGGTCGCCGTTTGTAATAAGCCCGACTTTATAGCCGGAGTCTTTCAGTTCTTTCAAAACGGGGTTTGCAAAATCGTATTTAACGGCGGTTTTTTCGAAATGGGATAACATCACCCGTTTGTATTCGGGAAAATCGGGTGCGTTTTTAAATATGTTTTTCGATATAAGGTGTTCCCTTATGCCCTCCCAGCCTTTATGGACAAAGTGCTTGTCACCGTAGCAGAGTTCCTCGGCGAACATTTCATCGGTAACGCCGTCGTTCAAATCGAAACAGTCACGCAATTCGGGAACCATTTTTCTTATGGTGCCGTACCTGTCGAACAAAGTATGATCAAGATCGAAAACAACCGCTTTTATCATTTAAAACACCTCAATCCAAATAACATATAATTATATTTCGATTGTAACATAAAAATAACTGTTTTTCAATAAAGATATACGAAAATTAACAGCCTGTTAACAGGCAGAACGCCACTACCGAAAAGTA
>CAYPAB010000006.1:0-52059 GCA_964408605.1 uncultured Eubacteriales bacterium
CAACCCGTCGGGTTGTCCTTTTTGTTGTTTATATTGACTTTTATTTCAAAAGAGTGTAAAATGATTGCATAACTTTTTATAGGAGGCAGTTATGGCAGATTTCTTTTTAAGGGAATTCATTGTCAATATCGATGTTGCTGTTTATCAGTTCGTCGACGGTATTATGAATCCTGTTCTCGACAGCATTATGACTTTTATCACTCATCTCGGTGACACTCCCGGCATTGTTTGGTGCGTTTTGGGCATTTGCCTGTTAATTCCCCGAAAAACAAGGAAACTCGGTGTTCTTATGTTTGCCGGTTTGGTTGTTGCATCCGCAATTAACAACCTTTGCCTTAAAGAGATTATCGAAAGACCCAGACCGTATAACCTCGACCCTCAAGTTTGGCTCGATGCCGGCTATACATACGAATGGCCCGGTCTTGTTAAACAAAGCACAAGTTGGTCGTTCCCGTCGGGTCACACATCTTCTTCAATCGGTGCGGCATTCGGACTTTTGCTCGGTTGCAGAAAGAAAGAACTCGGCATCGGCATTCCCGCATTTGTGCTTTCGTTCCTTATAGGTTTTTCAAGAATTTATGTTCATATCCACTATCCCACGGATGTTTTCGTCGGTGCGGTTGTCGGTTTGATCGGCGGTGCGATTGCATATTTGATTTTTGCGAAACTTATTTTCCCGAAAGTTGTTCCCGCAATTGAAAATAAGATTAACAAAAAAATCTTGTAATTTCAAACGGAGTTAAAACCAAGACAGTGTAAAACAGCATAACACAAGGGGCTTTTACAGGTGATTACAGCCTGTAAAAGCCCCTAAGTTTTTTATAGTGTTTATTTTTTGAGAATTGCCGTCACTTAAACGACCGAATGAAACGGTTTCGATAATAACTTTTTCGCAATTTAATTTTCACGGAGGGTCGTTATTAAATCGATACATCCGACGGGGCAAACCTCGTGACATTTGCCACATCCGATACATTTTTCGGGGTCAACCGTTGCAAGGAAGTTTTCAACCGTAACAGCGCCGTGCTCACAGGCTTTAACGCATTTCATACAACCGATACAGGCGGCTTTGCAATGCTTTCGTGCCACGGCGCCTTTTTCGTGGTTTTTGCAAAGTACGGTTGCCTGTGCTTCCGCAAGAGGTAACATTGAAATAAGACCCTTGGGACAGGCTTTAACGCACGCTTTACAACTGTGGCAGGCTACTGTCGATATTCTTGCGACACCGTCACAAATATGGACTGCATCAAATTCGCAAGCATCTACACAGTCGCCCAGACCCAAACAACCGTAAATACACTCTTTTGCACCGCCGAATAATTGCGACGCCATACGGCAACTGCTTACACCTTGATAATTCATTTTATCTTCCGAATTGGAAGAATTGCCCATACATTGCACAACCGCAACCGTGGGAAGAACCGCTGAGGCTTCAGTTCCCATTATTGAGGCAACTTGCATCGCAACGGCATTACCGCCGGGGGCACAAAGGTTTGTGGCATCGGTTTTGCCCGATGAAAGAGCGGCGGCGTAACCCGAACAACCCGAAAAACCACAGGCGCCGCAGTTGGCACCGGGAAGAACTTCGGTGATTTGTTCCGCTTTTTCATCAACCGGAACAGCCATAACTTTTGAAGCGATGGCAAGACCCAAACCTAAAATAAGACCGATACCGGAAACAAGAAGGACCGGTAATAAAATTTCGTTCATACTATTTCCTCCTTAACCTTAACCGAAAATGCCGTCGATAACACCCGAAAAACCGAGGAAAGACACAGATGTTAAGGATGCTGCGATAAGTGTTGACGGAAGACCTTTCAAACCCTCCGGAATATCGGCTGTTTCGAGTCTTGAACGAACACCGGCGAAAATGAGCATCGCAACCATAAATCCGACGCCGGCACCCAAGGTGTTTACCATTGAAACGGCAAATGAATAACCGTTGTCGAAGTTTAAAAGCACAACGCCCAAAACGGCACAGTTTGTTGTGATAAGCGGAAGATAAATGCCGAGCGCATTGTAAAGCGATTTGATGTATTTTTTCAAAATGATTTCAACCAACTGAACAAGCGCCGCAATAACAAGAATACAAACTATTGTTTGCAGGTAGCCCAAACCGTTGTTTTGAAGGAATGAGTTAATGGGGTAGGTTACCGCTGTTGAGATAAGCATAACGAATATAACCGCAACGCTCATACCGAGTGCGGTATTAACTTTTTTGGAAACGCCCAAGAAGGGGCATATACCCAAGAATTTGCTCAATACAAAGTTTTCGGTAAGAATGGCGGTAAGTAATACTGAAAATATTTGTGCAGGTGTCATATTGTTTTATCCTCCCTTTTTGAAACAACTTTTGAACAAGTGGAGGCGAGGGGACAACTTTCGCAGCCGTGAAGTTCGGCTTTCGGAAGTTTCTTTTTGCCGCTGATTTTGTTTGCGAGTGCAATAAGCATTCCGAATACGAAGAATCCGCCGGCGGGAAGAATAAACACGGTCATGGGTGTGCTCAAAATCGTTATACCGTTGAAGCCACCCAAAACGTTGTCACCGAATACGCCCAAAAGACTTTGTGCGCCGGAGAAAAGCGTTCCGTTGCCGAGGAACTCACGTATAAGCGACATACAGAAAAGTGCCGCCGTAAAGCCGATGCCCATGCCTAAACCGTCAACCGCCGAAGCGATAACAGGGTTTTTGTTGGCAAATGCTTCAGCTCTGCCGAGAATGATGCAGTTAACAACGATAAGGGGCAAAAATACGCCCAATGCCGAGTCAAGTGCGGGAACGAAAGCCTTAACGAACATCTGCACTATTGTAACAAACGATGCGATAATGACGATATAAGCGGGGATTCTTACTTTATCGGGGATTACTTTTCTTAATGCGGATATAGCCATATTAGAACAAACAAGGACAAGTGTTGCGGCAATACCCATACCGAGTGCATTAACCATTGAAGTTGATGTTGCAAGTGTTGGGCAAGTGCCTAAAACGAGCCTTAATACGGGGTTTTCACGCAAAAGACCTTTTGTAAATTCTTTTCTGAGAGAGCATTTCTTTTCAGCCATTGTTAGCACCTGCCTTTATTGTTTCGTAAGCGTCAAACGCCGAATTAACCGCCGTCGTTACCGCTTTTGACGATATCGTAGCGCTGGAAACAGCCTTGATTTCGGTGTCGGTACTTTGATTTTTGTTGACACCGATGTCACCGGATCTTCCGATATACTGTGAAAGGAAGTTTTCCGTGTTGACGTTAAGCCCAAGACCGGGTGTGTCGTTGATGGCTGTGATTTCAACACCGGTAATTTTGTTTGTGTCGGCGTCTATTCCGACCATTGCGGCAAGGTCACCGCCGTAACTTTTTGTTGTTACACCGAATACGTAACCGATTGTTTTTCCGCTTTCGTCGTATGCGTCGTAATAAGCAACGGGAGTTCCGTCGGCATCCGTGATTTTTTCATCGGAGAACGATTTTGCATCGGGGAACACGGCAACTTTCGCCGCAACCTCCTGCTGAACCGCTATTTCAGCTATTTTATCTTTTGTTAAAAGGTTTGTACCCGCAAGAAGTGCCGTGCAGACGGCGGCTATGATGAAAAGCATAGCGGCGGGAACGAGTATTTCTTTTAAAGATTTGTTTTTCATTCCGCTTTAGCCTCCTTCTGCTTTTTTCCTTTAACGAAGCCGAAGGGCTTGAGTTTTGTGAGGTTATCAATATGAGGAACAAGTAAGTTCATTAAAATGATTGCGAAAGACACGCCTTCGTTATAACTGCCGAACTGACGTATAACAGCGGCAACAAGTCCGCAACCGATACCGTAAACGATTTTGCCTTTTGAAGTGAGCGGGCAAGTTGCGTAGTCGGTTGCCATAAATACGGCACCTATGATAAGACCGCCTCCCAAAAGGTTATAGGCGAGATAGTTGAGGTCGCCTTTTCCGGCGATTAACATAAATACCGCAACCGTGCCTATAAAAGAAACGGGGATAGAAGGTGAAATTACCCTTCTGACGATTAAATATAAACCGCCGAGAATGAGTGCGATTGCACACGTTTCACCCAAACATCCGGCACGCTGACCCAAAAACATTTCCAAAAGGTCGGGGGTAGGTGATATACCGTTTTGAAGTTCGAAAAGAGGTGTTGCCGTTGTTACGGCATCAACGCTTTCGCCCCATTTGTAAGGCTCTACCCAATTTGACATGGCGCCGGGGAACGAAACCATAAGAATAATTCGACCCATAAGTGCGGGGTTAACAAAGTTTTGACCGATACCGCCGAAGAACTGTTTGACAACAACGATGGATATAAACGCACCGATGGGAATCATCCACAACGGAAGTGTAGACGGAAGGTTGAATGCGAGCAAAAGACCCGTTACCACGGCACTTAAATCGGTTATTGTGACACGGCGTTTGAGAATTTTTTGGGTTATGTATTCCAACAGAACGCAGGACACAACGCTTATTACATTCACAACCAGCGCTCTCGGCCCGAACAGCCAAACCGATGCCGCCAACGCCGGAACCAGAGCGATTATTACATCCCTCATCATACCCTGAGAAGTCTCGGAGGATTTGAAGTGGGGGGATGCCGTAACGGTCGGTTTTATTTTTTGAATCAATGCATTATCAGCCATTATTTTGCACCTTCCTCTCTGAGCATATCTTTTGCCAAAACCAAATACTGCACCAAAGGTCTGCCCGCGGGACACGCATACGCACATGTTCCGCATTGCATACACGCAATGACATTGCTTTGCTTCAAACCGTCAAAATCACGCACTTTGACGGAACGCATAATATTTGTGGGCATAAGACCCATGGGGCAAACCTGACTGCAACGCCCACAGCGGATACAGTTGTTATCCGGCTTTTCGGGAACCGTGCCTTTCGAAAAAGCGAGCACGGCGTTGTAACTCTTGAGAATGGGAACGTTGGTGTTTACGATTGCGGTGCCCATCATCGGCCCGCCTGCGATTACTTTATCGAGATCGGGTTTGAATCCTCCGCAGAAATCGATAAGTTCGTTTAAGTCGGTTCCTATCGGAACACGAACATTTTGCGGTTTGATAATTGCCGAACCGTCAACTGTAAGCGAACGGCTGACAAGCGGTTTACCCGTTTCAAGATATCTGCCGATAAAGGCGGTACTTGTGACGTTCATTACTATTACGCCGACATCGGCGGGAAGTTTGCCCAAAGGTATTTTTCTGCCGGTGGCGGAGTAGACAATCATTTTTTCGGCGCCTTGCGGATAACGTGATTTCAACGCCATAACTTTGATGGAGCCGTCACCGACTTCATCGGCAACTTTTTTCAACTTCTCAATTGCCGCTGGTTTGTTGTCTTCAACGGCGATAACGGCGTTGGGAATGTTAAGTTGCTCTTTGATTATCATAAGACTTTTTATGATATAAAGCGTATTGTCAAGACATTCACGGTAGTCAACCGTAATGTGAGGTTCGCATTCGGCGGCATTGACAACGATTGTGTCAATCGGGTTATCGGGTGAAATCGCAAATTTTACATGGCTCGGAAAACCCGCTCCGCCCAAACCGACAAGACCCGATTCACGAATCGCTTTTCTGAAATCGTCGGCATTGTTGATGACGGGCACTTCGATGCCCTCAAAAAGAGCCATTTCACCGTCGGATTCAATAGTTACGGCGGGAGCCTGCCTGCCGTTTGCGAGAACGGTATCGGCAATTGCGGTAACTTTACCCGAAATCGAAGCGTGTATAGGTGCGCTTATGAATTTGTCGGTATCACCTATTATTTGACCGACTTTTACCGTGTCGCCGACTTTTACGGTCGGTGTGCACGGTGCACCGATGTGTTGCTGCATGGGAAGAATTACCTTTTCCGGAGCAGGCATTCTCAGAATTTTGCAGTCTTCGGTGTTTTTGTTGTGGGCAACTTTCACGCCGCCACGCCCTTTTGCGACGGGGGAAAGTACACCGGCAAAGTGTTTCATCATTTATCGACCCCTTGTTTCCCGAAATATCGGGAAGGTTTTTTTGTGATTTTATCAAGAACCGGAACGGTATATTTGAAAACGGTTCCGGTAATCAATCCGCATATAATACCGCCGAAAAGTAAAAACGGCGTTATATTTAATATCGTTTTTCCGAGAATGACAACGGCTACACAAAGTTGACCCAAATTGTGTGCCACGGCGGATAAAACGCCGATTCCTATGTAACCGAGACGGTTTTTGCCTGTTTTAAAAAGCAGAGCCGTTACGGTTAAACTCAAAACGCCGCCGCAAAGACTCATAAAAAAAGCGGTGGTGCCACGTGTGAGCAGGGCAAACGTCGCTTTGAAAAGCGTAACCGCCATCGCCTGAGGAAAGCCCAACGAAGACAGGCAAAACATTGTTATTATATTTGAAAAGCCCGGTTTTACACCCGGCACGGGGATAAGCGGAGGTATTAAAGACTCCAAAAATGAAATTGCCGTTGCCAAAGCACAAAACACACCCAAAAGTGCGGTTTTCACGGCATTTTCTTTGTTCAAGGCGATGCTCCTTTCAATGTGCAACAGCATCTATATCCGAGGATTCGGCGTCGCCGATAACCGTTACGACCGTTTTTGCCGGAACGCAGGCGGCGGTATCACCGACCTCACTCAAAAAACCGCTTTTTTCACAAGTTTTGTCGGGACACTGGGAATTTACAAAACGGATTTCGGAATTTTTTATTTCCAAAGTGACCTTGGGCGAGGTTTCAAGTGCGAAAACGCCGTCTTTTGCACGGTTTAAGTCTATACGCTGTATTTCTTCGCCGTTTACGGTGATTACGGCTGTCGGATTACCGTTCCCGCTTTTTGCAACGAAAAGCAAAGCCAAACCGATAACCGTTGCGACGGCTATGATTAAAACGTCGGTGACTTTGATAAGGCGACGTTCGGGATTACTCATAACGTATCTTCCTCAAATTTTGCGTTTTTTTGTTCAACATTGTTAATCATTTATCAAAATGCGTATGTTTTTGAGTAAATTTGACCAACGATATTATACAACACAATACTTGCTTTTTCAACTGTAATTTGATATATATTATATAAAAATATTTTGTTTTTTTAAAACGGAGATGATATTTTATGTATAACGGTTTGCACGTTAACTCAAAGGTTATCAGCGGTAAAAACTGCCTTGTTGAAAACGCAAATTTAATTTCGGAATTCGGAAAAAAGTGCCTTATAGTGACCTCAAAAACAGCCGCCAAAAAGAGCGGTGCGCTTGACGATATGCTTGACGCTTTGAATAAATGCGGAACGGAGTACGAAATATTCGATAAAATAACCGAAAATCCGCTTGTTTCCGTTGTTATCGAGGGTGGCGAAACGGCAAGAAAGTGCGGTGCCGAGTTTGTTGTCGGTATAGGCGGAGGCTCTGCGTTAGACGCTTCGAAAGCGGTTGCGATTTGCGCTTGCAATCCGCAATATGATATCGACGGACTCTATTCAAGACAGGTGCCGTCGAAGGCATTGCCGGTGATACTTGTCGGAACAACAGCCGGCACGGGAAGTGAAGTTACGGGTGTCAGCGTTCTTACAAACGACAAAACAATGCAGAAAAAAAGCATAGGCGGTGCCGATTGCTATGCTTCGCTCGTTTTTGCCGATTCCAAATATACATATTCCGTCGGATATGATGTTGCCGTTTCTACCGGTTTGGATGCTTTTGCCCACGCAACCGAAGGGTGGTTTTCGCCACGGTGCGACGAAATCGCACGTGTTTACTCGACACTTGCATTGCCGAAGATTTACAACGGACTGAAAAAACTTTTGAATCCGAATAATCTTCACGATGCCGATGTGAAAGATGACCTCTTTTACGGTTCTGTTTTTGCGGGGCTTCAACTCAACATCTGCGGTGCGGCTTTTCCGCACACGGTCGGTTATGTGCTGACGGAAAATTTCGGAATACCGCACGGTAAAGCGTGCACATCACTTATGCCGTATTTTTTGGGCAAAGCAAAGCGTTACGAAAATGAAAAGTTCAACAGATTCCTTGAAGTTTTGGGCGACGGTGAAGACGAAGTTATCAATACCGTAAAAACTCTTACCGACGTGAAAAATCTCGGTGCGACCGATTCGCAAATCGATGAATGGTGTTCACGCTGGGGACAGGTGAAAAATTTTGACAACACTCCCGGCGGGTTTTCAAATGAAGAAGCGAAAACGGCACTTAAAGAACTTATGTGATAATTAAAAAACAAAAGATAGAAACAAACAATGGCTTTTACAGGAAGTTAAACCTGTGAAAGCCATTGTTTACAGCGTTCTTCTATTTTTCTTTCTTTTTTACTTTATTGAGCAAAGCGTTGACTTCAAGTATTTGTTCTTTGGTGAATTTACCGCCGAGCATAGAGAAAACACGTTTTACCGTGAATCCTTTTGCCATTCCGTACACGTTTTTCAGCATACCCATGCTAAGTTCAAATCCCGCAACTTGAAAACCGCCTTTTTTGTCACCGCTTTTTTTGTCGGAGCCTTTTTCGTCGGAGCCTGCGGTCATAACGCTTTTGAGTTTTAAAAGAATTTTCAACACGGCTATTTTTCCGCCGAATGTCGACATAATATCGCCGATGGTGTCGTTTACCGAGAATCTGCCGTCGGGCGTGTTTATTTCAAACCAGTTGATAACGTCGCCTTCGTCTTTCATTATATAGGCTTCGTTGGGTTTGTCGACTTTTTTTAAAGTGGCGGTGTCGGAAAGGTCGCCGGATTTAACTTCCAAAACCGTTACGCCTTCGTTTTTGACTTCGTAACGGAAGAACGGATATTTTCCCTTGGTTTGTTTGCCGTAACTTTTGCCGTTTGCGAAAAGTTCGATTTCGGGACAGTTCGAATAGACCGTAACTTTCGTTACATCTTCGACTCGGTCGACATAACGTTTACCGCAAATGTGAAGCGTCGGTGTGTCGGAAAGCCACGCTTTGTACGCGTAGAAAGCATCTTTTTTATATTTACGGTCGAATGTGACAAGACCTTTGTGATTCATACCGTTTTCACCGCCCTCGGCACGGGCGTCTGCGGCAAAATCGAACATATTCCAAACGTGAGTTGCCCAAAGATAGGGGCGATCGGCAATCTGTTTAATAAGTTCTTCGTGGTAATATGCCTGATATTCTTCGGAATAATCGCCTTGAACGGGGTTCGATGTGTGCCAGTCGAGTGCTTCGCATCCGTATTCGCTTATACCTATGGCACGGTTCGGATATTTTTTGTGGAACGCATCAAACCACGGGCCGTTCATCGAGGTGTCGCCTCCGTACCAACCGAAGTAATGATTATACGAGAGAACATCTGTTATATGAACAATTTCGGAGTCGATCGAACACATTGTGACCGCCGCAAGCGTTGTGGGGCGTGTGGGGTCGATTTCGTGACAAAGGTTGTTGAGTATTTTGTGATTCTCGATGAGGTCGGGATCAGCGGAGCCCGCAATTGTGATTTCGTTCGAAAGACCCCAAGTTACAATACACGGATGGTTGTAGTTTTGATATATCAGTTCTTTCATCTGCGAAACGGTGTTTTCACGGCCGTTGGGCATATGTTTTGATATATAAGGTATCTCAGCCCAGATGACAAGCCCCGTTTCATCGCAAAGATTGTAAAAATCCTGCGAGTGCTGATAATGCGCAAGGCGTACCGTTGTTGCACCTATTTCAAGGATGAGGTCAATATCTCTTTTGTGATCTTCGAGCGTAAGGGCGTTGCCCTTTACAGGGTAATCCTGATGGCGTGAAACACCACGTAGGGGGTATTCCTCACCGTTGAGAATAAATCCTTTTTGCGGGTCGATTTTGAATGTTCTGCAACCGAAACGGGTGCTTACGGTGTCGAGAATTTCGCCGTCTTTAATAAGTTCGGATTTAAGGGTGTAAAGGTGTGGGTCTTTACGCCCGTTCCAAAGGTGAACGCCGTTGATTTTAATAACCGCTTGGGCGTTGTCGGCATCGGCAAAGACTTCGGAAATCGCCTTATCACCGTCGAACACCGTAAATTTAACTTTTGCACCGTTCGAGTTTTTTGTGTACGCTTTAATGTGTATGTCGGCATCTTCGCCGATAATTTCGGGAGTTACGGCTACACCGCACGAGCCCATGTATTCCAAGTCGAAATGTGCGGAGGACACGCTTATGATTTTTACATCTCTGTAAATACCGCCGTAAAACGTGAAATCGGCGTTTTGCGGATAAACCGAATCACTGCGACTGTTGTCGGCGGTGACGGTGAGCAAATTGTTTTCTGTTATGCGGTCTGCGGGTATTTTAACTCTGAAACCCGAATAACCTCCGTGATGCACAGCCAAAAGTTCGCCGTTCCAAAAAACTTCACCGCTTGAATTTACCGCACCGAATTCGATGAAATTTTCTTCTCCGACGAGTTCGGCACTTGACACCTCACGGCAATAAAACGCCTTGCAACGCTTGTAGTCGTTGCCTCCGTCTTGACCGTCGGTGCCGTTCCATGTGTGCGGAAGCGAGAGCGACTCCCAATCGGAAGGGGTGCTTTCGGGGACCGATTTTGCATTGTCGGAAAAGAACCAACTGTCGTTGACGATTTTAATATTTCTCATGTTTTACCTCACAGTTTTTTCAAAAAGTGTTTTTTGCTGCGGAATGACGGTGCGAAAATGCAGATGAGGGGGAATATTTCAAGTCTGCCCAAAAGCATATCGAGAATGAAAACGGTTTTCGAAAGAGCGCCGTAACAGGCAAAGTTACCCGTGGGGCCGACCGCACCGAGACCGGGGCCTATGTTGTTGAATGTTGCGGCAATACTCGTGAAATCGGTGATCAAATCGTTTTTGTCCGCCGACACGATAAGAAGCGAAACAGCATAAATGATTACATATACAACAAAAAATGCGATCGTTCCTTGTAATGTTTCGTCTGAAACTCGTTGGCCGTCGAAAGTAATTACTTTTACGCTTCGAGGATGAACGTAGGAACGGATTGTCTTTTTGGCGTATTTCAAAAGCAAAATAACTCTTGAAACTTTAAAACCGCCACCGGTACTGCCCGCACAGGCGCCTATGCACATAACCATAACAAGAATTGTTTTGCTGAATTCCGGCCACTTATCAAAATCCGTAGTGCTGTAACCGGTTGTTGTCATAACAGAACTTACTTGGAAAGCGGCGTGATGAAACGCTTCGAACAATGTGTCGAAATGACTGCGTATATTCACCGTAATAGCTAATATGGCGGAACCCATTATGCCGATGTACCCCCAAACTTCTTCGCTTTTTAAAGCACCTTTGAAGTTTCTGCAAAGAATGAGGAAATACACATTGAAGTTTATGCCGAACAGAGCCATAAACACCGTAATGACCGCCTGACAGAATGTGTTGTAACTTGCGATGCTGTCGTTCAGTATGCCGAAACCACCCGTACCGGCTGTGCCGAGTGATATTGTTATGCTGTCGAAAACAGGCATACCGCCGAGCAAAAGCAGAACGATTTGAACCAAAGTCATTATGAAATATATGCCGTAAAGTATGCGCGCGGTTTTGTTTGATTTCGGCACGAGTTTTCCGACGATGGGGCCGGGGCTTTCCGCTCGCATAAGGTGTAAATCACCGCCACCTCCGGAAAGGGGAAGCACAGCCATAACAAAAACCAAAACACCCATACCGCCTATCCAGTGGGTGAAACTGCGCCAGAAGATCAGCGATTTCGAAAGTGCTTCGACATCGGTTAAAATGCTGGCACCGGTTGTTGTGAATCCCGAAACCGTTTCAAACAACGCATCTAAATATGACGGTATCTCACGGGTGAAATAAAAGGGCAACGCACCGAAAAGACTCAAAAGTATCCAACCGAGCGCAACTATCGCCAAACCGTCTTTTGCGAAAATAGTTTTGTCTTTCGGTTTAAAACGTGTAAGAATCAAACCGCCCGCACACAGCAATCCCATCGTTGCAAGAAAACTTGTTATTACGGGTTCGCTGTATATGAGTGCTACCGCAAGTGGCAACAGGAGAAGCCCCGCTTCGCAGAACAGCAATATACCGAGTATGTATGATATCATTTTTTTGTTCATTTTAAGTAAAGCCCTCTTGATTGTTTATTTTTTTAAAATATCGTCAAGTGATGTCAGACGTTCGGTTGTTGTAACAACCACAACGGAGTCGCCGGGTTTCAATACATCGGAACCGCTGGGGATAATAACGTCGTTGTCCCTCGTGATTGAACCGAGAAGTATGTTCGGACGTAAAGTAAGTTCCTGCAAAGTATGGTTTGCAAGCGTACTTTCTTCGGAAACCTGAAATTCAATTGCTTCGACTTTATTGTTTATGATTCGGGTGAGTTTTTCAACACCGCTCACATCACTTCGTGAAGCCTTTGAGCGAACGTGTTTCAAAATCAAACTCGCCGTTGTGAATTTCGGATAAACTACGCTGTCGATGTCGAGCGTGCGTATTACTTCTCTGAAAAGAGTGTGATTGATTTTTGTTATCGTTTTGATGTCGGGGTTTACGTTTTTTGCGAAAAGCGAAAGAACGATGTTTTCTTCGTCGATGCCCGTAAGACAGCAGAAAGCATCCGCTTTTTGCAAACCTTCTTCAATAAGCAAAGAACGGTTTGTGCCGTCACCGTGCACGATGTTTATGTCGGGGAGGTTATAACTGAGGTTGAGTGCCGTGTTAAGGTCTTTTTCTATGATAGTGGCGTTGACATTCAAGTGGCTGAGCGTTTTTGCGAGATAAACGGCAATTTTACCGCCGCCGATTATCATAATATTTTTTACGTGACTTGTGCGGAAACCGATTTGTTTGAAAAAATCGGGTGCGCTTTTCACGGGGGTAAGAACCGCCACGGTGTCGTGTTCACGAATGACAAAATCACCTGTCGGAATGAAAATATCGTCGCCTCGCTCAATTGCGCAAACAAGTGCTTTCGTTTTGAGTTTCGGGAATGATTCTTTAATGGCTTTGTTGCACAGATTACAGTTTCGGTCGGCAACAAAACTCAAAAGATCGACTTTTCCGTGACCGAATATATCAACATTTCGGGCGGTCGGGAATTTGAGTATTCTTTCAATTTCGGCGGCAGCCTCTTTTTCGGGGTTTACAGCCATTGTAAGACCCAAACTGTCTTTAATAAGCCTGAGATCGTTGCTGTATTCGGGGTTTCTGACACGTGCTATGGTGCTTCCCGCACCGAGTTGTTTTGCAAGCAGGCAACTCAAAATATTAAGTTCGTCGCTGCCGGTAAGTGCTATGAGCAAATCGCACTCTCCGACACCGGCATCGGAAAGGGTCTTGGATACGGCACCGTTACCGATGACGCCGATAACATCAATATCCTGCAATGTTTCGTTTACAACATCTTCGTCGGTATCGATTATCGTGACATCGTGCATTTCCTGTGAAAGTTGTTCCGCAACCGTGTAACCGACCTTGCCGATTCCCACTACAATTATGTTCAAAGTACATCCGCCTTTCGCTTTTTATCGTATTGATTTTGATTATATATTAAGAACTCTTATAAAGCAATAAAAATAAAATGTGATTTTTAACAAAAGTAAATGTAAATTTTAGTTTAACTTGAACACGGCATTTATATTTCTTAAACCGATTGAAAAAGACAGAATAGTATGATAAAATTTTTAAAAGGAAAAATGTTTTGGGGGCTTTTTTGTGAAAAATTTTTTCAAGTCGTTTTTTGTTGTTCTTATGACAGCGGTTTTGCTTTCGGGTGCTGTGTTGAGTGCCGGTGCGTATTCCGTTACGGGCAGAGCGAATAAGACTAAAGTTTCCGTTCCGGTTGATGTGAAAACCGCAAACCTTAACGGCTCGGTTATTGTCACTTGGGGCAAACAGACCGATGCCGACGGATTTATAATTTATCGCAAAGAGAACAACATTAAAAAAGCAATCGGGAAAACGGAAAACGCCAACCGAAACAAATTTATCGATAAAAACGTTAAAAGCGGCGGAAAATACTCATATTCCGTTTCGGCATATAAGGGAAACGGAAAAAGTGCGGAAAGCATCCAAAACAAAATCATATATTTGAGTATGCCGAAAATCACATCCGTGACCGTTTCAAAAGGCGGTATGGCACTCAAGTGGAGTAAAGTTGAGGGCGCTCAATTTTACGATATATACAGAAACAAAAACGGAAAATTCAAAAAGATAGCCGAAACCGACGGGGATAATTGTTTTTATAAAGATTCCTCTGTTTCGCAGGGTCAAAAATACAGTTATTCCGTAGTGGCTCGCAATTCGGGATTCAAAAGCGCTTTCGAATTTAAAACTTCCGATGTGTATGTTACTACTCCGAAAATAAAAACAGCGGTTAACGGGAACGGTTGTGTTTCTGTTTCGTGGTATCCGGTGTTCGGCGCCGATTATTATAAGGTGTACAGAAAAGTCGATAACTCCGCATGGACGTGCATTGGAACGCCGAGTGCCGAAAACAGCGACGGAACACTTAACACGTCAATGCGGGATAAGGGTGTATCAAGCGGAAAAAACTATACATATACAGTCAGAGCGGTGAGAGACGGAAATTACAGCGGATTCGACGGTAACGGCGTGTGTGCGAAATATGTCGGAGTTCCGCAAAATATTAAGGTTATTAACAGTAAAAATTGCCTTTGTGTAAGTTGGTCTTCCGTTGGAAACGCCTTAAAATATGCCGTGTACAGAAAAGAAGCAAAAAGCACCGCATGGGAATTTGCGGGGTATTCCGAGGGCAATGTTTTTGAAGACGGTACAGTCCGAAACGGCACCGAGTATACATATTCCGTCAGGGCACTCGGTGTTAACGGCGGAGTGAGTGCGTTTTCTACAGGCGTAAAAACGACCGCACTTAAATCGTTGTCGCTTGTTCTCGAATGTACCGCCGACGGCATAACGGTGAGTTGGCAGAAAAGCACCGTGGCAACCGAGTATTATCTTTACAGAAAAGCCCAAGGCGACAAATACTGGACATGCATTGCCGATATAAAAGCCGGTGAACCCACACGTTTTGCCGATAAAAACGTTGTTGACGGCAAAACATATACTTACACCGTAAGGCAGGTAAAAGGCAATATTTGGGGCAGTTACAACACGAACGGTTATACCACACGTTTTTGCGCACCGCCGACCGTTTCGGCGAAACTGTCGCCTAAAGGAATATTGCTCACGTGGAACAAGGCGTCTGTCGGTACGGGGTATGAAGTTGAACGGAGGGTCGAAAGCAACGGCAAGTGGGTGAAAATCGCAACGCTCAAAGGGGCATCTTCCGTAAAATATACCGACGGCAAGGCATCATACGGCAAAACGAACTATTACAGGATAAAAGTTGCGGGCACCGATCTTGTGTCTAACAGTGTTTCGATTTTTGCGGTTGATCCCAACAAACCTGCGGTGGCACTCACTTTTGACGACGGCCCTTACACACCTGTCACAAACAGAATACTTGATGTTTTGGAGAAAAACAACGCAAGAGCGACGTTTTTTGTTGTCGGCTCAAGGGTAAATACATATTCCGATTGCATAAAACGTGAAGCATCACTCGGTTGCGAAATCGCAAACCATACATATAATCACACAATACTCACATCGGCAAGCGACAGCGTCATAAAAAGCGAAATTCAGCGAACGAACGATGCGGTGAAAAAATTAACGGGCAGATCGCCCGTTTTGGTAAGAGCCCCCGGCGGTTCGGTCAACGCAAGGGTTAAAAATGCCGTGAAATATCCGCTTATCGGATGGTCTGTTGATACGGAAGACTGGAAAAATTCATCCGGTGTTGTGCCCGAAGTGAAACGACACGTTAAAGACGGCTCGATAGTGCTTATGCACGACCTTTACGGCTCAACCGCTTCGGCAGTCGAAACACTCGTTCCGTGGCTTGTAAATCAGGGATATCAACTTGTTACGGTAAGCGAACTTATGCAGTTGAAGGGGATAGATATGCAAGCGGGAAAAGTATATTTCGATGCTTATTGATACTGCTTGCGGAACACCGCAACGCAAAACGCAAATACGAAAACATTTTATAAACAGAATAATATTTCCTCCGAGGCTCCAAGAGATTATACGGTTCAAAATAAAGGTTTTTCCGTTTCCGTCGAAGAAACCGACGTGTTCAATGTCACACGACGGCACCTGAAACTGTTTTGCTGTTTTGATGCTTACCGATATTTTCAGCGTATCAATTCGACGGGTTCGGCGGACAAGAGGTGAAACAATGAGTAGAGCAACCGAAACAAATGCCGAGGCTAATTATAAAAAAATGACAGAAACACCGGTGTCTAAACTGATACTGTCACTCGGCATACCGACAACGGTAAGTATGTTAATTACAAATATATACAATATGGCGGACTCGTATTTTGTCAGTCGGGTGTCGCTTAGTGCCGGTGGGGCGACAAGTATCGTGTTCGGAATTATGTCGATACTTCAAGCATTCGGATTTATGTTCGGTCACGGTGCGGGAAGTAATATCAGCAGAATGCTCGGCAGTAAACATTTTGAAAGAGCAAGTCGCTATGCTTCAACGGGCTTTTTCTCGGCTTTGTTTTGCGGACTTGTTATTATGGGCGGAGGAATCATATTTCTTGAACCTCTTATGCGACTTCTCGGCAGTACCGACACTATTTTGCCGTACGCCAAGGATTACGGGTTGTGGATATTGATTGCCGCTCCCTCGATGACGTCAAGTTGTGTGCTTAACAATATATTGCGTTATGAGGGCAAAGCGACACTTGCCATGATAGGACTTACCGCAGGCGGTGTGCTGAATATGTTGCTCGACCCGATTTTCATATTTGTATTCGGTATGGGGATCAGCGGTGCCGGACTTGCGACGGCGCTGTCGCAATATATATCGTTTGCAATCCTTCTTTCCATGTTCCTGTTTAATAAAACACAAAGCAAACTGTCCGTGCGTTTTATTGCAAAAGATATTAGAGTTTTAGGCGATATCGTTGTTACGGGTTTGCCCAGCCTCGCACGTCAGGGGCTTAACAGCGTGTCCACCATGGTGCTTAATTCACAGGCGAAGGCATTCGGCGATGCCGCTATCGCCGCTATGGGGTATGTGAGCAGAACATCGAGTCTTATTTTCAGCGTCGGACTTGGTATAGGTCAAGGATTTCAACCTGTGTCCGGTTTTAATTACGGTGCAGAAAAATATTCGAGAGTTAAAAAGGGAACTTGGTTCACGCTGGGCTTCGGAGTTGCCTTTATAGGCGTTATCTCGGCATTTTGTTTTACTTTTGCACCGCAGATCATCGCACTGTTCCGCAGGGAAACGGCGGTTGTCGAAATAGGTAGCGAAGCACTTCGGATTATGTGCGTATTTTTGCTGTTTTTACCTGTATCCGTTGTGGCAACGATGCTGTTTCAAAGTATCGGTAAAAGTTTGCCGGCACTTGTTCTTTCCTGTCTGCAAAGCGGTGCGGTATTTATACCGTTGTGTATTGTATTGCCGAGATTTTTCGGGGTTACGGGCATAGAAATTGCCCAACCGCTTGCGTATTTTTCGGCTGCACTCGTTTCTTTGCCGATAACATTGGTGTTTTTAAGACATTTGCCCAAAGACAAATAAATTCGAAGTTTACTCAAACAAGCACCTTGAAAATTATTTACAGAGGGTGTTTTTGATGTTGACTTCGAAATCATAAACAAACAATCGGGGGAATCGCCTTATTCCGATTTGAATTTTGACTTGCATTTTGAAATGCATTTTTCGTTATTATATGTTTTTTTGAGGTATTTCAGCGACAAAAAACGAAAAATAAAAAAACGCCGAAAGCCACATAACATAAGGGCTTTCAGCGTTTTTTACTGCATCGTAATGCAGTTGTGGTTTGGTCGAGATGACGGGATTTGAACCCACAGCCTCTACGTCCCGAACGTAGCGCTCTACCAAATTGAGCCACATCTCGATAAATGCAGATAGAATTATAACCTATCCGCAAGATAAAATCAAGTGTTTTTTAATTATTGTTTAAAAAATCGTGTAAAATCGCAGTAAAATGCGAATTAAAATGTATTGCTATTGATTTTGAATCTTCGTGTGTGGTATACTGTTTCAAGAGATTTGAGCAAAGCGAGTCTCGGCGACTGTGTCGCACCGCACACGTATTTTAAATGTATGAATATAGTGAACGGTTTATTCTTGCTGAAAGAAGGCGTTTTTGTGATCACAAAAAGCGAATGGAAAAAATTTAGGGGTTCATCATGTGTGCCCGATCAAATAATGCTGTCAATAAAAGGCGATGCATCACGCTCTATGACGGTGAGATGGCGAACCGACACAAGCATCGGTTCGGGATATGCCCTTTACAGGGAAAAAGGTGTTGACGGCGAGTGGCTTAAAGCGGATGCGGAAAAGCATACTTTCGAAACCGATATGGACGAAAGCAATTTCTTTTTTGCCGATATGACAGGTCTTGAGCCCGACACCGAATACGAATATAATTGCGGTGACACCGAAAACAGAAGCGAAACTTTTTGCTTTAAAACCGCAAGGGAAAACACCGAAAAGTTTTCTTTCCTTTGTGTTTCCGATGTTCAAACGGGTGACGCCGAACCGCCCGCCGATTACTCGGAACTTCGTGAGGTTTTGCATAAAGTCTTTAAAGAACATCCCGAATGTGAATTTATTCTTACCGCCGGTGACAACACAAACTGCGGTCAGACGGATGTTCAATGGACGGGAATGCTTGAGGGCTTCAAGGGAATTTGCGAAAGAATCCCCGTTATGTTCTGTATGGGCAACCACGATGATATGGGATTCAGCAATTATTTTACAAAAGAAGATAAATATTATTCGGAACACGCAACATATTTTACAAACCAACTTTGGGGCAGTTACGCACACAACGGCCCGAAGGGTTGGGAGGTTGCGAACCACGCTTTCGACTACGGCAATGCTCATTTTTGTCTTACAGGCACCAGCGGTTACGATGAAATGAACGCATGGCTTTGCGAACAAGCCGATAACTGTGATAAAACGTGGAAATTTGCCGTGCATCACTTCCCCGTGAACTATGCGGGGCCCGAAATCGAATGTGACGATACATATCCCACCATGCGTGAGGGAATGGATAAATACGACATTGTATTTTCCGGTCACGAACACAGTTTTGCACGTTCTTATCCACGCAGAGGCGAGGGCCTTTTCGACAAACCGTCGGAAGGTACGGTTCACTATAACTTGGGTTCGGGCAACAGGAATCCTCCCGGAACAAGAGTTGTTCCGAAAGTGTGGAATGCTAAAACATACTGCCACGAGGAAGATCTTTCGATGTTCACAATTGTCGATATCGACGGTGACAAATGCACTCTCGCCGCAAGTGTTGAAGACGGCAGAACGGTTGACCTTTGCGTTATCGACAAAGGCAACGATGTGATTTTACCTTATGATCCGGCACCGGTATATAACCGCCCGCGTATTAAGTTCAAGGGTTATGATCTGGGCATTTGCTCCGTTCACACATTGCCGAAAAACGTTGACGGAAATTGGTATATTCCGATAGGTCAACTCATCGGCTTTATGGGTGGCGATGTTGAAAGAACAAAAGGAAAAATCAAAGTCGGCGTTTACAACAGAACAGCCGAGTTTACCGAAAATTCTTGCACGGTTGTTACCGACAGCGGTGAATATGAGATGGAAGCACCTTGTCTTCGTCTTAACGAAGGTCAACTTTATGCGCCGATGTACGGCTTCTGCAAACATCTTCGTATGCAACCTTATTATTACGAACACAACAACTTTATCGCAATTGAATCGGAAGTTCAAACCGTGCCGATTCCCGTGCAACCGTAACAGTAATTTTATCGGGGGATTTTATTATGTATAAACAAAAACTCTGCCTTGCCATGAATGATGATTTCGGTCTTAGCGAAGCCGAGCAGATAAGATTATTCAAAAAAACGGGTTTCGAGGCGTTCACCGGCAATTGGGGCGTGGGTGACGATGAAAAAGTTATCGAAAGTGCCAAGGTCGCAAAAGAAGAAGGCATGATTTTTCAGTCGTTTCACGCACCGTGGAATCACGTTGCCGATATGTGGGATGAAAACGAGCGTGAAGATGCCGAAGAAGGTGTTAAAGACCTGTCGCATTTTATAGATCTTTGTTCTGACCTTGAAATACCGATTATGATTTCTCACGTTTATGTCGGATTTGACGAGCCGTGTGTTCCGACGGGGTTCGGTATCGACAATTACGGCAGAGTAATTGAACATGCCGAAAAACACGGTGTTAAAATTGCGTTCGAAAATACCGAGGGCGACGAGGCACTCGATACACTTCTTACGGAGTTTCACGATAATGAGTTTGTCGGATTTTGTTGGGATTCAGGTCACGAAATGTGCTATAACAGGTCGAAAGATTTATTGTCGCTTTACGGCGATCAACTTATTGCGACACATATTAACGATAACCTCGGCATTAAAGATTTTAACGGAAAAATCTTCTGGACAGACGATTTACACCTTTTGCCGTTTGACGGTATTGCGGATTGGAACTATAACGCAAAACGTCTTGCCGACACAGGCTTTGACGATATTTTGACTTTTGAACTTAACAATATGTCAAAACCCGACCGTCACGAAAACGACAAATATTTTAAATTGCCCATAGAGGAATATGTTTCCGAAGCGTATGCAAGGGCATGCAGATTTTCCGTTATGGTTAACAATTTAAAAAAATAATCGGAATTTGAACCTTCGAAACGGTGCGAGAATATTTTATCGTTTCGAAGGTTTTATTATAAGGGGATGAAAAAATGAACAGAAAAGATGTGTTCGGCAACGCCGAATGGGTAACGCCCGACGAAAAATGTCAATCACCTTATATCAGGGGAGTTTTTTCGGCAGACGGATTTGAAAAAGCCGAAATAACGGTCTGCGGATTAGGTTTTTACTATCTTTTTATAAACGGCAAAAAAGTCGGCGATGATTTGTTTTTGACGTTTACAACTTCGTATCACGAAAGAAAAGAATTGACCAACGACTGCAGATACAGAATCATTTATCAAACTTACGATGTTACGGAATATTTAAAACAAGGCAAAAACGCAATCGGTTTTTTGCTCGGTGGCGGTCATTACAGATATCCCGATACCGTTTACGGCGATGTTAAAGTGTGTTTTAAACTCGATATAACCGACAAAAACGGTGCGGTGCATACAGTCGTTTCCGACGGCAAAATGAAATGGCAGTGCTCTTTTATCGGGGAATGCGAGAACTTTCTTTGCGGTGAAACTCACGATTACACACGTTTTACGGATGATTGGTGCGAACCCGATTTTTGCGATGAAAAATGGCAAAATGTTGCAATTGCCAATGTGCCCGAAACACATTACGAAAAAAGCTCGGCTCCCGCCGATAAAATCATCAGAACGGGGAAACCGACTCTCATTTCCGCTTATGACGGCAAAAAACTTTATGATACGGGCGAAAATATAACGGGGTGGGTGCTTGTTCGCTGTCCCGAAGGCGTAACAGAAGAAATCAAAATCCGTTTGGGCGAGGAAAAAGAAAACGACCGCCTGTGCGACGAAAAAACATGGGGGCAGTTTTTCAATATTATTCCCGACGGAAAGGAACGCACGGTTCATCCGCTGTTGACATGGCACGGTTTCAGGTACGTTGAAGTGTCCGAAACGACTGAAATTGTCGGATTTTTCGTTATTCATGCGGACATTAAACCTCGGACGGAGTTTTGTTCTTCCGATGCGGTTTTAAATTGGATGTACAACACATATTTAAGAACTCAACTCGATAATATGCATTGCGGTGTTCCGAGCGACTGCCCGACGATTGAACGCAGAGGTTATACGGGTGACGGTCAACTTTGCTGTGAGGCGGCTATGCTTTTGCTTGACAGCAAGAATTTTTACAGAAAATGGATAAACGATATTGCGGACAGCCAAAACCGTGCCGACGGTCACGTTCCGTACACCGCACCGTATATCAACAGTGGCGGCGGTCCCGGTGGCTGGGGGTGTGCTATAGTCGAAGTGCCGTATACATACTATAAAATGTACGGTGAAACCGATGTTTTGAGTGAGAATTTCGACGGTATGCTAAGATACTTCGATTTTCTTGACGCCCACAGCGAAAACGGTCTTGTTACAAGCGAACTTCCGGGGAACTGGTGCCTCGGCGATTGGTGTACCGCCGAAAAAACGGAAATACCCGAACCTTTCGTAAATACATATTTCTATATTAAGTCACTTTCACGTGCTATCGAAATTTCGAATATTATATGCCGTTCGGATATGGCCGAAAAACTTGAAGAAAAACGAGAGTATCTTAAAAAACGTGTGTGTGAGGAGTTTTTCGACGCATCGACGGGTGATTTTTGCGGTGCGGTTCAAGGTGCAAACGCCTTTGCTGTAGATATCGGTTTGGGCGACGGGCGTACACTCAAAAGACTTGCGGAGTTTTACGGTGACTACGGAATGTTCGATACCGGCATATTCGGCACCGACATAGTACCGCGTATTCTGTTCGAAAACGGATATTCCGAAACAGCATACAAATTGCTTTCTTCAAAAGGGAAATACTCGTTCGCAAATTGGATGAATCAGGGCGCCACTACTTTTTGGGAATATTGGACGGGCGAGCGTTCGCACAATCACCCGATGTTCGGTGCCGCCACGAGATATTTGTTTACATATATCCTCGGCATAAAGCAAAGCGTCGGTTCGGTCGGTTTTAAAAACATTGTTATTTCGCCCGCCGATATTTCGCTTGAAAGCGCATACGGTTCGCTGGAACTCGAAAACGGAAAACTTTCCGTTTCACGAAAATCGGTTGATTCGGGAACACGCTTTACCGTGAATGTTCCGAACGGTGTGAACGCCTCGTTTGAATACCGTGGGGTTGAAAAGATTTTAAGTGAGGGAACGAATATAATAACGGTTTGAGAACGAAAAACTTTATGAGGGGGCTGTAAAAAACGCAACCCGAAAAAGAACTACAAGTTTACCGAAAAGGTAGGCTTGTAGTATTTTTTTGCATTCCAAGACAAACAATCGGAGGCTCGCTTTCAAGACGAACCTCCGGTTTTTGTATGCGTTTTTTCAACGCTTTTATTGAGTTGGTATATGTTTTACTGTTTTGCGCCGTTGTCGAACATCTCAAGTGCTTTAACGCTTGCGGCAAAACAACCGCTGAGCCCGTCGGCGTTCATATTGTCGTATGTATCACGTCTTGTGTGATAATAATCTTCGAGTTTGTGGTTAAGTCCCGTTACACCCGTTGCACGGAATCCCGCTTGAGCGAATGCGGCAGAGTCGGTTGCACCGCCGAGAGGGGGAATCATACCTTTTTTGCACTGAACATCAACAGCCGCAGCCGCTTCCATAAACAAATCGGAAACATCAACATCGACTTTGACCGTTCCGTTAAGGTCACGGTAGTTTGTCATAAGGTATTTTGGATCGTAAATTGTATCGTATGAAATGATGAATGTCGGAACATCGTCATATTCGCCTTTGTGTGCTTCGCACCATGCTTTTGAACCACGAAGGCCCGCTTCCTCACTACCGCTGAGAATAACGCCGACTTCGGTGTTTTCAAGTTCAATGCCGTTGTCTTTGAGTGCCTTGAGAATGGCGATACCCATATAGCATCCGGTTAAATTGTCGTTTGCGCCGTCAACAACGAGTTTGCTGTTCCACATAAAATACATACCTATTTGGAACGGAACAAAAATAAGGCAGATAAGCATAGCCTTTGCCTGCCACGAAGACACGTCAACAAGACCGAACGATACGCCGTTTTGAATAACGTAGGCTATTGAGAAAATGAGGAAAAGAAGTGCGCCCAACGCCGCTATTATGATGTGACCTTCGAAAACGACACCGCCGAATTTGTAGTTAAGGGGCCATTCCCATGCCGCATCGGGGTGACCGTTGAAAAATATGCGACGTTTAACTTCGCCTTTGCAACTTTTAAGTGCCGTTACGTTTGTGCCTTCTTTTTCGGGGAAAAGTTTATCGGCAACTTTTTTATACATACCGAACTGTGTGAGTGCCAATGCGAATCCCAATGCTATCAGCACTGCGGAAACAACCGGTGCGACAAAGAAAAGCGGAATGGAAACAAGAACCAAAGTCATTGTTATATATATCCAGCCGAAGAATGAACCGGGATTCTCTTTGAAATGTTCAATTTTTATTCTGTCACAGTCGCACTCGTTTTTAAGCACATCAGCCATATATTCGCAGGCTTTTCTTTCGCCGTCGCTTCCGGGGTCACGTTTGCCGAAAGATTTAATTATATGAGTGATTTCGTCAATCATATAATGTGAATACTTGCTTTTTTGTGAAATTAACTCGGATAAATTCGTTTTGTTTTTTGTATCCATATTTATCACTCCGTTTGTGAGATTTATGTTATAATTGTACAAGTGTTTTGAGTTAAAGTCAACAAAAAATTAACATTTATTAAACATTTTTAAAAAATCATATAAAAATATCAACAAAAACGGGATAGTGATCGCTCAAAATTTCAAATTCTTTTTGCGACAGTATAACGTAGTTTTTTATATCCGCCTCGCCTTTATAAAATATGTGGTCGTTTGAAGAAGCGTATATACCTTGCTTTTCACCGCATGTGACACTTTCGGCGTCGGTTTTCGCATCGTTGAGAACGGTGCAAAGCGTTTCATAGACCGACGAAGTTACGTTGTTGCCGACTGTTCGTTCACGTGCGTTGAAATCGCCGACCGAAAAAACGGGGCAAGCATACTTTTCACGAATATTGTCGCAAAAACTCAAAAGTTCCGTCGCCTGTTTCATCGGTACTTTGATATCGTTATTGCTTAAACTGAAGTGCGTGTTGACAACGGCAAATACCTCGCCGCTTTTTTTGTGACGAAACACGCCCCAAACCATACGCCTGAGACGTGAATCGAAGCCCGATTGAAAAACTTTTTCACCGTCGGATATGAGTGTTACCGTGCTTTTGTTGTAGATTACGCACGTCATAGTTCCCAAAATTTCGGTACGCAGAGGGTGTATGAAAGCGTATTCCGTTTTTTCACGCAGACACGTATGCCAACTTCGGCTTGTTTCCTGTAGACCGACGACATCGGGAGTCAGCGTGTTTATAATTTCGCAAACACCGTCTGCACGGGTGACTGCGTTTGTTCCGTCGAACCCCAAACTGTCCGCCAAAAGGTTGTATGACAGTATTCTGATGACACCTTCACGCTTCGGATTTGCGAGTTTTAAATTATTTGTTACCGCCGAAAATTTCGACGGAGCGAATGCTTGTTGCGAATGAACGCCGACGGAAAGCGGAGTTTTGCATATAAGAGCGAGAATCGACACAAAAAGGGCGATTACCGTTGATTTTAAGATTTTTTTATTCATAAGAATAGTGTTTGCAACGGAAAAAGGAAAATGAATGGAAACTTTATCTCTGTTAAAAAAATATACGGAACCGAAAAACAGATGGGGTTCAACGGTTCCGTATATGTTATTGGTATTTAGTGGAGAGAGTGAGTTTGCCTTTGTGCAGCAACAAGATTGCTGTAAATTCCGCCGGCTTTAATAAGTTCTTCGTGAGAGCCGTATTCGGCGACCCTGCCTTTTTCGATAACGGCGAGTTTATCGGCGTTTCTGAGAGTTGCGAGCCTGTGCGCTATGGCAATCGTCGTTCTGCCCTCGATAAGTCGGGTGAGTGCCTCCTGAATTTTGACTTCCGTTTCGGGATCGAGCGAACTTGTCGCTTCGTCGAGAATGAGTATTTTCGGGTTTTTGAGTATTGCCCTCGCAATGCTTATACGCTGACGTTCACCGCCGGAAAGAGTGTGACCGTTTTCGCCGATAAGCGTGTTGTAGCCGTCGGAAAGTTTTGTTATAAATTCGTGAGCGTTTGCCGCTTTTGCGGCGGCGATTATTTCATCGGGCGAGGCATCGGGTTTGGCATAAGCGATGTTATCGAAAACAGTACCCGAAAACAGGTATGTTTCCTGAAAAACAACACCGATACTGTCACGCAACTGTTTTTGCGGAACTGTTCGTATATCGACACCGCCTATTGTTATTTTGCCGACGGCGGGGTCATATAATCGCATACAAAGATTTATCACGGTGGATTTTCCCGCACCGGAATGCCCGACAAGACCGAGCATTTCACCGGGCTCGATGTGTAGGTTGATGTTTTTAAGCACCGGTTCGTATGATTTGTAACCGAACGTGACGTTTTCGAAATCGATCGATTTCGACGTGTCAAGCGTAACTTCGGGCAAATATTCTTCGCTTGCGGGTTCTTCGTCGAGGATTTCATATATTTTGACAAGGGCGGTTGTGCAGTCGGCGAGCCTTCTGGGGAACATTGAAATCCAACGCAAAGGAGCGTAAAGGAAAGAAAGATAAAGGTTGAAACGTGTAAGTTCACCGAGTGTAAGTGTGCCGTCGAGAACCATTTTACCGCCGATTAAAAGAACAAGAAATTCGCCGAAAGCCATAAAATTACCTACAAGCGGAAATGTTACAGCCCAATATTTTTCGTTAGAGGCGCTGACATCGGCGAGCGTTTTCGAAACATCGGCGAATTTTTGAATTTCACGTTCTTCGTTGCCGAAAGATTTGACTACTCTTATGCCTTTGATGATATCGTGCAAAATCGAAGTTGCTTTTGAATTTATACGCCATTGCTTGAAATAGCGGATTCGTGTGGCGTGGCGAAAACGTGTCATCATAAATGCGCCGATGGGAACGGGAATGAGAACCGCCAGCGTCAGCAACACGTTCGTGCGGAAAAGAACCGTAAGTATAACGGTGAACATTATAACCTGCTGAATGAGGTAACGGCCTTGCTGATTGAAAAATTCTTTAACACGGTCGGTATCGTTCGTTACCCTTGTTATGAGGTTACCCGCCGATCTTTTCGACATTGCCGTCAGCGAAAGTTCCTGTATTTTCGAATAAACCATATTACGCAAATCGTTTGAAAAACGGGAGCCCATTTTGTTCGAAATTCGTGAGCTGAAGATGTTTACTATCTGCGACAGGGCGAAAACAACAGCCATCAGCACCGCAATAACTATGATACCCGTTGTGCGTGATTGAAAATAGGGCGTTGAACCCGCCGTCGGCACGAGGTAGTCGTCAATAAGGTATGAGTTGAAAAGCGGAAGAACAGCCGACAGCACGTTCGCAACCGTGAGCAAAAGCCCTGCGGCGACTACCGACTTCGCATACGGCTTGAAAAACCCGAACGCACGTGAAAAAACGTGCGATTTTTTGACACAGAACATACACATATTCATTCCACGCAGATAATGCCTGTGACATTTGGGGCAAACGGGCGAATCGGATGTGTTTATTTCGAGAATTTCGCCTGTTTCGAAAAAGTGATTCAGCACCTTAACAAATTCGCCGATTTCGACTGCGCAACTCATTGAAAAACGGCAAACGGAGATGTTGTCGCTTCCGTCATCGCTCGCACCGACGGGCTTCAGTTCAAACCGCCCGCATCCGACATCGGTATATTGAACCGCCTCGCATACGGAGGCAAGGTCGTATTTTTCTTCGTTCCCGTCAAGGCTTTTTGTTACGGTTCCGTCTTTAAAAGACAGCGTTCCGTCACAGTATTCGCCGTTTGGGGAAATATCAAAATGTGCAATAATTTCTTTCATAATCAATATAAATACGGTTCGAGGATCCGTTTGCTTTTCGTTTCGATTTTTTCAAATTCGGGTATGATGTATCTGTTGCCGTCCATATCGAAAATAAGCAACGTGTTATTTGATATGAAACGCATATTTTTTGTTATGTCACGAACGGTAAAGTTTTTTTCTTTTCCGTCGACAACGGTTTGAAAATAAAAGTGACCCATACGTTCTTTTATGCCTTTTACCGCCGACACGGTGGGGCAGTAATAACGCAATTCGAGTTCTTTTTCGGCACATTCGGCGGATTCCTTGTCGAGTTCTTTCAAATCACGGATTATGCCGATTTCGTTATCCTCAAGGTCGTAAACGCAAATATACTGTTCCGTGAGCGAATAGGGGTAAGCACGAATGAGTTTGACTCTGCCCCTCGGTTCACCGTTTAGTTCCAACACGAGAAATCCGTTGGGGTTAAAACGGAAAACGCAACTTTCGGGATTTAAAAATTCGATTTTCAGTTTATCTTGATTCATCACGGTGTTCCTCCTTTTCGGTGTCACTGGTGCGGTTTCCTTCGCCTATGCCGATAAAACGAAGCGATTCTTCCTGTAATTTGAACATATTGTAATATGCGCCTTTTTTCGACATCAGTTCATCGTATGTGCCGAATTCGATGCATTCGCCGTCGTCGATAACTGCGAGTTTGTCGGCATCACGCAAAGTCGAAAGCCTGTGTGCGATGGCGATTGTCGTTCTGCCGGCTTTGAGTTCGGTGAGGGAGTTTTGAATGTTGCGTTCGGTTTCGGTATCCATTGCGGCGGTCGCCTCGTCGAGAATCAAAATTTTCGGGTTTTGAATAATCGTTCTGGCGATTGAAATTCGTTGCCTTTCGCCGCCCGATAAACTTCTGCCTCCGGAACCGACATAAGTTTCATAGCCGTCGGGAAGTTTTGTGATGAAATCGTGAGCGGAAGCCGCTTTCGCCGCTGCGATAACTTCGTCGTTTGTGGCATCGGGTTTTGCGTAACGGATGTTGTCGGCAACGGTTCCCATAAAGAGGAAAATATCCTGCGATACGATGCCGATATTTTTGCGTAACTGCTTCGAGGAAAGGTCTTTAACATCGATTCCGTCAATCTTCACAACGCCTTCTTTGGGGTCGTAAAGCCTTGCTATGAGGTTTGATATTGTGGTTTTTCCGGCACCTGTTTTACCGACGATGCCGAGCATTTCGCCTGCCTCTATTTTTAAAGAAAGATTTTTGATTATCGGTCGAGCCGGTTCGTATTCGAAATGAAGTTCGCACAGTTCGACGGAACCTTTGAAATCTTCCAAAATAATCGGGTCGTCTTTATCTTTTACATCGGGTTCGGTGTCCATAATTTCAAAAACACGTTGAGCCGAGTCAACACAGCGTGCCCACCAAGTTGTTGCCCAAGAAAGAAATTCGATGGGGGCTTGCAACATTTGAAGATAAACAACGAAAGTCAAAAGTTCGCCGACGGTGATTTCTTTGTTTACTATGCAAAGAAAACCGCCGTAGCCCAAAACAACGGCACTTATGAAATAAATCAACGTTGAAAGCAAGGGGAAAACCGTGCCCTCGGTATTTGCCGATTTGATTTCGGCATTGACCAAGCCGTCGCCGATTTTTTCAAACTCGCTGAGTTCGTCGCTTTCTTTGGAAAAGGCTTTTATGATTCTGTGGCCGTTTATGTTATCGCTTACTTTTGAGGTAAGTCGTGAGTTTTGAACCCAAACTTTGTGATGAAGTTTTCTGAATTTTTTGTTCGCCACGGGGTATATGATCAGGATGCATACCGTGGCACTCAAAATTGTCAGCGTGAGTTTCGCACTTGTTAAGAACATTATGACTATCAAGCCGGCAACGGTGACCGCATTTGCTATCAGGTAGGGGAATGCATCGACAAAGAACCAATAGATATTGTTTGCATCACGTGTTACACGGTCCATAAGCGAGCCGGTTTGCTTGTGAGTGTAAAAACCGACGGATAAGTTTTGCATCGCTTTGAATATTTTGAGTTTTATGCCGTATATGACCTGCGGCAAAACGCCCGCAACAATGTATTGGTAAAACAGAGTGAACAACTGTTGAGTTATTTTCAGCGCCGCTATTGTGAGAACAACAGAGAAAAGACCTTTTAGCAAAACTTCGTACGGTGCGGAATTCCCCGTGTTGAGAATTTCGTCATATAGTTTTTGCGTGCTGAATTTCGGCAGAATCATATTTATGAAACTGCTGAAAAGCACCGCACCGACCATAAAGAACATTTTGCCTTTAACGTCACCGAAAAACGTGAACAGGCGTTTTGCGGTTGATTTTTTGTCGACACAGTCTTTGCAGTATTTCAAGCCTTTCGGAATGGGCGCACCGCACTTTTGACAGGTGTTGCCCGTGTCGGCGTTGATGTATTTTTCATGGCCTTTGTTGAGTTTGAACGCATTGAAAATGCGACGGAAATTGTCGGCTTTTTCCAAAAGACCTATTGAAAAATAACCGAGCGAACGGTATTCGCCGTTTAATGTGTATGTAAGTTGACCCGTGGCAAGGTAAGTTTCGGCAAACATTTCGTCAACTTCGGTTATCGGGATTGCTTCGAGGTTTAAAAGAACGGGTTTGAAATCGGGAGTTTTTTTGTTCTTTTTTTTCTTCGACGGAGGGAGTGATTCATCAAAATGAGCGATGTAAACGCCTTTTTCGTCAAAAAATATGTAGACGTCGCCGTATTCTTCGGCGCCGCACATATCTGTTTTGAAAGAGTAAATTACCGAGGAGGTGTCAAGATTTTCGGATTCCAGCACGTCGACTATCGGTTTCGGTAACAATTCACGGTTGCCCACGTTACGACGGGGCGGTTTTTTTAAATGAAGCCTGTATAAAATTTTGTTAAGCAATTCCATCGTTTTCTCCCGAAAGCACATTTTTTGTGATAGGTATTTTAGCACAATACAATTAATATGACAAGAGAAAAGTAGAATTATATAATAATATTAACAATATTTTAACAACATATGGCTATATTTATCGTAATCTACAGTTTACTTAAAATCAATTTGTACAAAATGGTAGAATTTGCCGTGTTTACAGGTTTTTTTGAAAAAGTGAATTGACATTCACCGAGTTGTTTTGCTATAATTACAAACGATGTATGATATCGGGTGGGGGTCGGCTTTATCCCGATTTCGAAAAAAATACGGCGCTTTTGTGCCCGCATCTGTATTTTGAATTTTTTTTGAAAGGTGAAATTTATGGCAGTAAAAAACGTCACACGCTTCGGAATTCAACGAAAAATCGTTGCCAATATGACTACGGAAAGTTGGCAGAACATTCCTCATGTAAGTTATCTTTTCGAACCCGATGTTACGGAGTTTATGGAAGCATTTAAAAAGTTTTCGGAAGAAAACAACAATGGTGACGGCCCGAAGATTACTCTTAATGCCGTTTTGCTTAAAGCAATTGCGGAAGCTATTGAGGTTGACCCCATGGTTAACGCTCACATGCACTATGAAAAAGGTCTTGTAAGGGGCAAGGTTACTGTTTTTGACAATATTGACATTTCCGTTCCGTGGATTCTTCCCAGCGGTGAAATGATGACCATCACAATGAAAGATATGGGCAACAAAACCCTCAAAGAAATTGCCGAATATCAGGCTGACATCAACCGCCGTCTTGAAAAGACCAATCTTACCGAGGCTCTTTATTCGGTTTCGTTCCACGATACGATCGATAAACTTAAAAAAGGTCATATTTTGAAGGCTATTAAAAGGCTTTACGGCGCAAACACCAACAAACGCCACAAAATTCAGCGTCTTAAAGGTGCCGAGAAAAAGGCGTACGACGCTATTCCCGCAACCGAAAAAATTACCCGTGCCGACCTTAAACAGGGCACAATTACCGTTTCCAACGTCGGCGCCGACACAAGAGGGCTCAGCGGTGAGGTTGCGATGCTTATGGTTATTCCGCCTCAAATCTGCGTCATCGGTATCGGCTCTTTGCAGAAACGTCCCGTTGTTGTTACAGATGAGAACGGTGAAGATAAAATCGTTATAAAAACAATTCTTCCGATGAATATTTGTTTTGACCACAGGGCTCTCGATTTCGGTGAGGTCAGACCCTTCCTTACAAAACTCAACGACTTTTTCCAACATCCGGAAGATATTTTAAACGACAGGTGCTGAACCGAATAGCATTTTAACCGAATTACATATAATTAAAGTAAAACAAAAACGAGGCTGTAAAACGAAAGTTTTGCAGTCCCGTTTTTTCGCTTTTTTGTTGTTTTTGGCATTTTTCAACATATTTTTTGGATTTTTTTTAAAAAAATATACTGTTTTTGCAAATATGTATTGCATTTTTCGGCGGTATATGTTAAAATTTTGTGCGTAATTGACTGATTAGAAGAAAGGAGCATTCTTATGGGCGCAACAAACGAAAGAGTGCATTTGCAAAAGAAAATACAAATAATGGAGAACTGTTTCGACTGTTATGCCGAACACGGCTTTTCAAGTGTCGGCATAAAAACTTTGGCAAAGGCGTGTGGTTTCACGTCGGGCACACTGTATGTTTATTTTGAAAACCTTGACGATTTGGTAATTCAGTCCACAGCACACTGTATGAGCAAAGTCGAAGACGATTTTATGGCTATTGCTCCGAAAAATCTTTTGGATATGTGGCGTTTTATCGACGAAGTTCCTTATTGGACTGCCGAAAAACACGGTAAAAAGTACAGGTTGATGTATCAAATTTACACACATCCGAAATACATTGAAGAAGGCAAAAAATTCTTTGCCGGTGTTAACGACAGATACACCGAATATGCGAAAATGCTTGAAAAGAGAATAGGTATACCTTATGAAAAACTTATTCCGTTTATTTTTTCGCTCGTTCGTGCTTGTGTTCACTATGCTTTGTTTGAAGATGAATTTTATTTGAAACTTCAACTTGAAATGTTAAAAGAAAGCATACGTGCGTGTCTTGAAAAATATAAATCTTCCGAGGTGAAAAAATAATCGGTAAAGTTGCGAAACATCCGGTTATTTAAATCGAACGGGGGCTTTTTATGAAAAAGACAAAAAAATCGGTATGTATCATTTGTTCGGTTCTTGCTGTTTCGGTTGTTTGCGTCGCTGTTTTTATCGGCGCATATTACACCCGCATAAAAACGGTGAATTCAATCGAAAAAGTCACTTCTTACGGTGACGGCTACAACATTTACACCATGAACGTCGAATATGATTATGATTTTGATGCCATTGTCAACAGCGGTGCCGAAGACGACGAAGGGCTTTTCAATGCCATTTCAAAAGAAGTTTTTCCTTTTTTGCCCTTGGGCGTTGACGTGCCGAGTTTCGGTTGCACCGCATTTAATCTTACCGGCGAAGACGGGGAAGTCCGAATGGGCAGGAATTATGACTTCAGCCTTGATACATCTGCGTTGGTTATTTATTGCAACCCGAAAGACGGCTACAGATCGGTGTCCGTTTCCGCTCTTGACAACATTGACGCAAACGTGCTTGAAGACGGTTTAATGCCGAAACTCAAAGCGTTGGCAACGCCGTTTTTGTGCCTTGACGGGATGAATGAAAAAGGCGTCTCGGTAGGTGTTCTTGTGGTCGACAGCGAGCCGGTTCACCAAAAAACCGAAAAGCCGAATCTGTTTACGGCTATGTTGATACGTCTTGTTCTTGACAGGGCCGCAACAACCGAAGAAGCGGTTGACCTTATAAGCCGTTATGATATGATTGCATCTTTGGGTAAAGATTATCATTTCTATATCAACGATGCGAGCGGTGACGGCAGAATAGTCGAATGGGACTGCGAAAGCGAAACAAGGCAACTTGTTGCTACACCCACCGATGTCGTAACGAATTTTTACGAAATATACGCCGACCGTGTGCTTCCCAATCAAAAGAACGGAATTTACGGTCACGGTAAAGAACGCTATAACGCCGTTCACGAAGTCTTTAACGAACAAAAAGACAATATGACTAACGACACCGCCTGGGACGCTTTGAAAGCGGCATCGCAGGTTTCCGACCCCAATGTGCTTACGAGCAACACGCAATGGTCAATTGTTTATAACAATACCGATTTAACGGCGGAAATTGTTTTACGCCGTAATTGGAACGATGTTTACAAATACAGTTTGACCGACAACGAAATTAAAAAAAATGAGTCTGAGGGTATGTAAAAAAACAGACGCATAGAATAAGGGCGTTTACGGGTGACAATACACCTGTAAACGCCCTTGTTCCATGCTGTTTTATGCAATCTGCATTTTTACATACCTTTTTCTCATGGTAACTACACACCATCTATAAAAAATGGGTTTCCACCCTAATAAAAGGAAAAATTGATTTTGTGCCGAGCAAATCACTCTGTTTAAAGTATAACAGAAACAGATCGAAAAAATGAAAAACTTCCCTGTGTCGGAGATGCGGGGGGAGAACTCGTTTTACAAAAACACTTTACTTTCGTGCCGCAACCGTGTGTAATTGTAGCACGAAAGGAAGTGACAACTTGACTGCATTTGAGAAAACTCTTAAATTATGCAAAAGCATTTCATATTGAAAGCATAGTCAGACAGTACATGGCGGTGTTGATATGATAAAAGCATCAAGACAGTTAAAAGATTTAATCGGAAATTTATCAAAAGAAAGCCGAAGCACAGATACTGATGAGAAATTTTATGATGGAGCGTTTTCTTGAGCGAATTTCTCTTTCCGATTACAGAGATAAATTCATTCTTAAAGGCGGTATGCCTGTACCTGCTACGGTCGGCTTAGATGCCCGTGCGACAATGGATTTAGATGCAACTGTGACGGGCTTTGATGTAAATGCCGGAAATATTGAAGATATTGTAAAAGATATTATTTCTATATCGGTTGATGATGGCGATGCGATTACTCCGAGAGCCATAAGATATAACTTTAAACTGATGTTTGAAGATAGAAAAATCGAGGTATTCGCATATAACCTTGAAACTGTTTTAGCCGAAAAGGTTGAAACAATTATACGAAGAACCACATTAAATACTCGAATGAGAGATTTTTATGATATTCATATCTTAAATCAATTATACGGCGACACTTTGGACTATGAACTATTCGGCAGAGCGATAAACGCAACGGCGCAAAAAAGAGAATCAACTAATTTTCTTTCTGATGCTTCCGATATATTTGAAGAAATCCATCATAGCGAAGAAATGCAAAAAATGTGGATTTCATATCAAAAGAAGTTCTCTTATGCAAGAGATATTTCATCGGAAGAAGTAATGCGGTCTGTATTTGAACTGTACAGTGACGTGGGGGTGTGAAAAAATTGCATTTTTTACAGCCCCTTTTTGCGACTGTGTATCCGAGTTTTTTTAATTGTTTATTTATATTGTATTGCAATTGGATTTAAGAGTTGGTATAATAAGTTGGTGTAATAAAGTGAAAACGCCGTGTTTTGCGTTTGCTGATATCAGGCGTAATATGTAAAACTTTGTAAGGTGGAAAAGATGAAAAGAAAAATAACGGCTTTTTGTATCGCTCTTGCGGTTACCGCACTTTCTTTTACGGTAGTATCGGCGAAAACCGAGTCAACCGCAAACGGCATATCCCGTGCCGAGCGTGTTCAGTATTATAATGCGGATGTTTTAAAAACCGTCAAAAACGAAGCAGACGATATGAACAACACAACAACTCAAAACAGAATCGACGATTACATCGAAGATAAAACACATGTTGTTTCCGGTTCGGGAAGTTTTCTCGACGGCATCGGCGGTATCGGTGGAATTGTCGGTGATGTAGGCGATTTGTTTAACGGAATTTTGGGCGGTTCCGGCGGTTCTCAAAATTCGACACCTGCCACAACGTACCCCGTGTATACAAATAACATCGGTTATATTGACCCCGTTCCCGCCGCCACTTATGTTCAAAATCAGTCTTCGGCGACGGTGCAAAACACAACTCCCGCAACAAATCCGTTGAATACAAATAACAACCAAGTTCCCGCCGACAACAATTCTCAATCCGAAACGGTCGATTTCTCGGCGACTTCCAATCCTTACGCAAAGCCCACGGGCGAAATAAAAGCCGGCGACACCGGTGACGGCGTTAAGTGGATACAATGGATGTTTATTTACACAAATTACGGTCTCACGGGCAAGCCCGTAACCGGCATTTACGATAAGGATACCGAAGAAGTTGTAAAAAAACTCCAGAGCGAAAACGGGCTTACCGCCGACGGAACGGTCAACGATGCGGTTATTGATAAAATCGAACTTCTTTATTACGAACACAGTTTGACTGCGACAACCGCAACACCGTCGAATATAATTACCGCTCCCGATTCAATTGCGGTGACCTCACCTCAAACCGACGGTGAACCGAATCCGTCGATGTTGGGTATTGTTATTGTAGTTATCGCACTTATTTGGTGCGTTGCGATAATTGCCGTAATTGTTATATTTGTTATGAAGAAAAAGAAAAACACTTCGAAAAAGAACGGTGCGGAGTCGGGCGACGCTTCGGATTCGGCGGAGGTTAAAGCGGAATCCGAAAATTCGTCGGAGCATAATATGAGCCTTTCCGATCTTTTTGAAGAAGCCGATAAAAAATAAAGGAGTGACTACAATGGACAAGTATTTGATTATCAATGCGGACGATTTCGGTATGTGCCATTCAGCCAATATGGCGGTTGCCGATTTGTTCCAAAAAGGCGGTATTACCTCCTCAACGATTATGACCCCCTGCTGTTGGGCTAAAGAGGCGGGCAAATGGGCGTCAAAGCACCCCGAATATGCGGTGGGTGTTCACCTTACATTCACAAGCGAATGGCAAAATTACAGGTGGGCTCCGATTTCAAAGTCCGAAAAGGGCTCTTTGTGTGACAGCGAAGGTTTTATGTATCACGAATCCGACGAATTCGAAAAGAACTGCTCTCTTGATGATGTTGAAGCGGAAATAAGAGCGCAGATCGAAAGATTTAAGTCTTTCGGTGCGGTGCCGTCGCATATTGATAATCATATGGGCTCTCTTTACGGAATCGAAACAGGCAGATTTGAACTTCTGAGCCTTACGTTTGAAATTGCGGGCGAATACGGATTGCCTTTCCGCTTCCCCGGTGTATTCGTTCCCGAAATGTTCGCCAACGAGACTCTTGACGTTAAAATCGATTTGGATATGATTTCGGCATTTTACGATAAACTTCTCGGTTTCGCAAAATCGAAAAACGTTGCCGTTCCCGATTATTTGATTCCCGGCGAATGGAACGGCCCTCAAAACGACAGTTACGAAAACTTTAAGGAATACATTTACGAACTTTACAGGTCTTTCCCCAACGGAATTACCGAAACATACATACATCCCGCTCTTGAAAGCGACGAACTTAAAGCGATTACAAATTCGTGGCACCGCAGAGTTTGGGAACACCGTCTTTTCTCGGATCCGCAAACACTTCAGCACATTAAGGCTTGCGGAATCAAACTCATAAACTACCGTGATTTGGCGGAAATGAAAAAATAAGTTTTTAAACGGTTGTTTATAAATATATAAAAACAAGGGGTTCTTGCGGGCATGGTTATGCCCCGTAAGAATCCCTTATTTTATTGCCGTATTATGCGATGTGTAATTTTCAACCGTTTTCAGCGTAACATCGTTTGTTCAATCATTCGTGCAAAAGACTGCTTTTGAAAATCACCGCGCTCAATATGAAGTTTTTCGTGCGCCAAAGATTTTTCTTTCGCTTCGTCCGAAAGATTTTCGTTAATATATATATTGAAATCTCCGTTCGCATCGGGTAGCGTGAAAGCCCTGACTGTGAGCGGCATTTTTATTTCCCTTATAAAAATCAGTTTATTTCTCCTCCTTATCTATGAGCGCACGAAACATCACAAGGAATGTGTCCAATTGATCTTCCGTAACACGTTTGGACATATCAAACAACAGTTTTCGCTTTTGAAAAAGTTCGTCTTTCGCTTCTTCAACGGGGTCAAAACTTTCGTCGAAATACCCCAACGATACGTTGAAATACTGTGCTATTTTGCTCAGCGTTTGCGTGGATAATGTTTTGGTTCTGCCTTGTTTTAATTCAGATAATGTGCTTTTCGGAATGCCGGCGGCTTTGCACAGTGTTGCCGGTTTTATTCCTTTTTCATCACATAACTGCTGAATTTTGTCATACATATTCACAGTTTATACCTCCGGTTTTTGTTCAACCTTACAAAAAAGTGTCGAACGAACGAATGTTCGGAAAATGGGTTGAAAAGTTCGGAAACCTGTACTATAATGCAATTGCGGTTCGGAAATCTGTACAAATCTCACTAATAATATAACTTATTTCCGATTTCATGTCAATACCAATAATAGTACAAGAGGGGTGCAAATTATGTCAAAAATGATAGAAGGAAGAATTGAATGTCCGTTTTATTTGAAAGAAGGCGACGGCTTCATTGTTTGCGAGGGCGTTTTGAACGGCACGAAATGTGTTCATCGCTTTCAGGACAACAAGCAAAAAAGACATCACGAAGTGTCTGTTTGCAGTTGTTCCGGCGGACGTAACTGCCGGCATTACAGAACCGTGTCGATACTTTATGAAAGGGGCTTGAAAACTTGAACGAAAAAAAGGTTCCCGACAAATACAAAAGAGTGTCTTCCGCTGCGGATAATATGAGTGCGCTTATTGACGATATCGTCAAAAAAGCACGAAAAAGTTTTCGCAACACGGGTGACCCGAATATCGATGCCAAGTTTTTGAAAGAGAGTGTCGGTGCATTGCGTGAACTTTACGGTTTGCTTGATGAATACAACGGCTCGCATGATGTTTCCGACGGCGTGGTTATACGCTTCGAACGTCAACTTGAGGAGTGGAGTAAATGAAGGAGTTGGTGATATCACATCCGAACGAAAAGCAAAAAAAGTTTTTTGACTGTCACCGCAGGTTTATAGGTTACGGTGGGGCACGTGGAGGCGGAAAATCGTGGGCGTTAAGAACAAAATTCATATTGCTCGCATTCGAATACAGCGGTTTGAAACTTTTGCTTTTAAGAAAAACATTGCCGGAACTTCGTGAAAATCACCTTTTGCCCATGCTTCAACAACTGAACGGAATCGCACGGTACAAGCGTGACGAAAGAGCATTTATTTTCCCGAACGGCTCAAGAATACGGCTCGGCTACTGTGACACCGAAAACGATATTTATCAGTATCAGGGGCAGGAATACGACGTTATAGGGGTGGAGGAATGCACACATTTTACTTTTACGCAGATTCAATTCCTTATGACCTGTAACAGAACTACCCGAAGTGATTTTAAACCGCGAATGTATTTTACGGGGAATCCCGGCGGAGTCGGACACAATTGGTTTAAACGTCTTTTTGTTAAAGGTCGCTATGAGAACGGCGAAGATCCCGACGATTATGTTTTCATTCCCGCAACGGTTGACGATAACACGGTACTTATGAAAACAAATCCCGAATATGTAAAAGTCCTTGATTCGCTGCCCGAAAAACTAAGACAAGCACACCGTTTCGGAAATTGGGATATTTTCGACGGTCAGTTTTTTGAGGAATTTCGTGATGTTCCCGAACGTTACAAAGACGGTTCTTTCACACATGTAATTGAGCCGTTTGAAATTCCGAACGACTGGATCATATACAGGTCGTTTGACTTCGGCTACGCAAAGCCTTTTTCGTGCGCTTGGTGGGCGGTGGATTACGACGGAAGACTTTACCGCATTCTTGAACTCTACGGCTGTACGAAAACTCCGAACGAGGGTGTGAAGTGGCCGCCGGAAAAAATATTCGGTGAAATCGCAAACATCGAAAGAACCCACAGATGGCTCAAAAACAAAAAAATCATCGGCGTTGCCGACCCGTCTATTTGGGATGCCTCACGAGGGGAGGCGATTATTGAAGCGGCTGACAGGAACGGCGTGTTTTTCACAAAAGGCGATAACAAAAGGATCCCCGGTTGGATGCAAGTGCATTACCGACTCGCTTTTGACGAAAACGGTGTCCCGATGATGTATGTTTTCAATACTTGCAAGGGGTTTGTAAGGACTGTTCCCGAACTGAAATTCAGCAACAACAATCCCGAAGATTTGGACACAACAGGCGAAGATCATATTGCCGACGAGGTCAGATATATGTGTATGGCACGGCCTATTGCACCGACTTATAAAAAGAAAAACGCAGATTTAGGCGATGACCCGCTTGATTTACATAAAGGTCATTACAGAACGATTTAGGGAGGATTATATGGATAGCAAAGAAAACAATAAAAACGGATTCGAAAAGATAAAACCCGCCGAAAGCACGGGGTTACATGGGGTAATCGGCGAAGACGAAATCGAAAAAGCACTTGCTGTTTTGAAAAAATATAAAGAATCAAAGCAATCGCTTGAAACGAGAATCGTCGATAACGAGCAATGGTTTAAACTGCGACATTGGGAGCAGTTGCGAGGTGACAAAGGCAACAATAACGCCTCCGCTTGGCTTTTCAATTCAATAGCGAACAAGCATGCGGATGCCATGGACAACTACCCCACCGTCACTTGTCTTCCGAGGGAGGCGAGCGATGAAAAGGCCGCTTCTGTTTTGTCACAGGTGTTGCCGGTGGTTTTTGAAAGAAACGGCTTCGAAAAAATATATAACGATGCCTGGTGGTATAAACTGAAAGCGGGCACGGCGGTTTACGGAATATTTTGGAATCCCTTGAAAAATAACGGTCTCGGAGATATAGAAATCAGGCATGTCGACATTTTGAATCTCTTTTGGGAGCCGGGAATAAAGGATATACAAAAAAGCAAAAACTTATTTCACGTTGAATTGACGGACAATGAAACGCTTCTTGCACTTTATCCGCAATTATCGGGGAAACTCGGTCAGTCATCGTTTGAAATCGCAAAATACGTTTACGACGATTCGGTTGATACATCGGAAAAAAGCGCTGTTGTCGACAGATATTACAAGGTGATAAAAAACGGCGTGGAAACGGTTCATTACTGTAAATTTTGCAACGGTGTGTTGCTTTACGCCTCCGAAAACGACCCCGAATATTCACAGCGAGGATTTTATGACCACGGTATGTATCCGTTTGTGTTTGATTCGCTTTTTGTTGAGGAGGGTACGCCGTGCGGTTTCGGTTACATAGACATTATGAAAGACGCTCAAAAACAGATTGACGTTCTCGGAAACGCCCTTGTCAAAAACGCCGCCATGGCGACAAATCCCAGATATTTCATAAATTCATCCGGTGCCGTAAACGAGGAGGAATTTGCCGATTGGAGCAATAATTTCGTGCATGTTTCCGGAAGCAATTTGGGTGAGGACAGCATAAGGGAAATAAGGCTTTCGGGCATTCCCGAAATATATTTGGGCATTCTTAACAGCAAAATCGACGAACTTAAAGAAACAAGCGGAAACAGAGATTTTTCGCAGGGCGGTGTTTCAAGCGGTGTCACAGCCGCATCCGCGATTGCGGCATTGCAAGAGGCGGGCAGTAAACTTACCAGAGATATGGTCAAAAGCGGTTACAGAGCGTTTTCGGATCTTAACGCTTTGGCGGTCGAACTTATCCGTCAGTTCTACGATGAACCGAGGTTTTTCAGGATACTCGGTGAAAACGGCGAACAGCAGTTTGTTAAATACGACAATTCCGCAATTCGCATAAAAAGTCAGGGCAGTACATTCGGCATCGATATGGGCGAAAGAAAGCCGATATTCGACATAAAAGTGTGTGCCGAAAAAGCGAGCCCGTTTTCAAAGATAAGTCAAAACGAACTTGCGTTGCAGTTATACAGCGCCGGAATGTTTAATCCCGAAATGCGTCAGCAGGCGCTGACCGCCTTGAGTATGATGGATTTTGAGGGGAAAAGCGCATTGGCGGCAAAACTCAGTTCAGGGGTGGCTACACCGTGACGAAAGTTTTTTACAGGGAATATTACGACAGGACTCTTGTTATAATCGAGGGGCACAGCGGTTTTGCCGAAAACGGCGGCGATGTTGTTTGTGCGGGCGTTTCGACATTGGTTTTTACGCTTGTCAACTGCATACACGACGAAGAAGCCTCCGACAGGTTGAAACTTATACGCAACATTGTGCGTGACGGCTATGTTTGTCTTGAAATAGAAAGTTTTGATTTTGCAAAAGAGCGGATATCCGCAATAACCGATACTTGCATAACAGGTTTGCTGATGCTTTGCGAACATTATCCGCAATATATTAAATTCGAATAACTTTTTAAGCATCCAAACCCGCCTTAAACGGCGATTTTTCGGGACTTTTCGGCTTAAATCCAATCGCAAGGCGACAGCCTTACTCTTGTCTTTGCACCGTGAATTCCTCGAAAACTCATCCGTTTCAGGTCGAAAAATTTGTTTATCCGAAACAAATCGGAGTTCGGATAAGTTTTCGATGCTTAATTTTGTAAAAAACCGTTTCGGCCAAAACGGTTTTTATATAGATAAGAGTTCGAACGATTGTTTTCGTTTGCTCTTTGGCACTTCGGAAAGACGATGAAAGTTGCAACTGTTTAATTTAAAAAATACGCTTAAAAGAAAGGAATTTTTAATGAACAAAACAAGGTACACTCTCGATTTGCAGTTATTCGCCGGTGAGGGGGCGGAAGCGACAAACGGGGAAACGGGCGTCGAAGATGCCGTCGCCGGGCAGAACGGTGCCGAAAGGGAAATTGCCGAAGACGAGTTTTCCGAACTTATTAACGGAAAATTCAAAGAGCAGTTTGCCAAAAAAACACAGGCGATTATCGACAAAAGATTTAAACACACCAAGGAACTTGAAGATTACAAAAACAAAGTTGCACCGACTGTTGAAAAACTTATGGAAAAATACGGCGTTTCGGCAGGCGACGAGGATAAACTGATATCGTTTCTTGACGGCAATACGGTCGAAAACTTTGAAAATATCCCCAACGGGGACACCTTTCGCAGAGATAACCTGCGTGGAAGAATCGGCTCGTGGATAGAGCAAAGCAAAGAACTTAAAGAAAGTTTCCCCGATTTCGATTTGAGAAACGAACTTCGTGAGAACAAACTTTTTTCACAACTTTTAATCGGCGGTGCGCCGTTAAGGGCGGCATACGAAATCGTACATAAAGACGAGATTCTTTCGGGCGCCATGGCGTACACGGCGGACAAGGTTCGTGAGCAAGTCGTTAAGGGCATCGAGGCAAAGGGCAGACGCCCCGTCGAAAACGGTGTTGCATCCGAAAGTGCGGTGGTTACTCATATTGACGTTAATTCGCTGACCTCACAAGATATTTTAAAAATTTTAAAACAGGTCGAGAATGGCGCAAATGTTAAATTTTGAGCCATCGGAAAGGATTATTTATGACAGATTATATTTTGAATATACAACTTTTTGCTGCGGGTGACGAGGTCAACAAAACTACATCCGATAACCTCTCAGCCGAAATGAAGACATTTTACGACAAAACTCTTATCACACTTGCTTCGCCTTATCTTGTTCACGATCAGTTCGGTCAAAAACGTGATATTCCGAAAAACGGCGGTAAGATTATTGAATTCCGCAAGTTTTCGTCGCTCCCGAAAGCGCTCACTCCTTTGACGGAGGGTGTTACTCCTACGGGCAACAAACTCAACGTTTCAAGCATCAGCGCAACCGTTGAACAGTACGGCGACTACATTGAACAAACAGACCTTCTTGAACTTACGGCGGTTGACAATACAATTGTTGAAGCCACCAAGCAACTCGCTTCACAGGCGGGTCTCACAATGGATACGATTGTCAGAAACGAGATTGTCGGCGGTACGAATGTGCTTTATTGCCCCAAGGTCACCGGCAATACCGAAACCGCCGTTGCATCAAGAAGTCAAATCGATAAAACGGCACTTCTCCGTGTTAAAGACGTTTTCAAGGCGGCGGCAGAACTCAAAGCGATGAACGCACCCAAAATCGACGGTTATTATGTCGGTATCATACACCCTTATGTTGCCTATGACCTTATGCAGGAAGCGGGCAATCAGTGGATGGAAGTGCAGAAATACGCAACTCCCGAAAATATGCTTAAAGGCGAAATCGGTTGTTTGGGCGGTGTGCGTTTTGTTGAAAGTACCGAGGCTAAAATTTGGAACGCCGGTGCATTGAATTGTGCGGTATTCGCAACGCTTATTATCGGTGCTGATGCCTACGGTGTAACAACCGTTAACGGTGGCGGTATCGAGCATATCGTGAAGCAGAAAGGCTACGGAAACGATCCGCTTAACCAACGTTCTTCCGTGGGTTGGAAAGGTCTTAAAACCGCAAAAAGACTTGTTGAAGAATATCTTATCAGAATCGAAAGCGGTTCCACGTTCAGCGCAACCGCAAAAGAAAACTGATTTTTGAAAACCGAAAAAATCGGTGTAAATTTTAACTGAATTATAAAGGGTGCCGCTCGTCGGCACCCGAAGGAGTGTGTATTATGGCAACAAATAAAACAACAAATAACGAAAAAGAAAAACTCGTGAGTGTGTTCATTCCGAAACAGTCACGCAATGACACAGAACGCTTTATTGCCGTTAACGGCGAGCGTATTCTTGTGCAGACCGGCAAAACAGTCGAAATACCCGAACGCTTTGCCGAAGTTCTTGAGAACAGCGAAAAAATGGCGGCGATCTCCGCTGCGTATATCGACGCCAATACCACCGTTTAAGGAGGGGTTTTATGACTCTTGCAAAAGCGGTCGAAAACTTCGATTCGGAACGTGAAAACAGCGTAAGCCTTGAAAGAAAAATCGAATGGATTTCGCAACTCGATTACAAAATATCCGGCGAATTTTCCGAACCGCGAGGCGATGCGAAGTTTGAGGGGTACAGCGTAACATCAAATCCGCAAAGTGAACTTAAAGCACCGAACGGATACGGGGAGATTTATTCGGTATATATGAATATGCAACTCGACTATATGAACGGCGAGATTGCAAGATACAATAACTCGGCATCACGTTTCAACAGGCTTTATAAAGAACTCGGTGATTATATCAACAGGCAAAAAGCCGTAATTAAAAAAGTTGTAATAGGGGCGGGTGATTTGATTGTATGAACCGTATTTACGCAATTTGCAAAACGGCGTTGAAATGATTTCCTCTTTCAAAGGATATGAAAACAACGCCGTTATAAACGAAAATGCGTTTTCTTTTACCGAGAACACAAGCAGTGATAACTACCCCGTGATTTCACCGAGAAGCAGACGCTTGCTTTTCAGCGAAATAAGGGGAGGCAGACTAAACGGACTATACGCAAAGGACAAAATGGTCTATATAAACAACGGCAAACTCTATTACGGCGGGCGTGTGTTTTCGGGCTTTGAATTTCCGGATATAAAGCAAAACCGAATTTTTGTGTCTTTAGGTGCAAAACTTTTGATTTTTCCCGATAAAGTCTATGTGAATACCGCAGATCTCAACGATTACGGCAGTTTGGAAGCGACTTTTAAAAGCACCGAATCGGTCACGGTGAAAATGTGCAAGGCAGACGGAACATCGTTCGGTTCATACCGTGTAACTCCGACTATGCCGACGGTTAAAACAAACGGCGCTCTGTGGTATGACACTTCGGGCGATACACATTCGCTGAAGCAGTATTCCGAGTCGCTCGGCATGTGGGTCAACGTACCCGACACTTATATAATGATTGCCTGCAAGGGCATAGGTGTGAATTTTAATCAGTACGATGCCGTTGAATTTAAGGGGATGAATTCCGTCGGGATCAAGGGAAAACACATAATCCGTGAAAAAGGCGATAATTATGTTATTATTTCGGGCATTTTAAAAAAAGAGGTCACTTTGGAAACAAGTGTTACGTTATCAAGAGAAATTCCGAATATGGATTTTTTGTGCGAAAGCGGTAACAGAATTTGGGGATGTTGTTCATCACACAATGAAATTTATGCTTCGAAACTCGGCGATCCCACAAACTTTGAGGTGTTTATGGGGCTCTCAACAGACAGTTACGCCGCAAGCGTCGGCACAGACGGGCCTTTTACCGCTGCTACAGCTTTTCGAGGGTATGTTCTTTTCTTCAAGGAAAACTGCGTTCACAAAATCTACGGACAAAATCCGCCGTTTACAATTACAACATCATATATACGCGGTGTTCAAAAAGGTTCACATAAATCGCTCGTATGCCTTAACGAAACGCTTTATTACAAATCGCCTACGGGAATATGCGCCTACGAGGGGAGCGTTCCGGTGTGCATTTCGTCGCATCTCGGCAACGAATATTTTATCGGTGCGGTTGCCGGTGCTTTGGGGAACAAATATTACATATGTATGACCGACAAAGAAAAAGAACGACGTCTTTTTGTGTATGACGAGGAAAAGGGGATATGGCACCACGAAGAAAAAATCGATATAAGAGAATTTGCTCAGCATAACAGCAACCTCTATTATACCGTGCAATACCCAAACTATGAAAAACAGTTGGGCGTAATAAACGGCGAAAACATATACGGAACATTTGACGGTGCGTTTAAGGAAACCGAAATCGAAGACAGCATCGAGTGGGGATTCGAGAGCGGTTTGTGGGGACTTACGCTTCCGGGGAACAAATATTATTCGAATATCAGCATTCGTGCGGTAGGCGAAAAAGGAGCAAGTATTCAGGTGTTTTTCGAATATGACAGCAGTAATGTTTGGGAAAAACAAATTGACCGAAAACTCGAAAAAACCGGTTCCGTCATAATGCCGTTTATCACACCGCGATGCGACCATTTGCGAATAAAGATAAGGTGCAAAGGCAACATTAAGATTTTCGGCATATCACGAAAAATCGAGCGGGGAAGTGAATTGAATGTATGATTTGAATTTGAGTATTCCGAACATAACCGCAAAAAAATATTCGACCGACAACCGCTTTGTGCTTCTTAAAAACTATTTGGGTGAACTTAACGAAAAGATATCTTTTGCGTTGACCGATAAGGTGGAAAGCGACATAAACGCTCTTTCGGAAAAATATGAAAAAGAGCAGAAAGAAACCCGAAGCGAAACGGATAACTGCCGTGTTCAAAATATGAACAATTATAACGCTTTAAAAACGGAAATTGGGGAGCTTTCCGCCTATGAAGAATTAAGTTGCGAGTGTACCGCGGCAACCGAGTCGCCTGTTTTGTATATTAGGTATTATCCGTTTTTTGATGCGGTGTATTTACGTGTTCGCCTTACGGCAAAAACAGAACTCACAGCCGGCACAAATTATATTGTGGCAACTGTTCCGGAACACACGCCGGGGGTGTTTGTTCCTTTGCAAAGTATGGCGGGGCTTTCGCTTGAGGTTCAAAGCACAGCGGGAATTAAATATAAAACGGGCGAAATTACATTTCGTTCCGATACGAACGTGCCTGCCGGATGCTATATATACATAAGCGGTTGGTATCCGGCGGATTACGAAGAACAGGAAGGGTGATAAAAATAGCATATTCAACTATTTCTTACGGCTCATCGGGTGACGAGGTAAAAAAACTTCAAAAAATGCTGAATAATAACGGCTATTCGCTCAGCGTTGACGGGCAATTCGGCAGCAAAACCCAAAGTGCCGTTAAAGATTATCAAAAGAAAAACGGACTTTCGGTTGACGGTATAGTCGGAAATAAAACCTGGGGGATGCTTAACAAAAAAACATCCGCTTCATCATCGACTTCAACTTCGGCAAACAAAAGCACCACATCGACCGTTAAAGCACCGGTGGAAACAAAAAGACCGGTTTACACAAAAAGCAACGGTTTAATTCAAGCCGAAAACAAGTTGGCAAACTGGGAAAAGAACAGTCCGCAAGAATACACAAGCCGATATTCCGATAAAATCGATGAAATCCTCGACGATATACTTAACCGTGAAGATTTCAGTTACAATATGAACGCCGACCCGTTATACAGGCAGTATCAACAGCAGTATGTCGAAAACGGCAAAAAAGCCATGATGGACACTTTAGGGAATGCCACCGCACTCACGGGCGGTTATCTTAATTCTTATGCGACGGTTGCGGGAAATCAAGCGTACGATGAATATTTAACTCAACTTAACGGAATAGCACTTGATTTGCGTGACAGGGCGTATGAAATGTATTCCGACAAGGGCGACAGGCTCGTTGACGGTATAACTCTTTTACGCTCGTTAGACGGCGACGATTACGAAAAGTATTTGGGCGAACTTGAACGGTACTATTCCGACGGGAATTATCTTCTTGACAGACTTGTTTCGATGTCGGATGCCGAATATGACACTTTTCTTGCACAAACAGAGGCATGGGAAAGCGACCGAGATTATGCCTACACCAAATACAAAAACGCTCTTGACAGAAAGGAATTTGCCGAAGAAATGGCTTTTAAAAAAGCGGAAGCGAAACGCAATCAGGCAAACGCCGACAGAAACTACGCTCTTGCCGTGCAAAAAGCAAACACATCCGCATCAACACGGTCTTCGGGGAGTTCGTCGAAAAGCACATCGACAAAAAGCAAGTACGAAAGTTCAACCAAGGTCGATCCGAAATCGTATCGGGAATTTTGCGACAGAACGGGCATTGACACGATTCTTACGCAAAACGAATTTGAAACAAGCGAATATATAAGGCAGAAGTATTCAAGTTATCAGGAATATCTTTCAAAAATGTATGAGAGATATTTACAAGGGTGAGCAGAATGAAAATTAAAGTTACAAAAGAGGCTGTTGCCATTACCGAAAACAGTTGTATCAATGACGGCGAAGTCGGTATAAACACTTGCGAGTTCGACTTACCCGAATGTTTTGAAGGCCTTTCGGTAACGGCGGTGTTTAATAAGATTCCGGTTCCGATTTATAACAATGTTTGCAACATTCCGTCGTTAAAAAAAGGCACGGCGACAGTAGGGGTCTATGCATACGAAAAAAGTATGCACAAGGTAGCGCTGATGTATTCGCCGAAGCCTGCGGTTTTTTATGTTAATTGCGGTTCATATACGGAGGACACTTGTGACGAGGAAAAACCGTTTATCGGGCCGTATGAGGAGTATTGCAGGCTTTACGCAAATCGGTTGATCGAATCGTTATCCGAATACGGTGCCGAAAAGACGGAAAACAAGGTGACGGAAATCGAAAGTACGGTAACGGATGAACAGTACCCGTCGGCGAAGGCGGTTTATGATTATGTTACGGCGGAGTTGGGGGACTTGCCGACTTACGGGGCGGAGATGTCCGAAAACAAGGTGACGGAAATCGGAAGTACGGCAACGGATGAACAGTATCCGTCGGCAAAGGCGGTTTACGGTTTTGTTTCGCAGGAATATGACACCGAAACCGACAAGCCGATAAGCGGTGTGGCAATCGGCAAAGGATTAACCGAAGCGGTAGCGAATGCGAACCGTGATTTTGTTGCCGAAGCGCTTACCGCTACATCAAATTCGCTGGAGGGCATTTCGAATGGGTGCGCCGTTCTTTTAAAAGATGTTTCACCGATTAAGCATCCGGTGACGGTAAACGTAAGGAACGGCAAAAACTTGTGTTCAATAGGCAGTGCCGTGTTTAAACAGATGACATCGTTAAAAAACATTGTTGAAATACCGGCGGGTGATTATGTTTTTTCAGCGGTGATAGAATCTTCCGACATCGATGCAAATAATTGCGCTGTTTTTTTCAAGAACAGTAAAACGGGTTACCAAATCGGAGGTATTTTGCCACGCAGTTCGGGTAACAGCCGTGTGAGTTATGCTTTTAAAACTTCACAGTCAATAGATGAATTCGCATTTTACAGTTCAAATACATTCAATAACGGCTTGAATGATACATCGAGTTTTACCGACATAAAAGTCGAAAAAGGAAGTGTGGCAACCGAATATACACCGTATATTGATTTGTCGACGGTAACGCTCAAAACTTACGGTAAGAATCTGTTTAAAAACTACATTAAAAGTAAAACTTACGATGACGGTTCGGTTATTACCGTGAACGACGACGGTTCGGTTACTTGCAATATGGTTGAGGGTACGGTCGTATCGTTTGAAACGTGGCTAAGGCTTCCTGCGGGGACATATACGATTTCCGACGGGATTGACGGAGATAAGACGCCGTATGTTGCCGCTGTCTTTTATAGGGATAAAAACAATGCTTCTTCAACCTATGTGGGTGAAATAGGCACAAAACCCACTTTACTCAAAAAGATTACAACCGACAAGACGTATGATGTGAAACTTTTGATGTATACATCAAGTTCTCAAAAAAGCAAGTTTACTTTATATCCGCAACTTGAAATAGGTGACACGGCAACCGAATACGAAAAGTATATTACCGAAAGCGAAACACCGTTTTCGACCGACGGCTGTGTATCGGTTCCGTCAATATCGGGGAATATGTCCGTTGTTGTTTCCGAGACGGATTTAGATGTTGAGATTAAGTACAAAAGAGATATCAACAAGGCGTTTGAAGACCTTCAAACACGTTATGCCGAAGATATCACGGCGATTAAAAACGCCATAATTTCGTTGGGAGGTAATATTTAATGTTTAATTTAAATAGTTTTATAAAAAAGGGACTTTTAAATGCGGTCGGCAAAATGGCAGATTATCAGGTCATTTTGAATGCTGCGGGGTGGTTCGAAAAAGGTGTTCTTGAGGAAGATGACCTTGCCGAAATCCAAACGGCAATTGAAAAGAAAATTTCGGGCGAGGAAAACGTCGACTCGGCCGAGGCGGATTTCGACTCTGACGCAACTGTCGGAAACGGGGTGTAAGCGTGACAGCGGTTGAAGAAGTTTTGCTTATCGGCTCGGTAGTTACCGCAATAACCGTGATTGTCGCTTTCGGGGTGAAAATTTACAAATTTATCCGTAAGTGGGATAAGTGGATAGAAAAGAAAGATAAACACGACAAAGAACAGTATTCGCAAATACTCCGTCTTGTGATTATGACCTCGGAAATGCCCCTCTCGGAACGGATAGCGGCGGGGGATGTATATGTAAATCAACTGAACAAGAACGGCGGAGTTAAGCAAAAATACAATGAGTTGCTTGAAATATTCAAAGAGGAACATAAGGAGGAGTGTCGGCATGAAAATTAACTTAAAGGTACGAATGAAAAACAAGGTGTTTTTGTTGGTGGCGTCGGTGCTTGTGATATCGTTTGTGTATCATATCTTGGCGATGTTCGGCGTAACACCGAAAGCAAGCCAAAACGAAATCACGGAAGTTATATCGATGCTGTTAAACATACTTGCGTTTTTGGGGGTGCTTGTCGACCCCACAACCGAGGGAATGTCCGACAGCGAACGTGCGTTGACTTATCTTAAAGCAAACGACGTGCGAACAACCGAGGACATTAATGTCGCAGTTGAAAAACGGGGTGAATGATATGGCAAAAAAAGTGTTTATCGGGGTGGGTCACGGCGGAAGTGACCCCGGTGCGGTCGGAAACGGCTTGAAAGAAAAAGACGTTAATCTTGAAACGGCAAAAGCGTGTTACACCTATTTGAAAAAACACGGCGTGTATGCAAAAATGAGCAGAACAGCGGACAGCGAAGTGTGGATATCGGAACGTGTTAAGGGTGCAAATGCGTATAACGCGGACATTGCGGTTGATATTCATTACAATGCCGGCGGCGGAGACGGAGCCGAAGTTTATTACACAAAAAACGGCGGTGTCGGAAAAACTCTTGCCGAAAATATACTTGCGGAAGTTAAAAAAATCGGTCAAAATTCAAGAGGCGCAAAAACGAAACTCGGTTCAAACGGCAAGGATTATTTTGCCTTCATACGTGAAACGAAAATGCCGTCGGTACTTGTGGAATGTGCCTTTTTGGATAACAAAAACGATGTGAAAATCGTCGATACAGCCTCCGAACGCAAAGCGATGGGCGAGGCGATAGCGAAAGGCATTATGAAAACTCTCGGTGTTGCCGATAAAACAAGCGAGATAGTTTTGAAAAACGACAAAAGCAATAAACCCGCTTATGCGGTTAAAACGAAAAAAACATATTCGGGAGCGTTTCCCAAACTCCCCACAAGAGGTTATTTCCAAAAAGGCGACACGGGAACACAGGTTAAAAACCTTCAAAAGTTCCTTAATTGGTACGGCAATTATAAACTCGATGTCGACGGCGAAATCGGTTCGAAAACGATCTCGGCGGTTAAAAAATTTCAAACCGCCGAAAAAATCACCGCCGACGGCTATTTCGGAAAAAATTCTCTCGCAAAGGCAAAGGCTGTGAAAAAATAAAGACGGAAATTTAAAAATTTAAGGGGTAACAGACCGAATCACAAAAGCGCCGATGTCCGTGAAAAAACGGATGTTCGGCGCATTTTAATTTATACATTCGCCGGATATATACGGCGGTGCGAAGACATCGGAGGATAAACAATGGAAAAAAAGATTTTGACAAAAGAGAAAATAAAAGCGTTTTTCGAGTATCTTAAAACGGAAGAAAAAAGCGAAAACACGGTTGAAAAATATATTCGTGATGTGAAGGCGTTTG
>CAYPAB010000007.1:0-31884 GCA_964408605.1 uncultured Eubacteriales bacterium
TTTACGAACCCGAAGCGTACAAAGGTACGCGAGTTCGGTGAGTAAAAGGCGAAAGACAGGTAAAGATCTTAATTTCTCGTGCCTGACCAGAATAGGTGGTCCTTACCCAGCAATGCTCTGCAAGGTGTGGCCTCCACGCCGGAGATTTTAAGGGGTTGGGCCATAAGGAAATAACGGCCGGGCTCGACGGAGGAAAGATCCAAACCTTCGATAATGGGGATATCCGCTGAAAGAAGTGCTCGGTGAATCAGTTGATTTGACCCGTGATTACCGATTGAGGGTGCGTCGGTGCCGATAAGTTTAACACCGGAATCAACAATATAGTATGAACTGCTTTCCATAAGATATGAAAGCCCGTTACCTTTTATTAAAAGCCTTTCGCAAGTCTGCCACGGAAACTTTTCCTCGGCAAAAGCACCCGTAATGGGTCCGGGTGGTGCTTCCACAACAACGCACTCGCCGATAAATAAATCGAGCGGAAATTGTTCGATCGACTTACCGCCGTCTATAAAATGTAACGGGGCATCGATGTGGGTTGCGGTGTGCAGGCAAGTATAGACCGAATTCAAGTTGCAATGATCACCTGCTCTGAGGCTTTGAATCGGGTCGATATATCCTTCGGGATCACCGGGGTAAACGGGAGTTTTAAGTAAATCTTTGGAAATATCTATAATCTCCATATAAACACCTATTATTTCAACAAATTATTGATATCCTCTTGAGTGAGGGCGGAAAAATCCGCATTTTCGAAAGATGCTACAGCCACATCCATATACGCTCTTTCAAAACCTTCTTCAAAACCGTCAAGAGAAACTTCGGTTTGTGTTCCGTCTTGCATACATTTCAGCATAACCGTACCGTTTTCAAGTTCGTTGTCGCCGATTACGGCGGTAAATTCCGAATTTATTTTGTTGGCATATTTCATTTGCGCTTTAATTGAGCGACCGACCGTGTCGATATTTACGCTGTAACCTTGGGCACGAAGTTCCGACGATATTTCAAGCGCTTTTAAGAGAGCGTTTTCGCCTGCGGTAACAATCGACAGGTTGCACTTCGGTGCTTCGGGGAAAGGTATTCCGCTTTCGTCCATTGTGATAACAAGCCTTTCAAGACCGACCGCAAAACCGCAAGCCGGCATCGAAACACCGCCCAATTCTTCAACAAGACCGTCATAGCGGCCGCCACCACCCAAAACAAGACCTTTCGTTTTGTCATCGGTCGACACAAACTCAAAAACCGTTCGTGTGTAATAATCCAATCCACGAACAATTTGAGGATTTACGGTGTACGGAATTTGCAAAACTTCCAAATATTTTTTCAGTTTTTCAAAATGGTCACGGCAGTCGTCACAGATATAGTCAAGCACAACAGGAGCGTCGGCGGCGATTTCGGAGCAAACGGGACTTTTGCAATCGAGAATACGCATGGGGTTGCGTTCGAGCCGTGAAAGACACGTTTCGCAAAGTTCGTCTTTTCTGCCGTTAAAATATGACTTGAGTGCCTCGGAATATTTTTTTCTGCATTCGGGACAACCGATGGAGTTTATTTCGAGTTCGAGTTTTTCGATTCCGATATAGCCGAAGAAATTGTTTGCGAGAGCGATTATTTCGGCATCGGCAATCGGAGAAGCGGCACCGAAACATTCAATACCGAACTGATGAAACTCTCTGTATCTGCCCGCTTGAGGTTTCTCGTAACGGTAGCACGATGTGATGTAACTCACCTTTTGAGGAAGCGGTTCGTTAAAAAGCCCGTGTTCCAAAAAAGCACGAACAGCACCTGCGGTGCCTTCGGGTCTTAATGTGACGGAACGGTCGCCTTTGTCGTTAAAAGTATACATTTCCTTTTGAACAACGTCGGAAGTTTCACCGACGGAACGGTCGAAAAGTTCCGTATATTCGAAAACAGGTGTCCGTATTTCGTGAAAGCCGAATGTTTTTGCCGTGTCGAGAGCCGCTTGCTCAATATATTGTAACTTATAACTTTCCGACGGCAAAACGTCTTTTGTGCCTTTAATCGCTTTAATTGTGCCAGCCATAATAAACTCCTTACAGTACGTCGTTTTTCAATAAAAAATCGGGTGACAGAGGCGTAACCTCACACACCCGATAATGAAATCATTTAGGATTAACGATGTCACGCCAATCAAGGTCGCCACGTTCAAGACCGTGAATAAGCGCCTCGGCTGTTGCGATATTTGTCGCAACGGGAATGTTGTGAACATCACAAAGCCTTAACAGATTGGTTTCGTTAGGCTCGCCCGGTTTCGGGTTAAGGGGATCGCGGAAAAGAAGTAACAAATCTATCTCGTCACAAGCAATTCGTGAACCTATCTGTTGTGCTCCGCCCTGAGAACCGCTCAGGTATTTTTCTATATCAAGACCTGTTGCTTCGGCAACAAGTTTGCCCGTTGTGCCTGTTGCACAAAGGCTGTGTTTACTTAAAATACCGCAATACGCTATACAGAACTGTGTCATAAGTTCTTTTTTAGAATCGTGCGCTATCAATGCTATGTTCATTAAATCACGCTCCTTTAGTAATGTGACCTTTTTTGTATTGTAACAGAAAAACCGTTGTTTTTCAACACATTACAACAACATTTTTTCGATTTACGCCAACATTTTTTCGTTTTTTATTGACTCAAGAGTTGAGTGCGGCAAAACTTTCCTTATTCGAGGCATAAAGTTTTTTATACACTTGATAATATTTATCGTAAACTTTCTTTGCCTGCAAATCGGGTTCGAATGTTTTGCTTACGGGAATAAGTTTTTTCGCTTCTTCAATAGATGAGCATTGACCTATTCCGACAGCCGTGAGAACCGCCGCACCCATAGCACCGACATTTTGCGGTGTATCGACCGTTTCGACAACCTTACCCGTGCAATCGGCAAGAATTTGGCAAGTGAGGTCGGAAAGCGCACCGCCACCGACAAAACGTATATGCTCCGAAGATTTTACTTTTTTCTCCTCGGTTTCAAGGAACCACCTTAAGTGGTAGCACACGCCTTCAAGCACCGCTCTGATCATTTCGCTTTTGCCTGTTTCAAGGCTTATGTTAAAGAACATACCACGTGCGTTCGGGTCTTCAAACGGACAGCGGTTGCCGTGAAGCCACGGTGTGAATATAACACCGCCCGAACCTGCGGGAACTTTTGAAACAACGTGTGTCATATAATCATAAAGGCTTGTAAACTCCGCCTCGTAACCGTCGGTTACGTGTTTCTTTTCAAGGTAAATGCCGATTTCGTCAAGAGCGAGATGATCCTTTACCCATTCAAGGCATTTGCCGGCGGTTTCAAGTTCGGCAAAATAGTTGTATCTGCCTTCCTCCGCACCGACAACGGCAGCGATCATTGCGGAGGCATCAACTATGCTTTTATCGACAACCGTTGACACCCAACCGGAAGTACCGCTGTAAACATGGGTATCGCCCAACGCAACCGAACCGGCGCCGACACCGATAAGCGAAGCGTCTCCGCCACCGCCGAACACAGCGGTTCCGGGTGCAAGACCCAACTCCGCAGCGGGTTCGGGAAGAAGTTCGCCGACTTTTTCGGAAGATTTTTTGATTTCGGGAAGATGCTCGATATTAACGCCCAACATCTTGCACATTTTGGGGCTGAACTCGTGTTTTTTGATGTCGTAAAGCAAAGTTGCGAAAGCGGAATCGTGGGTCATACAGAACTCACCCGTCATTCTCGCAATGAAATACTCTTTAACATCAAGCCATTTATGTACACGTTTGAAGTTTTCGGGTTCGTTTTTTTCGACCCATTTATATTTCCAAACAGGATCTTTAACGGAAGCTGCAACCGCACCCGTAATTTGAAGTGAAACAAGCAACTTCGGAATAAAAGCACCCGCAATTTGCGGGCCGTACGCAATGCCCTCTTTAAGTTCTTTTCTGGCACGCTGATCCATATAACTCATGGCACGTCTTACGGGCTTTGCGTCTTTATCGACAAGAACAATGCCTTGCATCTGTGAACAAAACGATATTCCGCAAATGTCGTTTATATCGACGTCACATTTATCGAGAACCTTTCTCGTTGTGGAGCACATGGCGTTCCACCATTCCTGAGGTTCCTGTTCCGCTCCGCCGTCGGGGAAAACATAAAGGTTATACCCTTCCGATGCCGCAGAAACCAACTTGATTGTTTCGCCGAGTTCAAAAATACATGTTTTAACGCCTGTTGTTCCTATATCATAACTTATTGCATATTTACCCATATCCATCAACCTCCGTATGCAACACTATACATACTTATTATGCACCATTTTATGTTAATAATCAACAGTTTTTACATAAAAATGTTTCACAAATTTTATTCATATCGTATGTATTTACAAAAAACTCAAAAATTTTTTAAAAAACACGAAAAAAATGCTTGACTTTTTTTGAAACCGTGATATAATGGGTGATGTTCTTCGAAGGACGAACAGTTCTTCGCAGTCGGTGTTGATGGCGTTGAGGGTCCACCCGTTCCCATCCCGAACACGGTAGTTAAGCTCAACAGCGCCGAAGATACTTAGCGGGAAGCCGCTTGGGAAAATAGGGCGATGCCGACACTCACAAAAGTAACCACCCAAGAGGGTGGTTGTTTTTTTATATTTTTACGTTTACAGGCTTTAAAAAGTGCAGATCGCATAAAACAACAAGGGGTTCTACAGGTGTATTGCCATCTGTAGAACCCCTTACAAACAGAATGTAAAAACATTTATGCTTTCGGTTTCATAAAAAGTCATTTTGAGTCGGTGTTTTCTTATTTTTATCCGCCTCAGCGGAAATACGCTTCGACTCTGTTTATGGGCACACCCATTGAGGAAAAACGTTTTTCGTATTCGGTCATAACATTGTCCGCAACATATTCGGAATTATGAAGATCAAATGTCAGTTTTTCAAGACGCATACCGAAATTTTCAAACTCCTCAAGCGAAAAGTCGAACAAACCTCTGTTATCTGTTTTAAAAAACAGAGCGCCGTCGGGTTTCAGGATTTTTTTGTATATTTCCAAAAACGATTTATATGTAAGGCGTCTTTTTTCGTGCCTCGATTTAGGCCACGGGTCGGAAAAATTCAAATAAATTCTGTCGATGCTTCCGCTGTCGAAAATATTGGCAAGTTCGACTGCATCGATACAACAAACTTTTACGTTCGAAAGCCCCGATTTTTTAACTTTTTCCGCCGCAAGCACAAGCACATCGGAAACTCTTTCAACAGCAAGAAAGTTTACATTCGGCTCTTTGGCGGCGGTGCCGACGATAAAATCGCCCTTACCGCATCCGATTTCGATTCTTACGGGGTTTTCGTTACCGAAAATTTCAAAAGCCGTGTGCCCCTGTGATTTTAAATCTTTAATTACGATTTCACCGCAGGCTTCAAGCCTTTCGGCACCGTGTTTTTTCTTTTTTACTCGCATAATTCAAACCTTAAATCTTATATATGTTCTGTCGTCAAATGAATCGCAATTTTTGTTCAACCCTTTTGTCGAACGGTAATCGCCGTCACAAAACGGGTTGTTTTTTATTTCGTTTTTCAAATATGTTTCGCTTTCTTCAAGCGTTCCGAAAAGTTTCGGATATCCGTCACTCGCAAGGACTATTTCGTCACCGTCTTTTACTTTGTGGATTATAATATCCTTTTCGTGAACGGGTGTTCCGTTTATCACGCCGTAAGAAAAACGACCCTGTGCGTTTGCGAATATGTGCTGTTCTTTGATAACCGGCAAAATAAATTCTCTGCCGATGTCGTTTTGATACAGTTCGCTATCCGTCATACCTTTTCTTCTGCCGATCTCTATAACAAGGGCACGCATATCGGAAACGATTCCGTCGATTTCCTTTTCGTGCAAAAAAACCTCACCGTTCACGGCACATTGGCAGTCCCCGACACACCATATTTCGTTTTTTTGACGGCTGAACATAATCACACACGCCGCCGCTGTGCCGATTACGTTGTTTTCGTCATAAAGAGAGGCTGTTTTTCGGGTCATTGTTTCAACCGCTTCGAAAACATCAATGTCATCGGGAAACTCCGATATCGCCTCGCATATTTTTTCGGCGGCCGCTCTGCCGCCCTTTTTCCCGTTAAACTCGGCATCTGTTTTAGATGTGACGCCGTCAACAACGGCAATAAACGAGTTGTTGACAAAGAGGGCATCTTCGCAAAGCGACTGATCCTGTTTTTTGCCTTTTATAAACTGCTCGATAATTTCCATTATTCTCGCCTCCCGGACTTAAACATTATATTTTAAAAGCGTTACTTTGTCAATCAAAAACAAGAATTGTCTTGTATTCACGCTTTTGTTTGTGTATAATGGTTTACATAAAACCGACATTTTTTCGACGGTGCAAAACGCCGTGCGAAACAGATGTTTCGGGTTCAAAACTATTGTGCAAAGAGGCGGATTTATGAAAACCGTAAACGAAATTTCAACCGACAGAATCAAATATCCCGAAAAGATACTGCAATTCGGCGAGGGCAATTTTTTAAGAGCGTTTGCCGATTATCTTGTTGACGTGATGAATGAAAAAGGTCTTTTCGGCGGAAGTGTTGTTATATGCCAACCTATTGAAAACGGCTTGTGCGATTTGATAAATTCGCAAGACGGAATATACACATTGCTTCTTCGTGGAAAAGAAAACGGCGAAACCGTTGAAAAATCACGAATTATAACGAGCGTTTCAAGGTGCATTGACCCTTACCGTGACTTTGAAAGTCTTTTGAAACTTGCCGAAAGCGAAGATCTCGAAATAGTCATTTCCAACACCACGGAGGCAGGCATCTCTTTTTGTGAAGACGATAAATTCGAAGATGCTCCGCCGTCATCGTACCCCGCAAAACTCACACGTTTTTTGTATGAGCGTTTCCGCTTTTTTAACGGCGACAAAAAAAGAGCCCTTTACATATTGCCCGTTGAACTTATCGAAAACAACGGCAAAGAACTTTTCAAATGCGTAAAACGGTATGCCGAAATGTGGAACCTTCCCGCCGAATTTTCGGATTGGCTGAATTTCTGCGGATTTTCCGACACGCTTGTTGACAGAATCGTAACCGGTTACCCAAAAAAAGACATCGGTGAGTTTTACGAAAAATTAGGTTACACCGACAACCTTCTTGACACAGCCGAACCGTTTTTCTTCTGGGCTATTGAAGATAAAGACGGATTGAAAGATATTTTCCCCGCACATAAATCGGGCATCGGCGTTGCATTTTGCGATGACATATCGGGCTACAAAATGCGTAAGGTCAGAATTCTTAACGGTGCGCACACCGTGAGCGTTTTGGGTGCGTATTTGAGCGGATTTGACATCGTCAGGGATATGATGAACGATGATGTTTTTTCAAATTTCATAATAAACACGCTGAAAGAAGAAGTTATTCCGTTCATACCTCTCCCGCAACAGGAGAAAGAAGATTTCGCTTCATCCGTGTTGGAGCGTTTCAACAATCCGTTCATAGATCACAGGCTTTTGGATATTTCGCTTAACTCCGTTTCAAAATTCAAAGCAAGATGCTTGCCGTCGATTCTCGACAACTTAAAAAGCGGAAAATTCCCGAAACACCTGTTTTTCGGTCTTGCGTGTCTTATTGAATTTTATAACGGCAAATACAACAGCGACGGTCATTTTAACGGTTACCGTGACGGCAACGCTTATGAAATTCACGACGGCAAAGAGGTACTCGATTTCTTCGACAAATTGGAAGATACTCCTCAAAAAGCATCGACCGTTCTCGCAAACACGGAATTTTGGGGTTGCGACCTCACTCAAACAGACGGTGCGGTTGAGTTTGTTCAATCCGCATTGGAATCAATTAAAAAACACGGCATAAAAGCCACAATGGAGCATTTATAATGGATAAAGCGATAATTATAAATGAAAATGATAATGTAGCGGTCGCACTTGAAAATTTAAATAAAGGCGACTCATGTTTCGGAATCACCCTTAAAACCGATGTTCCCGAAAAACACAAATTTTCACTGAAAGACATTTCGGCGGGTGAAAAAGTCATTAAATACGGTTTCCCGATAGGCATTGCCGAAACGAACATAAAATGCGGTGAGCATATTCACTCTCACAATTTAAAAACATCGCTGAGTGAAAAAGAGGAATACTCCTTTAAAGGTGACTTCCGTTTCGAAACCGAAAAATCCGATTTAACATTTATGGGTTTTTTGAGAAGCGACGGGAAAGTCGGCATACGAAACAGAATTTTCGTTATCCCCACCGTCGGATGTGCGAACAAAGCGGCGCAGGAAATAGCGAAAAAAGCGAGCGAAGTTTTGGGGATATCCGATAATTCGATTTGTGCGTTTACCCATCCTTACGGCTGTTCTCAATTGGGCGGTGATGCCGACACCACATCAAAATGCCTTGCATCACTCTGCAAACATCCGAACGTCGGCGGTGCTCTTTTGGTTTCTTTGGGTTGCGAAAACAACAACCTTAAAAATATGGCACGTTTTTTGGGCGATTACGACAGCGACAGAATACGCACTCTCAATATGCAGGAATGCGACGATGAAATAGCCGACGGTGTTGAAAAAATCAAAAGCATTTACAACATAACAAAAAACGACAAACGTACCGAACAGCCGATCGAAAAACTCACCGTAGGGTTTAAATGTGGCGGTTCCGACGGTTTTTCGGGCATAACGGCGAACCCGTTGTGCGGTAAAATTTGCGACACGCTCACCTCAATGAACGCAAAAACCGTTCTTACCGAAGTCCCCGAAATGTTCGGTGCGGAAACACGCCTTATGGAGCGTACAACCGACGAAAAGGTGTTTGACCTTTCGGTAAAAATGATTAACGGATTCAAAAAATATTTTACCGACCACGGTCAGGTCGTGTACGAAAACCCCTCACCCGGCAACAAAGACGGCGGAATTACCACATTGGAAGAAAAATCTTTGGGATGCATCACAAAAGGCGGAACTTCAGCCGTTACCGATGTTCTCGATATGTATGAACCTTGCAAGAAAAACGGCTTGTCGCTTTTGTGGGGGCCGGGAAACGATATTGTTTCAACCACAAATCTCACCTGTGCCGGTGCGACACTCATCCTTTTCACCACGGGCAGAGGCACTCCTTTGGGCGCTCCCGTTCCGACGGTTAAAATCAGCACCAACTCGGCATTATACGAAAAGAAGAAATCTTGGATCGATTTCAACGCCGGAACTCTTTTAGAGGGCGAATCGTTCGAAGATGCCGAAAAGAATCTTCTTGACCTTATCATAAATATCGCCAACGGCAAAAAAACTTTAAACGAAACAAACGGTTATGAAGAAATTGCCGTCTTCAAAGACGGAATTACGCTTTAAAGCATCATATCCGCCGATTAAAACAAGCAAGGCACGTCTTAGGATTTTATCCGTCGACCGTGCCTTGTTTTTATTCGTTTATAAAGTGTTTAAGATTCTTCGTTTTCACCGTCTTCGCCGTAATCGGGTTCGACGTTTTCTTTAACTTTTTTTCCGTTTGCAAATCCGTCTTCGATAACAATGCTTTCATCTACCCATGCATCGTCATCATCGTCATCGAGGACAAGCGTACCGTTTTCGTCGACTTCCACGTCAACGGAAAAATTTCTTTTTCGCAACAAAACAGCAACAATTATCACAACAACGGCAATCACGAGAATCAGACCGCCGATAATGAACGGAAGGCTTGACTTCGAGTTTTCCCCTTCAATTTCGCTGTGCGGTATTTCTTCAAATTCGGCACTTATCACAACATCGTGTGCCGGCATAACAAAACTGAAAACGTCACTCGACTCGCCGTCTATTGTGAGACTTCCCGAAACAATACGCTTACCTTCTTCGGGGAAGACGTTTATAACAACCGTCTCGCCTTCGCTTGCGGTAACGGGATTCACTTCGAGAATTCCGCCCGACGTTTCGGCGATTTTGATGTTGTAGACCGTCGAACTTCCGTCTGCCACCCACTTAGCGTAGATAACGGTTTGTTTGTCGGCAACACTTGTAAAGAAATCCCACGGTTCGGTGAGTTTTGCATCGGCATACCATCCGTCAAAAGAATAACCGTTTCGAACCGGTTCTTCGGGTTCCGGAACAAGTCCCGCTTTATTCAGCACACGTTTCAAGCGAGGCTGTCCGTTATTCAACTCCAAATACACGAAAAACGAACCTTCGGGCAACGTGGTCGTCTGCGACTCGGCGGGCGTTTGATTAACAGCGGGTCTGTTGTTTTCAACAACGGGCTTTTTTTTCGTTGTGCTTTTATTACCGTCGGTTTTTGTTGGCTTTTTGTCGGGTACGGTTGTTTTTTTCGTTGTTTCAACAACCGTTTCTGTGACAGGCGCTTCTGTTGATATCTCGGTGTGCTTTTCGGATGTCACCGGCACGGTATCGGAAGGCATATCCGTACTGTCTTCTTCCGTATCGGGCAAACCGATTATAATTCGTTTGCCGTCGGAAGTATTTCCGATTCCGTTAACGGGCGCCGCAAGAACCGCATTCACGGAACAGAAAAGAATGCACATCATTGTCGAAACAGCGATTAGAAATTTCAAGTATTTGTTTGTCATATTGTCCCCTCGTAATGTTTAATAAGTCGAATCCATATCATCGTTTACAACTTCCTTAACTTCTTTAACAAATTCGGAATTTTTGATTTTGTCTTGAAGCATATTGTAGAAAAGATCTTCATCAATGGGAAGTGTAACCGATTTTCCAAGCCACGAAGAAAGGAATGCGGCGTTGGATATCATAAGTCCGTTAATGCCCTCTTGACCTGATGCCGTCAAACTTTCGCCTCTGAGAATAGCACCCGCAAATCTGTTGAGCACTTCCGGATGCTGAACGTTTCTGCCGTCGAGTTCGACATCGAATGTTTCGCTCTCGATTTTGCCGAAACCTTCACCGGCATTTTTTGTATATTCCGCTACGCTTTGAGAAACTTCGCAAAGCGTCAATTTTCCGTTTTCGCAAATGATTTTTGCCTTATCAAGTGTAATTTCAAGACGGTTTGTTCCCGGATAGTCGCCTGTTGTGGTAATGAAAGTACCCGTTGCGCCGTTCGGATATTCGGCATAAATCATAACATCGTCTTCAACTTCTATATTATGCCATTTACCCTCGTGACAAACAGCGGTAATTTTTTCGGGCATACCGCATATCCATTGCCAAAGGTCAAGTTGATGAGGGCACTGGTTAAGCAAAACGCCGCCACCTTCACCCGACCATGTGGCACGCCATCCGCCGGAATTGTAATACGCCTGAGTTCTGTACCAATCGGTGATTATCCACGTAACACGTCTTAATTCGCCGTATTTTCCGCTGTGGACTATTTCGTGCGCTTTTCTGTAAAGGCAATTTGTTCGCTGGTTAAACATAATTGCGAATATTTTGTCGCTCTTATCGGCAACCGCATTCATCTCACGCACTTGTTTTGTGTAAACACCCGCAGGTTTTTCACTCATAACGTGAAGCCCTTTTTCAAGTGCCTCGATAACAAGCGGAGGGTGGTCATAGTGAGGCGTGGCGATAAGAACAGCATCAACCTCGCCCGAATCCATAAGTTCCGATGCCGTGTTGAAAGTTTTAACTTCGGGCAATTGCTCTTTTGCCCATTGGAGCCTGTCGGGTTTTATATCCGCAACTGCGGTTATAACGATTTCCGGCATTTTCCCGTTAATGAAATTTTTGATATGGCTTGAACCCATATTGCCGACACCGATAATGCCTAAACGTACTCTTTCCATTTTAGTTTCCTCTCTTTTCAATTTTTTATTATATAATTCCATGTATATTCACCTTGCGTTTTGAAAAAATATTAACGAGGTGATAAATACCATGGATAACAATCGTAAAAATAAAGTTCAACAAGTAATCGAAGCCGACAACAATCTTGACAAAAACATCAAGAGCGACGTCAACGGCTCTTATACGGGCAGACCTTTGAACGGTGAACAGCCCGTTCAGGATGCCGACGATTTATGAGCACCGTCGGTTTTTCTGCGCCGTTTGTGTTTTTGCGGTTTCTTTTCACGGTTGCGCACGGCGTAACCGCCCGAAGCCGTAAAAACAGCCAAAGCGGCGAAGAAAACTTGAACGAACACAACTTGAATACAGTTCAAATGCCGAAGCCCCGACACCAACGAAAGTGCCGTGACCAAAGCGACGCCTATTCCCATCGCACAAGCTTGGAACGTGCCGAAAATCTGTTTAAAAGAGCCTAACGAAAGTGCACTTTTAACGGCATAAAGGAAACTGTTTGCTTCGCCGTCGTGCATAATAAGTGAATCCGCCGCCGAAGTTGTGCCCGCCGTGTATGACTTATACAAATCACCGGACACAGCCGACAGAACTTTAACACCGCTCCTCGGAAGACCGAGGTTTGCGGCAACCATTTCATCGGTGATGTTGGCATCGTCCGTGCGAACCAAAAGCGAAATGCTGTTGCTTTCTATTTTTTTGAGAAGATAAGCGTTTGTGTCGTTCACATCGTAAGATACTATAAACACCGCCGCCGCTTTTCCGTCAATTGCGAGATACAGAGGGTACCGCCCCGCCGAAAGGTGGCGTTCCACAAGTGCTTTGTCGGGAATTTCGACATTGTGATTTTTCAGCAAATCGGCATTTCCGACAAGTATACGCCTGTTGAATATCCACGCCGACAGCCCCAATTTATCCTCATAAGCCAAGGTATCGACAGGGGGCAACAGCGATATCTCGCCGACTATAACACGTTTGAAAAGATTGCCGAGCGCACCGCCCGATGAAATAAGCAACGATGCCGTGTAAATAATCGCCTCGTCGATTTGCATATCGTAAAACAGATGAATACCGTAAACGTTTCCGCCGTCATGTGCGAAAACATCAGCCGAATCGACGGCAATTGCATTCGCATTACCGCAAACTCTAAAAGCATCCCAGCCGGCTATCATTCCGCCTTTTCGACGAACTTTTTTAGAAACTCTCGTCATGGCGATGCTGTCGGCGACGAACGAAAAATACGGAATACTCACGCAAACGCATGCGCTGAAAGCGGTAACCGCATTCAAAACGTTTTTTGTAACAAGAAGTGCCCCCGCACCGACAACAACCGAAACGGCAAAACTTATCGGTACAAGACGTTTGGAAATTTCGTCGGAGGGGTAATATTTTCGTGAAAACTCTATAAATCTGCGGGGAAAAAGTGTTTTTTGCGAAGCCAAAACAGTCGGGTCTTCAAGAAGAAGTCCCCTGCCTATTTCAAAAGCGGTCTCCGATTTTTCAATCGGTGATATCGAATAAACATCTTTTTTATCCGTAATGAAAGAAAAATTCTCGCTTATACGTTTTTGTTCAAAATACTCGCCCGTTTGATTGTAAGCAAGCACAAGAACCGCCGCAGCCGAAAACAAACTCAAACCGCCTTCAAACGGCGCATCTGAAAACAAAAACGCAATTTGTTGCACAAGCGTTGACAGAATCGCCAAAAAAGAACCTGTATTCCTGTTAAACTTAAAGCCCTTGAACGATTTAACGCCGTCGGCAATTGCGCTGAAATTCACCGCCGTGGGAATAAGCGTAAAAATCAGCGAAACGATTACATAAATCGACCCGCCTTCGGTCACATTCTTCGAAACCGCCGAAATCACGGCAAGAATCACAAAACACAAATACGATACCGTGGCGCTGACCAAAGCGGTATTCTTTTTCTTTTTGAGGTAATATGCGACTTTAAATTTATCGTCTTCCGTGCGGTATTCGTCGGTGCCGTACCTTTTGAGCGGTTCACCGGATTCTTCTTCGGATGTTTCGTTTGTAACCGTAAAATTGCTTGCTTTTTCTTTCCGCTTTTTTTGAAGTTGCGCTTCAACTTCTTTTTCGTCAACGATGTCGGCATCCTCGCTGTTAAACCCCTCAAAGGTGAGTTGCATATTTTCCTCATCATCTGGGAGTTCGTAATCGTGAGCATCACCGTCTGTGACAGCCAAAGAGCGGAGTGCAATTGTTTTTGTGTGGATTTTATCATCAAAAACAACCGTTTTTTCCGTTGCGGAGTCTTCGTCGGATTTATCGTCGGGAACAAGATTCGGAACGGGAGCAAAGTCCGATGTGTTTTCGAAATTGCTCTTTTTCCTTACAAAACCGCCACGTTCGTATTTTTGTTGTTCCGGCGGAACGATGCGGTGTTCTGCTGTTTTTTCAAGATTTTGAATAGGTTTGTTGAAAAATCTGTCTCTGTACTTTTCGCTGGCAAAAGTTCCGTAGACCTGCGGTTCGGCAACGCTGTCGGAACGCTCAACCGCTTCTTTTATAATTCGGTGCTCTATATTTTCGTTGTGTGAAGGTCTGGGGTTAAAAGAAACCGCCTTAGGGGTGCGTGATATATCTTCAACATACTCAAGTGCATCGCCGTCTGCGGGCAACATTCCGCTGTCTTGAAGCAACTCGTCAATTTCTTCTAACGACCATTTTCTTGGATTGTTTCGTTCATCAGCCATTTTAAAACCTCACAAAACTCAAACATCACGCTGTTTGGAAATTTCGTACATAAGAATCCCCGCGGCGACCGAAGCGTTAAGGGAATTGATTTTACCTTTCATCGGCATTGAAAGAATCATATCGCATTTTTCTTTGACCAATCGACCCACGCCCCTGCCTTCGGAACCGACAACAAGAGCGACTGCGCCTTTTAAATCGGCGTTGTAGAACGTTTCGCCGTCCATATCGGCACAATATACCCAAACGCCCCGTGACTTGAGTTCGTCAAGGGTTTGCGGAATATTCGTGACCCTTGCGACACGCATAAATTCGACTGCGCCCGCCGAAGTTTTCGAAACCGCAAAACTCAAAGGTGCGCTCCTTCTTTTCGGAACGATAACGCCGTGAACACCCGCCGCCTCCGCTGTTCTGATAATTGCGCCCAAGTTATGCGGGTCTTCTATTTCATCGCAGATAACTATAAACGGCGGTTCGCCTTTTTCTTCGGCATAAGCGAAAATATCGTCAACAGATGAATATTCTTTAACAGCACAAACGGCGATTATGCCCTGATGATTTGCGTGACCGCACATATAATCGAGTTTTTTGCGATCGACTTCTTTTATGGGAAGCCCGTTGTTTTTGGCATCCGCAAGAATTTTCGGAACAGAGCCGGAACGCTCGCCTTTGGCAACAAGAACGCTGTCTATGGGGCGACCCGCCTTTATCGCTTCGGCAACGGAGTTTCTGCCGAATATTATGTCTTTTTCATTCTGATTTTCATCGGTATCGAAATTTTTTCTCATTTTGACCTCTTATTTGTTGGGGATAAGTTTTTCTTTGCCGCCCATATACGGTCTTAATGCAACGGGAATATTCACGCTGCCGTCTTCATTAAGGTTGTTTTCAAGGAATGCAATAAGCATTCTGGGAGGAGCAACGACCGTGTTGTTAAGAGTATGCGGGAAATATTTTTTATCCTTACCGCCGACACGTATTTTAAGTCGTCTTGCCTGTGCATCGGAAAGGTTAGAGCAACTTCCGACCTCAAAATACTTTTGCTGTCTGGGGCTCCACGCTTCAACATCGACCGATTTAACTTTCAAATCCGCAAGGTCACCCGAACAGCATTCAAGCGTTCTTACGGGGATGTCAAGCGAACGGAACAAATCGACGGTGTTTTTCCAAAGTTGATCGAACCAATAGGGGCTTTCTTCGGGTTTGCAAACGACGATCATTTCCTGCTTTTCAAACTGATGGATACGGTAAACACCACGCTCCTCGATACCGTGAGCGCCCTTTTCTTTTCTGAAGCAAGGCGAATAACTCGTAAGTGTTTGAGGAAGTTTTTCTTCGGGGATGATCGTATCGATAAATTTACCTATCATCGAATGTTCGCTTGTGCCGATAAGATAAAGGTCTTCGCCCTCGATTTTATACATCATGGCATCCATTTCGGCAAAACTCATTACTCCGGTAACGACATTGCTTCTTATCATAAACGGAGGGATGTAATATGTGAATCCTCGGTCTATCATAAAGTCACGGGCATAAGATATAACCGCCGAATGAAGACGTGCGATGTCACCGCAAAGATAATAGAAACCGTTACCCGCTACTTTCGCGGCGCTGTCAAGGTCTATGCCGTCAAAACTTTCCATTATTTCTCTGTGATACGGAATTTCGAAATCAGGCACGAAAGCCTCACCGAAACGCTCGATTTCAACATTTTCGGAGTCGTCTTTACCTATCGGAACAGAGGGGTCGATGATGTTGGGAATGACCATCATAATATCGTTAACCTGTTGTGCGAGTTCCGCTTCTTTCGCTTCAAGTTCGGCAAGACGTTTTGCGTCATCGGAAACTTTCTTTTTCATTTCCTCCGCCTCGTCTTTTTTGCCCTGTGCCATAAGAGCGCCGATCATTTTGCTGTTTTTGTTCCTCGAAGCACGTAAAGAATCGGCCTCGCCTTTGACTTTTCGGCTTTTTGCGTCAAGTTCGATAACTTCGTCAACAAGACCTACTTTTTTGTCTTGGAATTTGTTTTTGATGTTTTGTTTGACCGCTTCGGGATTTTCTCTTAAAAATTTAATATCAATCATTTTAAAACCTACTTCCTTATTCGCTTTTATTCATCAAATATTTTCAAAAGTTTTTTAAGGTCGTCGTCATCGAAAAATTCGATTTCGATTGAACCTTTTTTGCTTGATTTCGTAACTCTGACTTTCCTGCCCAAAACATCGGAAAGAGCAAGTTCGATTTCATCATAATAGGGATTGCGTTTTTTATGTTTTTTCCCTTGTGGCTCGGCTTTTCCGGAGTTCCTCGCAAGACGCTCGGTTTCCCTTACGGAAAGCCCCTCTTTAATTACGAGTTTCGCAAGTTGTTTTTGGTATTCTTCATCCGTCGAAGTCAATATCGCTCTTGCGTGGCCCGCTGAAATCTCGCCGTTGCTCAAAAGCGTTTGAATTTCTTCGGGGAGTGCGAGAAGCCTTAGCGAGTTCGCAACAGCCGAACGTGATTTGCCGACTATTTCCGAAACTTCCTCCTGCGTGTAGCCGAATTTATCACTGAGTTCTTTATATCCGAACGCTTCTTCAACCGGATTCAAATCCTCACGTTGCAAATTTTCAACAAGTGCGAGTTCCGCGACCTGTGCATCGGTTAAATCACGTATAACGACCGGTACCTCCGTGAGCCCCGCCATTCTGGAGGCACGCCAACGGCGTTCGCCCGCAACGAGTTGATAACTGCCGTCAAGCATCGGTCTGACAAGCAACGGCTGAAGTACACCGTGCTGTGCGATACTGTTTGAAAGTTCCGCAAGTGCTTCTTCGTCGAACTGTTTTCGAGGTTGTTCACGGTTCGGTTCTATGTCGGTTATTCGAACTTTGACGGCACATGCGCCCGTTGAAAATTCCTCGACGGAATTATCGAACATAATCGCATCGAAACCTCTGCCCATTCCCGTTTTTTTTGCCATTTATTTTCACCTTAATTCGTTTTCAAAAATTCTTCAGCCAAAGCCATATAACTTTCACTGCCCCTCGACGCACGGTCATAATACAGCACCGGTTCGCCGAAAGAGGGTGCTTCCGAAAGTCTTACATTCCTCGGAATAACGGTTGCGTAAACTTTTTTCGGAAAAAAGTTTTTAACTTCCGAAACGACCTGCTGAGTAAGATTCAATCTTCCGTCGTACATTGTGAAAAGAACGCCCTCAAGTTCAATGAAAGGGTTGTAAAGCCTTTTAACGGTTCGAACGTTTGCCATAAGTTGTGAAAGCCCTTCAAGAGCGTAGTATTCGCACTGAATGGGAACAATAAAACTGTCGGAAGCGGTGAGTGCGTTAAGAGTTATCAACCCCAACGACGGCGGACAGTCGCAAAAAATAAAATCGTAATTATCCTGAACCGTCGCAAGAGCGTTTTTCAAAGATGACTCACGCTTGTCCATAGTCGCAAGTTCAAGTTCCGCCCCCGCAAGATTTATGTTGGAGGGAATTATGTCGACACCTTGAAATTTTGTTTTTATGATTGACTCTTTCGCCGTGCATGAACCTATAAGCAACTCATACGACGTTGCCGCAAGATTTCTTCGTGAAATACCGTAACCGCTTGTTGAGTTGCCCTGCGGGTCAATATCGACAAGAAGCACTTTTTTGCCCAAAAGACCCAATGCCGCCACAAGATTGACGGCGCTGGTGGTTTTACCTACACCGCCCTTTTGATTAACAATTGAAATTAATTTTGCCATTAAAAGTTTCCTTCCGTACTTTTAATATAAAGATGCTCATTTTACTGTTATATATATTTATTCAAGTATACCATACAAGCAAAAAAAATGGAATACTTACGGCACAAATTTACAGAATATTTTTTCACTTTTTCGCTTTTGAGAAAATAAAAACGGGGATGTAAAAAACGCTTTTTTAACATCCCCTAAAATGTTATTTGATTCTGAGTCCCTTAGGATAATGATTTTTCGCTCTGCCGTTAACGACTTTAACACCGCCCAACGCACACCCCTCAACGGTAACAACCGCCCAACCGTTTTCACAGTCTGTTTCGAATTCTTCGCCGTGAAGATATTTTTTAAGTTCGGGGCTGTCGGAAGAAAGTTCCGCTTTTCTTTTAAAATCTTTCCCCATCGCCGTAAAGAACTGATGATGAGGCAGAATATAGTTTTTCTTTATTTCACCGACGGTAACGCCTTTGCAAAAAACGGTTGCGTTTTCCACAGCGAAATCGGGTGTGAAATAAACAGGCGTGTCCTTGTGCATCATAACTTTTTCAACATCGTAAGACACGAGCGTATCGTCGAGAAAATCATATACCGCTCGGCTGACTTCGGTTTTTCTTTTGCTTTTTGTTTCGCACCGTGTTTTCGGCATATTTTTATTGTGTAAAACCGCCGCAAACTGACCCTCTCCCCTGTTTTTATGAGGATAAAACCGACGGCAATAATTGATATTCTCCGTTTTGCAACCGTCAAAGCGGATTCCGTCGCAAGTGTTTTCTTCAACGCATTTTTTAACTCTTACCAACTCAAATTCGGGATGTTCTTGTAAAAATGCATCTACCACCATCTCGTTTTCCTCTAAAGAAAACGTACACGTTGCATATATAATATATCCGCCGTCTTTCAGCGTTTTGACGGCATTTTTCAAAATTTCTTTTTGCCTTGCGACACAGTTTTTTACGTTTTCAACGCTCCACTCCGCAACCGCAACAGGCTCTTTTCGAAACATTCCCTCGCCCGAACACGGTGCATCCACCGTGACCAAATCGAAGGTTTCGGGAAAAATTTCGGCAAGTCTTCCCGTATCCATACAGGTGACAACAACGTTTTGAAGTCCCAATCTTTCGACATTGCCCGTCAGAACTTTGCACCTTGACGGCACTATTTCATTTGCAACAATCACGCCGTTTTTACCTAACTTGTTTTTTATTTGACTGCTTTTTCCGCCCGGTGCGGAACACATATCCAAAACACGCCAATCGGGATCGGGGTCGATACACTCCGCCGGCATCATCGCAGCGGGTTCCTGAACATATATCACGCCCGCATGATGATACGGATGATTGCCGATTTTTTCATCTGTAAAATAAAAACCGTTTTCAACGCACGGTATTTTTTCGGTTGTAAACGGATTTATTTTTTCAAAATCGGAAAGCGAGATTTTCTCGGTATTGACACGAAAAGCCCTTGTCGGCGGGCAATTTAAAGCGTCACGGTAACTTTCAAAATCGGCGCCCAAAAGATTTTTCATTCTTTCGGCAAACTCAAATGGTAATTCTATCATACATTTTCACCGTCTGTTTTCATTTCGACATAAAGCATACACATTGAAAGAGCGGTAATCGCGGCTGTTTCGGTTCTTAATATGCGTTTGCCCAAAGATACAACATCCGCACCGACCTCTTTCGCACACTGAATTTCTTTTTCGTCAAAACCGCCCTCCGGCCCGATAAGAATGCCGATTTTTGAACCATTTTTGATTTTTGCGAGTGTTTCGGCTGTTGATTCCATACCACGTTCGCTCTCGTAAGGAACTATAAGCAAATCCAATTCATTTGCTTTTTCAATAACCTTTTTGAAGGGCGTTATTTCGAACACTTCGGGTATCACATTTCGTTTGCTTTGTTTTGCGGCACTTTCGGAAACAGCCTGCCAACGTGCCTGCTTCGTTTTCTTTTTCTTTTCATCGATTTTTACAACACATCTGTTCATCTCAACGGGAATTATCCCGGCAACACCCAACTCGACTGCCTTTTGAATAATAAGTTCCGTTTTGTCGCTTTTGGGTATCCCTTGAAAAAGATAAATTTTCACGGGTAACTCCGTATTCTGACAGTTTTCTTCCGTTATTTTCGCAACGGCTGTGTCAACCGTGAGTTCCTGTAAAACACAAAGATCGCTTTTTCCGTTGCAACTGACGAAAAAAGTTTCGCCCGTTTTCATTCGCAAAACATTCTTTATGTGGTTAAAATCCGAATCGGTTATGTAATAGCAGTCACCTTGGCGTTTGTTTTCATCTGCGAAAAAATTATACATATAAACACTTCCCGTGTGAATTTGAGCATTGGAACCCCTTAAGCATACCACAAATTTTGATACGGTACAAGTGGAACATCAAAAACAAAAATGTCGGAATGCAAAAAGCGTAAGTCAACTTTTGAATCTCGGATTTTAAAAATTTCGGTTAAAACCTTGACAAGCGGTGAAAGTATATGTATAATATCACTTGCTTGTTATTTAACATTCGCTGATATGGCTCAGGAGGTAGAGCGCATCCTTGGTAAGGATGAGGTCACCGGTTCGACTCCGGTTATCAGCTCCAAAGCCCCAAAAACGCTCTGTTTTTGGGGCTTGCTTTTTACCTTTTATCCGATGTATATTTTTTCGGCAACATAATAAATATATATAATATATAAGCATCAAATTGCTCTGGAGGAAATATGAAGCGTTCTGAAAAAATCCGTCGCAAAACATTTAACGCAATCGGTTTGCTCGTAAACCGATTAAGCCAAAACGAATCATCGGGAGCCGAAGTTTCGTCAGCCGATATCACCGACGGTATGCCCGAACTTTTAAAAGAAGCCGCCGCGGAAGGTTCGGTTTTGCTTCGTAACGACGGTGTTTTGCCTCTTTCGAAAAGTGAAACCTTGAGTGTTTTCGGCAGAACTCAAAACGACTGGTTTTATGTCGGTTACGGTTCCGGCGGGGATGTTATAAAGCCGTACACGGTAAACCTTACCGAAGGTCTTCGCAATTGCGGAGCGAAACTGAACGAAGAACTTTCAAACCTCTATCTTGAATGGTGCGAAAAGAATCCGCCCGACCACGGTTTTTGGGGGCATTGGCCTCATTATTACGAAGAAATGCCCATCGACACCGAAACAATAAACTCCGCTGCCGAAAAATCCGACTGTGCCGTCGTTGTAATCGGCAGGGCTGCGGGCGAAGACAGAGAAAACTCCTTAACCGCCGGAAGTTACCTTTTGACCGAAGATGAAGAATCGCTTATTGCCCGTGTTTCGGGTGCTTTCGAAAAGACCGTAATAGTCCTCAATATCGGCGGAATTATAGATATGAGTTGGGAAAAACGGTTGTTAAAAAACAAAACAGCCCTGCTTATTCCGTGGCAAGGCGGTATGGAAAGCGGTAACGCTGTTGCCGAAGTGCTTTTCGGTATAAAAGAGCCGTCGGGCAGACTCCCCGACACAATCGCACAAAATTATTCGGATTATCCCTGTTCCGACAATTTCGGCAACAAAGATTTTTGCAATTACGCCGAAGATATTTTTGTCGGCTACCGCTATTTTGAAACATTTTGCAAAGAAAAAGTCCTTTATCCGTTCGGGTTCGGTTTGGGCTACGGAGATTTCAAACGCACGTTTTCGGAAGGTAAAAGAACAGAAAACTCGGTGATTTTAAAAATTTCAACGGAAAACCGTTCTCCATACCCGTCGAAAGATGTTATTCAAATCTACGCCGAAGCACCGCAAGGCGTTTTAGGGAAACCCGCACGGGTGTTATGTGCATTTAAAAAGACCGAAAAACTATTTCAAAACGAAAAATGCGAAACAGTTTTCGAAATACCTTTTTATGATTTTTCTTCATACGACGACAACGGTGTAAGCGGTCACAGATCTTCATACATTCTCGAAAACGGTGAGTATAATTTTTATATGGGTTCCGATGTCGGAACAGCAGAAAAAATATTTTCTTTTACGCTCGAAAACACGCTCGTTCTTAAAAAACTGAAAGAAGTTTCCGCCCCGAAGTTTCCTTTTGAAAGAATGACCGCTAAAACCGACGGCAACGGAAAACTTTACCCCTCTTTCGAATCCGTTCCTTTGGCATCGAATAATTTGACCGAAATCATTTCGGCTCACATTCCCGACGGTTTCGGCTACAAAGGTGACGTCGGCATAACATTGCAAGATGTTAAAAGCGGAAAAGAAACGCTCGAAAATTTTATCGCACAACTCTCCCCGAAGGAACTCGAAGCACTCAGTCGAGGAGACTATGTTATGAACAGTCCTTTGGGTGCTAAAGGCAACGCCGGTGTTTTTGGCGGTGTACTTCCGTCTTTGCGAAAAAAGGGAGTCCCCCCGATAACAGTGAGCGACGGCCCCTCCGGTATACGGCTTTCGGCTTGTTGTTCGCTTCTTCCCGACGGAACTTCCGTTGCCTCGATGTGGAATCCCAAACTCGCTTTTTCCGTCTATAAAAAACTCGGAACGGAAATGAAAAACAGAGGTTCCGACATTCTGCTTGCCCCCGCAATGAATATACACCGAAGTCCCCTTTGCGGAAGAAATTTCGAATATTATTCCGAAGACCCCTACCTCAGCGGTAAAACGGGTGCATCTGTTGTCGGCGGATTGCAAAGCGAAGGTGTCGGCGCTTGCCCGAAGCATTTTGCCTGTAACAGCCAGGAAACAAACCGAAACGCAAACGATTCAAGGCTTTCGGAAAGAGCATTGCGTGAAATCTACCTTAAAGGTTTTGAAATTTGCGTTAAAGATGCCCAACCTTTGACGGTAATGACATCATACAACAAAGTTAACGGCGTTTGGAGTCACTACAACTATGAACTTTGCACTCGCATTTTAAGGGAAGAATGGAATTTTGACGGATTCATTATGACCGATTGGTGGATGCAATACGCAAAAAGCCCCGAATTCCCGAATTTAAAAGATAACGCTTACCGTGTACGTTCGGGTGTTGATGTTCTTATGCCCGGCGGAAAGCGTGTCGGTGTACGCAAAAGCGACGGAACACTTCTTAAAACATACGGCAAGCCGAACGGCATAACTTTGGGCGAAATGCAGAAAACCGCCAAACATATTTTGAATGTAATAATGAAACTGAAATAAAAACAGAAACATCAAAACAATAAAATAATAAAATAACACGGGCTGTAAAAAACTTACGTTTTTCACAGCCCGTATTCTTTAATTTTTATAAAACTCAGAAAGCAACTTCCGCGGCAATGTAAAGAATATATCTTGCGTCTGCGATTGTAATTTCACCGTCGTCGTCGATATCGCCGTAAAGAAGATGACTATCGGTTGCCTTAACCTGACCCGATGTGATTTTAAGAGCGAGTCTCGCATCAACGGTATTTACGGCACCGCTTCCGTCAACATCACCGAGAAGACCGTCTACCGAAATGGGAGTGGTTTTTCTCTTGTAGGTGTTGTAAAGGGAGAATTGAGGATGATTCTCTTTATCGGTTTGAACGGTATACTGTTTGTTTGCACCGAGGAGCCATATAACGGTATCCAATGTGCCTCTTTCGACATTATAGTCGCTGTGGCTCATATTTTTGATGAACCAAGTCTGTTCGGGGAACATACATGTAGAAGCATCTATTTTATAATCCCAAGAAATGTGATTGTGACCGTCTTTGATTTTCTGGTTGTAAACTTGACCCCAATCGTTGTGAGCCTGAAGATAAAGTGCGCAGTTCGCACCACCGGACATATACTCAACGTCGATAACTTCGTCGCTCTGACGGTATTCACCGTTAATCGGAACCATTTGACGGTTGTAACCGCACACAATTCCGAATCTTACGCCCTGTTTTTGAACGTTATTGATAATGTCTTCGGCGTCAACCTGTATATCGTGATATTTGTCGATCATCGCCTCAAGGTCGGCATTGATTCCGTCGGGGAAAAGGTATGCTTTGGCGGCATCGAAATCCTCAGCGGGAACAAGGCTCCACATTGCGGGCATACCCGCCATAAGCGGAATAAGGCTGTCTTCGTAAACATAGGGAAGAACACCTTGAATGTTTTTGTTGATATCACCGAAATACTCGTGTGAAAGACCTTCATAACTTGCGATGAAAGAAATGATATATGCGGCGATGTGTGTAGTCGCACTGACATCGGCGGATTTAACAAGGTAGTTTTCAACAGCGAATATGTCAAGTTCGATGTTGCCGGTAAAGAGGTTACCGACAATGCTTGTGCCCTGCCATGCGGGTGAAGCGAAAACAAGGTTATTGACACTTCTTCCACCGAATGCTTTCAAATATGAAAGCACAACAGCAGAACCCAAACTCATGGCAACAACATTGACTTTTTTTGCATCCGTTTCAGCCTTAACGTAAGAAATGAACTTATTGAGTTCTTTTGCGGTTTCGGTGGGATCCGCAGTCCAATCGTAGTTGAATGCATAAGATTCATCTTCACCGTATGCTTTTGCGGTTTCACGGATGAACTCGCTGAAATAAAGATTCTTTTCTTCGGCGGTATATTCGGAAACGGGTTTCTTGGTTTCATAGAAGCCCAATTCGTGTCTGGGAGTACCGTCGGTATTGTAAGAAATAGGCTCAAAATATTTGTTGAGAGCGGGAATTAAACTGTCGGCTAATTTTTCGTAATCCTTGTCGGCAAGACCGAACTGAATTGAACCGCTGATAAATGCGGCACCGACTTCTTCAATCATTGCGGTAAAATCGGTATCACTGCCGAAGAATGCGTTTTTTTGATTCTCCGTACCGAAATCCGTGTAAAGTTTTGTTGCGTTAAAACCGCTCACAATAACAAGGGGTGTTGACTTGGCAGCCGAAACGGGCATAACCAAAGCAAGACCCGCAAGCACGATTGCAAGAGTGAGGCAAACAATTTTCTTGGTTGCTTTCATAATAATCCTCCTATTAGATAGTAATAGCATTATATACTACCATATATACAAGTTGATTTTACCATACAATTTCATCAATTGCAATAGCAATAACAAAATTTTACCGATTGAGTTTGACGATTTTGAGGGTGCTTTTATTGTTAAATATGAATAATTTCGTTTAAAGTTTTTAAACGATACCCCTCAAACCGTTCTGACCGATATTTCACCGGAATTCAAAACCGCTTCGGTGCCGTCTTCAAATCGCACCGAAAGACCGCAGTTTTCATCGAGCGCAAGTGCTTTCGCACGTCTTGTTTCACCGCCCCGAATGACATCAATGCTTTTGCCGAGGACAAAACACCTTTCGGCGTATGCGGTGCCGTGTGTGTTTTCGCAAATATTATTGTAATAATTCATAAACGAATTTAAAAAGCACGACACAAACTCATTCCTTGCGTTTTCGTGTTTTTCCGAAAAAACGGCACCGGCTGTTTCTTTTATTTCTTCGGGAAAACCGTTTTCGGGAGCATACATATTAACTCCGACACCGAGAACGGCATAATCCAAAATATTTTTATCGGCGGAAAAACCCGCTTCGGTCAAAATTCCGCAAACTTTTTTCCCGTTTACGAAAACATCATTCACCCATTTTATTTCCGCTTTGACATCGCTGATTTTTTCGAGTGCTTCACACACGGCGACCGCCGCAGCCGTTGTTATCGAAACCGCATTTGACGGTTCGACTTCGGGTCGCAAAAGCAAACTCATATAAACGCCCGTATCTTCGGGAGAAAAAAAGTTCCTGCCCATTCTCCCTCTGCCGTCGGTCTGTGTACCCGAAACAACAAAGGCCCCCTCCGAGGCACCTTCGACGGCATATTTTTTCGCAATATCGTTAGTTGATGTTGTTTTTTCGAGAACAACGGGTTTTATAATATTTTTCAGGTCAACCGAAAGATTTTCCGTGATTTTTTCGGCACTCAATACATCTTTTACCGCAGACAAAAACTTCGCCCCCTCAATGCAAATCATTATAAACAGATATCGCAGCGATGAAAAGAGGCTGTAAAAAAACTTCCGTTTTCTTACAGCCCCCGTGTTTTAAAGGATAAGTCTTTTACTCCCCTATGTAAAAATCATCAATATGCGATGGTGTATTCGTCATAGCACTCAATACCGACTTCGGCGTTAACGCCCATTGCGGTAAGTTTGAGAATACAGGGAGCATTCACCGAAAGTCCGACGAGATTGCCGGATGCATCCAAAGTCGCAACGATCGTGCAAGGATCGTAGTCGAGGTGGATATTCGAAATATCGATAATACCGTTAACGGCGTCGGTGATTGTTTTTTCTTCGATTATGGAAACAGCCGAGCCCAAGCCACTGCCCGCTTTGGGATCGCTTGCACCTTTGAGTGTCAATGTGATAACGGTGTTGCCACCCGACTGTTTGCTTTCGGATTTTTCAACGTCGGCAGCGGTAAGAGAACACTGAATATTCTGCGGGGGAAGTGCGTTTTTGTCGATAGTTTCGTTGGGTTCAGACGCTTTCATAAATGTGCCCATAAGGCTTTTGCCGATAGGCTCAAGTGTTGCTTTGATCAAAGCATTGCCGTCGATTACAAGGTGCTCTTTGTAGTGAGAGGCACTTGTTTTTGTTTTAACAACGGTTTTTGCCGAAGATTTCGCTTTATTTACGGCGTCAACATAAGTTTTAACAAGGTCTTTTTGTTCGGTACCGGCGTTACCTTTATCGGCGGAATCGTTTTTTCCGGCTGAAGGTGTTGTACCGTCGGTTTTGCCTGTTGAAGCATCGTTTTTATTTGAGGAATCGGCTGTGTTATCAACGGAAGGAGTCGAGGAACCGCTCTGCGAACCGCCCTGTGAACTATCCGATGAACCGCTTGAAACAGATGAACCGCTGTTACCGGAAACAACGGTTTGCTGTTGACCCGCAACAACATTGCCGGAATTGTTTGTCGCTGTGTTTTTTGCGGCAATGAGCATCATAACCGAACTCAAATTGTTAGCGGTAACCGCTGTCAGCGCAACGCAAACAACAACAAGCACTATAATTATCTTTTTTGCAGGTGTCATATTCATAACATGCACACTCCATTCCTTTTTTCGCATTTTATCCACTTTATTATAAAGTAACTTCACGAAAATGTCAACAATTTTAGCACAAATGAAAATTTCGGGTAAACATTTTTTTGCCTCCGCTATTGTTTATTTTATACAAATATTGTAAAATATAAAATATGCGACAGACGGTCGCATAGATTTTTTAAGGATGTTTTCAAAGGAAACGTATGAACAAGAACCTTTTTCACAACACAAAACAACAAATCGGATTCGGCTTTACCTGTGCAATGCTCACCGTTTCTTACACCGTGTGTGCCTGCGCTGTTTTCGGGCAAAGTCTTTTGTGTGCGTTTTTATGCTGTGCCGTGTGCTTCACGGCATCGTTAAAAATCAAAGACGGCGTTTTCGCTCCGAGTGCCCTTTTGTTGTTGCCCGTTTTTTATATTTTCGCAGATTCTTCGCCTGTTTCGGCGTTTATTTCCGTAACGGCGGGTGCTGTTGTTTTTATGCTGTTGACAAAAATCCCGAAAAGCATCGAAATACCCGATTCGGTTTCCGCCGCGGCAACGCTGAGCCTCGCCGTCGGTGTCACGGTTTTGCTCACGAACGATTATTTCGGCATAGGTGCTTCCGGCTCGACGCCGATTGAAATGCTCAAATCTTACCGTTCTTTGGGATTCCACCCGAACTTCAGAGGTTTGCTTTACGGCACGGTCACACTTTTTATGATGATAACTTATCCGTTCAAATTCCGCAAGGCGAACCAATATGTTCCGGCGGAATTTATAACGGTGTTTATTCCGTTGGTTTTAAATCTGTTTTTAAATCCGCAAAAAGAACTGACGACCGTAAACGAAGTCGGTTTTTTGACTGTTGCGGAGGCGGTAAAAAACATTCCGTCACCTGTTTCGGGATTTTCGCCCGTGGAAATCCCCTCGATAATAAAAAACGCATTTGCAATAGGTTTCATCCTTTTCGGGTGTTCCTCCGTTAAAATGCACGGAAAATCCGAAGGGATGTTTACGGCGAACGCTTTAAACGGCGCTGTTTCGGGGCTTCCGTTACGGCGTTACTCCACGAGAGGATACGGTGTTGTTTCTTGCGTTACCGCTCTTACCGTGTCTGCGGTTTTCCTGATTCTTTTTCCGCAACTCGTTTTGAGGCTTCCCGTTCACAGTGCGGGTGCCATGCTTATTGTCAGCGCATGGCAAAACACACCGTTTAAAACAATCGGCTCGGTTTTTAAAACGCACAAAATTATGCCCGTTGCGGTTTTTGTCGTTTCGACGCTTCCGTTTATTTTTACCGATATATTCACGGCTGTTGTGATTTACCTTTTTATTGTGTATTTTTGCGGTAAAACACACGCCTTTTCAAAAGAAAGGAGTGTTGCCGATGAAAAAACACGATAAAGGAAAAATCGCAAGAGTTATCGCAACTTGGCTCGTAACGGGGATTATGCTTTCAGTTTTTATTCTTGACATTATAACTCTCGTTATCGACAACCGTTATGTTTCCGATGTGCCGATATCCGATGAAACCTTTACTTATTCGTCGGGGAATGACAGAATACATTTTCTCAACACCGCAAACTCCGACTGCATTCTTTTGGAAAGCAACGGCAGATTCGCCATGGTCGATTCGGGCGAGGGCAACGAGAACCCACGCCGTAAAACAGCCTACAAAGGCTACCGTGACGAAGTTATAAATTATCTGAAAAAGACGGCATCCGACGAAAACGGAAAAGTAAAACTCGATTTTATCGTTGCAACGCACATGCACTATGACCATGCGGGAAATTTCACCGAAATAATAAACTGCCCCGATATTGAAATAGGCTGTGCATACATTAAAGAATACGATGCTTCGTCAGTCACCGAACTCGATAAAGAAAATTGGGGCAACGAGCAAATGTACAGAGATATCATTGAGGCGTTGGAAAAAAAGAACATTCCGATCGTCTGCGATATTCCGAACACCGACTTTAATTTCGGCGATTTCACGTTAAAATTTTTTAACACGGTAACGCCCGAAGAACTGAAAGGCAACGGCGAAAATGCCAACAGTTTGGGGCTGAAAGTCACAAAAGGCAAAAAATCGGCGTTTCTCGCCGCCGATTTCACCGCAAGCACGGGTCTTGAAGATCGCTATGCCGAAGAAATAGGCGATATCGACCTTTTAAAAATCGGGCATCACGGTTATTACGGGTCTTCCTCCGCAAGTTTTCTTCGAATTTTAAAGCCGGAAACGGCAATATGCACAAATCAAATCGGTAAAATTTATCCGAACGTCAAATGGAATCTTACAATGGTTGCGAAAGTGCCTGTTTTTTCAACCGCTCACCGAAACGGAATAATCGCAACGTTTACCGATGAAAACGAAATAGTGCTTACTCAAAATATAATGTAATAAAATAAGGCGTTGTAAGGGAATCGAAAAAAAGATGCAGAACGGACAAAACGAGCAAAAAAACAAGGCGTGAGCCTTGTTTTTTTGCCCGACGGCGTACACTAAGGTGACGGAGGTACATCGTGTGGCGAGTTTTGTTCGTAGCATAAAACATTAAATATTTTGTGTCAGTTGATTTTTAAAATTAGTTAAGGGGTTCTATAGGTGTTATTCACACCCATAGAGCCCCTTCGCATTATACTGTTTTATGCGGTCTGCTTTTTTAACATCCCCGAATTTTTATATTATGAGATCGATAATTCCGAAAACAACATTAACGGCATAGGGAAAACCTACGGCGAAGCCTATTGAAAGCAAAAAGGTCAAAGAATACCTTTCCAAACAGGCACCCGCACATATTACCGCAAAGAACGGTGCGAATATGATTTTAAGCAAACGGTTTTTTCCGCCGTAAATACAGTCTTTGAATGCCAGCATATCTTCAAAAGACGGCACACAGTTTGCGGCACAGGATATACCCAACCACAAAAAGATGACCGCCTGATACGTTCCCGTGTCACCCATATAAACTACACGGTATGACCCCATTGTCAAAAAGCAACACGCCAAAACGAAATTGAGTGCGAACGGCACAAAACACATCAAAAACGCATCACGTTTCCTGTATATGACGTGATGTTCAACGTGCCCGCAAAGTTCGGAATTTTTAAACACACTGACATCTTCGGCGGGAATTTTGCAAATTTTACAAACAATTTGTTCCCAAAAATTTCTGAGCATCGCACCGAAAAAAGTCAAGCAGCGTGTAATTACATATACAGTTGTCATTCCACATCACCCGAACCTTCCGTAAACATTTGCTGTGCGGTTATCTTTCCGCTGAGGTAATCGTTCATTTTATCCGTTAGCGACAGACCGCCGTTTTCAAGAGCAGTCAAAAGTTCGTTTACGGTTTCGCTGTCGCCCGCTTCGTTTTTAATTACAATTGCGGTAAAATACAAAAGCCCGTATGCGTTGTTCTGTAACGCCTCGTCAATTACCTTTTCGGCGTTTTCAATATCGCCGTCGGCAACACACGCCATGGATTTCACACGCAAAAGTTCGGCATCCGCAGGGGTGAATTTCAAACCTTTATCCGCCCATTCGATTGCTTTTTTGCTGTCGCCTTTAAGCCTTGCGACCGTTGAATAAACAGCGTAACCGTCGGATTCTTCTTTGTTATTGTCAAGTATGGCTTGAGCGACCGTTTCGGCTTTTTCATATTCGCCGTTTTCAATGTGGATCGAACACATTTCGTATGCGTAAATCCACAGATAATCGGGTTCGAGTTCCGCAACTTTTTCAAGATACGTGTCGGCTTCGTCAAATTTTCCGGAAGTGTATGCGAACATATATTGACAAAAACGCACAGCGCCCTCGTTTACGGTAACGGTTTCCTCTGTTTTGCCGTCAATTGATTTTATCGACAGTTGTGTTCCTACCAAAGCCTCGATTTTTTTCATAACGGAATTATACATTTCCTCGTTACCGATTGAGTAATTTGCATACTCGTTGCTGTTGACGAGGTTGTAAAACTGCTCCATTGTTCCGTAAAGAGTAAGGCTTTCGGAACGCAACTTCAAACTGTTTTTAAACACGGGACATTTATACGCTCCGCCTTCCAACGCCTTTGCGATTCGGTCGGAAACCTCGCCCATTGAGGCGGTACCCTCCGGCATTGTTTTGAAAATCAGTTCGGCACTTTCCAAATAGAGCCTTTTTGCATTGACGTTTTTGTTTTCAAAATAACTTATCGCTTCATCGTATGAGTTTATTGCGGAATCCAACATATTTTCGTTTTTATATGTTTTGGCTTTATACACGCTGTAATACCCCGCAAAATCTTTCGAAAAAGCAAGAACCGACAGAACTGCCGTTGCGATCAAAAGCACCGCTACCAAAACATCGGCAAAACTTATGCGGATATGACGCATTTTTTCACGGCATTCCCCACAGTATTCGTAATTTTCACCGTATTCTTTGTCTCGCGGTGCCTTACCGCAACGCACACAAAGATCTTCTTCGGAAAACTCGCCGTTCTCGGTGCAGTCATCACCGCCACCGTTTTCGTCGGCATCACCTTCGGTGCTATCGGCATTTTCGCAACCGTCTTCGACTGCGTTTTCATCCGACGTCAAGTCGCTTTGCGCCTTTTTGAGTTCCTCGCGAAATGTTTCCGCAATTTGCTCCAACTCCTCGTTAAGAGCATCGGAAGATTGACTTTCGGCAGCGGTTTCAACACCGATTTCAACATCGTTTTCAAT
>CAYPAB010000007.1:31984-47670 GCA_964408605.1 uncultured Eubacteriales bacterium
GTTTTCAATACCGCTTTCGGCGGTGTTTTCGATACCGTTTTCGATATTTTCGTTGCCGTTCAATAAATTGTTGTCTTCCAAGGAAAAACCTCCTTTGAAAAATGTAATTTCATTCTAACACCAAACAGTACAAATTTCAAATAAAATCGCAAATTCGCAGTGAGGTTTTACAAATTATTTACTTTCCGTGTGTTGTGAGCGCTTTAAGGTTTTGATTTCGGGTGAGGTCAAATCGAAAACGGAACCCACGATTATTGTGCCCACCGCCGTAATAATCAGTTCCGGAATCATATAACTTCCGTTATAAGTAAGCGAATATTTCCATACCGACATACCTTCGGCATAACTTTGCCAAATTGTAACACCGCTCACAAAGTGGCACAGATACCGAACAAGCGAAGCGACTATACCACCTGTTGTTAAGGCAACCGCTTGATTTTTTATTTTGTTTTTAAACATTCCGCCGAGACCCAAAACGCCGAAAGCGACAATGTAATCGGCAAAAACCAATATAAGATACGGTATGAGTCCGCTGACATAAGTAAAGTTTTCGAGTCCGAAAAGCATTTGAATAACCGCCGACAATAGTCCTGCCATACTGCCCCACTTTACACCGTAGCGGTAAGATATGACTATCATCGGCAATTGGCTGAACAATGTCACGCTTCCGCCGTACGGCAGTTTAAACACCGCAATTTCAGAAAGAACGGTTGAAAGAGCGAGCATCACGGCGCTTTCGGCAAGGCGACGTGTTTTTTGTTTTTTACTTTTTGTTTTTGATTCCACGATATTTTCCTCCGAATAGAATAAAATCTCCGTAAAATAAAATCCCCTTGCGGTGACACACAACCGTAAGGAGAGAATTACAGAGATATTTTTCCTACGGCGGCATTATCCGCATCAGGTTAATAGGGTCAGAAAAGGGATGTTTTCTATCTCAGCTGACGTCCGTCGGCTCCCCTGTTTTATTTTCGGCACGAAGTGTTGCAACTTTTCTTCGGCATCTTAATTATATTACGAATTTTTTTCTTGTCAACAAAAAACTAAAAATTTTTTGCTCTGAACGGAACATTTTCACCGAGTATGCGTTTTGATATTCTCAAAAACGACTGACTCGCTTTGCTGTCGGCTGAAATTCGCCCGCCGTTCGCCGAGCGGTAGATCTCCTGCGATTCGGGAATAATCCCCAAAAGACGTGCCCCGACCGTATCGATAATTTCATCGACATCTATTGATTTATGAACTTTTTTGTTGTATCTGTTAATAACAAGTCTGACATTGTTCACCCCGACTTTTCGCACGTTTTCGGAAGCGTACGAAGCGGCTCTGACGCTGACGGTATCGGGCGTTGACATAATAATGCAACTGTCGGAAACGGCGGTTGCGAGGGCAAAACCGCTTTCAAGCCCCGCAGGTGCATCAAGAAAAATATAATCGAATTTTTTACCGAAATAATCCGTCAGTTTTTTAAATTCCTCCGAAGTATATTCCGAGCCGAAATCAACGGGTGCGGGCAACAGAAACAAATTTTCGGAAATTTTCGCAACCGCATTTTCGCAGTCGCAATTGCCTTTGATTATATCGCCCCAATTGTAGACGGTTTTTTCGGACACACCCAAAAGTATATCAAGACTTCTTACGCCGATATCCATATCGGCAAGAAGGACTTTTTTGCCGTGTGCCGCAAGCATTTGCCCCACGCCACAGCAAAAAGTGGATTTTCCCACACCGCCTTTTGCCGATGCGACAGTAATAATTTTCATAAATTCACTTCCTTAATGACTCCCGTCACCTTACGGAATAAGAGTATTCGGTGTTTGCTCCGTATCATAACTTGTTTTTTGGCTGAAATAGTAATTGTATACGGGGACTGCCGCCTGCGATGTTTTGCTTCCGCTCAAAGCGTTTTCCGCGACTATCGCTATGGCGATTTCCGGATCGTCATAAGGTGCAAACGAAATGAAAAAACCGTTGTTGCAATCCATCGTGACACCGGATTTTGTAGTTCTTTTCAACTGTGATGTACCTGTTTTGCCGGCGGCTTCAACTATGCAGTCATCAAAATAATAACTGCACGAACCGAGTGAAATAACCTCACGCATACCTTTTTTTACGGTATTGAGGTTCTTTTCGCTGACGTTGAGAGTATTCAAAACGGTCGGTTCCGTTTCGTAAACAACTTTTGACATATCCGACGACAGAACGGACTTGACGATATACGGTTTATAACGTGTTCCGCCGTTCGCTATTGTCGCACAGTAGTTTGCAAGTTGCAACGGCGTAAACAAGTTATCCGACTGACCGATTGCCGCCTGCACCGTATCACCGGGAAGCCACACTTGACCCGCCGCCTCTTTGTTGGCGACACTTGCAAGCATTCCCTCCGCTTCGGGAAGTTCTATGCCTGTTTTTTGACCCAATCCCAAAAGATTGCAGTATTTGTTCATCTTATCGATTCCGAGCGCAACGCCCATTTCAAAAAAGAAAATATTGCACGATTTTTGAAGTGCCGTTGTGACGTTTATATATCCGTGATTTGAAAGACATTTAAAAGTAACATCTCCCAAAACATACGAAGCACCGCAATAGCACGTGCTGTTTTCGGTTATTTTGTTTTCCTCCAATGCGGCAAGCGCAATGGCGGGCTTCAGGGTGGAACCGGGTGCATAGGCACTTTGAAGACCACGATTCCACAACGGGCTTTCGGTATCCGACGCAAGTTTGTCGTAATCGGTATAATAACGTGTTATATCGTAAGTCGGAAGTGACACGTTCGCCAAAACAGCACCTGTTTTGCAGTTGAGCACAACCATAGCACCCGCTGTGCCGAAATAAGATGAATTTTTATTGTCTTTAAGCATTTCTTGAAGGGCCTCGGTCGCAACCTTTTGAAGTTCTGCATCTATAGTGGTAACAACCGTGTCGCCCTGCTCCGGCTTGACATAATATTCTTCGGAAACGCTTCCGTCGGAAGCGGTCGTTATGTGTTTGATTCCGTTTCTGCCACGAAGATACTGTTCCATCGCACCTTCAATACCGCTTTTGCCGTAACTGTCGTCAAGCGAATACGCATTGTTTTTGATTTCGGTTATTTCGGTTGCCGTAAGCGAATCGTCGTTGAGTTTTTCGTTAAGTTTTGCGGATTCTTTTTCATATTCTTCGGAACTTATGGAACCGACAACCCCCAAAATATGCGAAAAACTTGTTTTGTCGCTGTATTCACGGTAACTCATACTTTCCGCTTCGACTCCGGGGTATGTTTCGCTCATTTCCATAATGACCGAAACGGTTTGAGTGGGAACATCCTCGGCAAAAGTATAAGGTGTTGAAACCGAAAAAGAAAGATATTTCATACCGAAACAAACAGATGCGATTTTTCGGGCATCCGTTCTTGAATAGCCGTCAAGACCGTATCGCTCAATAAGTGCGTCAAGACATTCCTCGGCGGAGGCGTTCACACCTTTTTCGAGTTCAAGCATATTTTCGGAAACCATATATTCAAACTCTTTTTTCTTTTCTTTATCAACAACCAACGTATTGCCGACATAAACCAAAGGCAAACGGTCTATCCATTCCAAGTTGTTTTTTTCAAAAAGTTTTATAAGAGAAAAAATGAGTTCGTTTCTTGCCGGCTGATTTTTCGATTCGGGAAATTCGGCATATTTAAACACAACGGAATTGCCCTGCCTGTTCGTAACAAGCGGATTTCCGTTGCAGTCGAGAATTTCGCCACGGTCGGATTTCACGGTGTTGCTTGACACGGCAAGGCTTTTTGCGGCGGCTTTATATTCGTCGCCGTCGATTATCTGCGTTTTCACAAGAGCCAAAATGAGCGCCGTAAAACAAACGGCTATAACCACCAAGCCCGCTATTCTTCTTTTTTTCCTTAATTCAATAGACATTTATATGCACCTTATTCATCTGTCGTTTTGTGAGCATCGTACAGATGCGCCGTAAGAAAATAGAACACGGGAATAAAAACAAGCGTACATACACCCGACGCAAGATAGAACGTGAAAAAATGTTTCACGGAAAGACCCGCACCGCAAACGAGCAGATTAACAATTATATAAACAAGCGTATACACGAAAACCGCACCCGCTCCTATTACAAAAGCGGTCAATATATTATTCCTCATAAAGTGGCTTATAAGCAAACTCGCCGTTGCACAAAGAAGAAGCAGTACCACGGCGTTAAACCCGTCGTTTGCGGAACTGACATCTAACAAAACACCGGCATAAGCGCCGAAAACAGCCGCCGCAACTTCCCTTTCGAACATGGAGATACACACACAGGCGGGCAAAACATAAAATACCCTCGCACCGAAAAAGTCGGATATTCCGCTTGCGGAATTTTGCAAAACCGCCGCAAGTGTAATTACAGCCACATAAATAAGATAACGTATATATTTAGGTTTGTTGTTGCCGTAATGCAAGGGTGCCACCTCTTTTCAAATGGATTTTACTGTTTGATTTCGCCTTCGCCCTGACCTTCAAACGCTGTTATGACGAAAACGTCGCTGATTGTCGAAGTATCGGCAAAGGGCTTTATTTCCGCATAGAACGATGCGGAAACTTCATCGTTTTTCACCGCCGTGACCTCGCCTATTATCAGCCCGTCGGGAAAAACGCCACCGGCACCCGATGTGCAAACGACACCTCCGCTGACAACGGATGTTGAAGAATCGAGCCCGTAAAGTTTACATTTACCTTCGCCGTACAGCACGGCGTCACCGCTGACATAACCGTACTCACGTGTTGCCGATTCGAATGCGCCGATATTAACACGAGGGTCAAGTACCGAATAAACCACGCAAGTCGAATAATTCACTTTTTTTACAACGCCGACAACGTATTCGCCGTAAATTACGGGGTCATCGACGGATACGCCGTCTTTTGAACCGATATTCAAAACGAAAGAGTCGTACACATCCGCCGCATCACGTGAAATAACCGAACCGTAACTGAATTCGTAATCGGGATTTTTCTGTTTTATTCCGTAAAAGTTTTCGTATGCGTCAACTTTCTTTTTCATATCGTTGTAATTCGCAAGTTTTTTTCTGTATTCCTCAAGTTCATTGCGGAGTTTGTCGTTTTCCGCTTTATACTGTTTTGAGGAAGTAAACGACACAGTCACGCCGTCAAGACTGTCCGCTATTGCCGACGACAGTTTTTGAAGCGGTGAAAAGACCGTGCCTATGGCGGATGTTATGGGCGAAGATGCGTTGTTGCTCACCGCCGCACACAGCACACCGAGAAAAACCACCGTGGCGATAACAACAAGCATTTTAAAGCCGCCGCTTCGTAAAAATCTTTTCATTGTTACGTCACCTTATTTTCTGTTGAAACCCAAAAGATCCTTTTCAAGACATATACCCGTTCCGCGAACGACACAGTCAAGAGGATTTTCGGCAACGTTTACGGGCATACCCGTTTCGGTCGAAATGAGTTTATCAAGTCCTCGAAGCAATGCACCGCCACCCGTAAGGGTAATGCCACGTTCGATAATATCGGCGGAAAGTTCCGGCGGTGTTCTGTCGAGAGTGTAACGTATGGAATCGAGAATTTCGTCAACGGGGTCGGCAAGAGCCTGACGCACCTGTTCGCTCGTAATTTCAACCGATTTCGGCAAACCGTCGATGAGGTTTCTGCCTTTGATTTCCATAGCGGCCTCGCCCTCGTAAGGATATGCGGAGCCCAATTTGAGTTTGATATCCTCCGCCGAGCGTTCGCCTATAAGAAGGTTGAATGTTCTTTTAACATAAGATATTATCGCTTCGTCGAAATTGTCACCGGCGACCCTTACGGATTTTGCCGTTACTATGTCACCGAGTGATATGACAGCAACTTCGGAGGTTCCGCCGCCGATATCAACAATCATACTGCCGGTTGCCTCAAGTACGGGAAGCCCCGCGCCGATCGCGGCGGCCATAGGTTCTTCAATCAAACTTACATACCTTGCACCCGCGCTTTTAGCGGCATCGTGCACCGCCCTGCGTTCAACTTCGGTAACGCCCGACGGAATACATATCATAACCCTTGCCCTGTTAAAAGGCGAACCGCTTATTGCCCTTTTTATAAAGGCTTTGAGCATATCCGAAGTCATATCGAAATCGGCAATTACACCGTCTTTAAGAGGACGCACCGCTGTAATTGAGCCGGGCGTTCTGCCTATCATTCTTTTGGCATCCGCGCCAACCGCAACAACCGTTTTCGGATTCGTTCTTTCATCGACCGCAACAACCGACGGCTCCCTTATAACGATGCCTTTACCCTTAACAAAAACCAATGTGTTGGCGGTTCCGAGATCAACGCCTATGTCCTGTGAAAACAACATATATATACATTCCTTTCGGGATTATTTTTTTCTGAACAAATATGTTATGAAGAACGCCGCAGCCGAAACCGTGACTATTGTGGCGCCCGCCGAAGTGTCGGCGTAAAACGATATCAAAAGACCCGCTACACCGCAAACAAGCGATATCATAACAGACGACAGAAGATACTGCCGTGAATTTCGTGAAATATTCCTCGCCGATGCCGACGGCAATATCAAAAGCGAATTTATGAGAAGGATGCCCACCCATTTTATGGAAATCATAACAACCACGGCAACGACAACAACGAAAATATTTTCGTAAAGTGCGGTTTTTATGCCTCTGCTTGCCGCAAGTTCTCTGTTCACGGAAATTATGAGCAATTTGTTGAAAATGAACGCCCAAATAACGCAAACGCAGATAAGCGTTAAAAACAAACCCAACAGTTCACGTTCGGATATACTTAAAATATCGCCGACAAGGTATGAACTGTATTTTGAAAAACTGCCACCGTAAGAAAGAATCAAAAGACCCAACGCAACGCTCGTCGAGGAAAACACGCTTATGACGGTGTCGGAAGAAGCGTTGCCTTTATTTTTAACTTTTGTTATAACGAGAGCCACAAATACGCCGAAGGCGATAAGCGATATCAACTCGTTTTTCACACCCAAAAGCACACCCAGAGCAATGCCGGTAAAGGCACTGTGACCCAAAGCATCGGAAAAGAACGCCATTTTGTTGTTGACCGCCATCGTTCCCAAAATCCCCATTAAAGGCGTTATGAGAACCACCGCAATCAAGGCGTTTATCATAAATTTATAGTCTGCCCACGCAAACGGAAGCACCGAACCGAAGAAAGCGTAAACCGTATTCATTTCCGCACCCCCTTATCGGGTACGCTGAAAAAAACGTTTTTAAACTCTTTCGAGTCAAACACCTCTTTGGCGGTACCGCTTTTAAGCACAGTTTTGTTGATCAGCACAACATTGTCCGCAAAATCGCCGACGATTCCGAGATCGTGCGAAACCATCGCAATCGCTATATGATAATTTTGTTTAAGATTTAAAATCGCCTCGTAAAACTTCTCGCTTCCGGCAACATCAACACCCGAAACCGGTTCATCCAAAATAAGAAGTTCGGGTAGCGGATAAAGTGCATTGACAAGCATCACCCTTTGAAGTTCACCGCCCGACAGTTCACCGAGTTTGCGTTTTTTGAGGTCAAGACAGCCGACCGATTCAAGCGCTTTGTCGATATCGGCGGAGACTTTTTTGTTTTTCAAAAAGCACACGGGCGAAGACGTTCTGCCGACAAGAAGAAAATCTTCGACACTCACAGGTGCCGAACGGTCAAAATCGAGGTGTTGAGGCACATAACCGACGGTGATTTTTTGAATTTCGTCACCGCAATGCGATTTGTAACTTACATTTCCCTCGTGGGGAATCTCGCCGAGAATCGACTTAACAAGCGTTGTTTTTCCCGCACCGTTCACGCCGATTACCGCCGTCAGTTCACCGCAATGCAGTTCAAATGACACATCCGAAAGAAGAACGGCGCCGTTCTTTTTAACGCTGATATTATTAACCGATATTTTACAAAGTCCGCAGCCGTTTTCGGAAGCCATTATTTCACCGCCTTTTTCATTATTTCAATATTCTCCCGCATTATATCCTCATATGCGGTCAGTACACCGTCGCCCTTGACAACGGGATTCAAAACATATATTTCGGCACCTGTTTCCGTTGCGAGAATCTGTGCCGCATTGCCGTCATATTCCGGCTCGATAAAAAGTGCTTTAACGTTGTTTTCACGAATTTCATCGCACAGACGGGCAAGTTCTTTCGCCGAAGGCTCACCGCCCTCGTCACTTTCGACGGTGGCAATCACATTAAAACCGATTTCACGTGATGCGTAGTCGTAAGCGGCATGAAACGTTATGACGTTTTCACCTTTCAAACAGTCGCTCGCCGATTGAATCTCCGTTTTGAGCAAACGGAGTCTTTCAAGATATTCTTCGCAGTTTGCGTTGATTTCGTTTTCGTGTTGCGGAAAGACTTTTAAAAGCCCGTCTTTTATGTTGATAACCTGCTTTTCGGCATTTTCAACCGACATCCAGATATGCGAATTTTCGCCGTGTTCGTGCGAATGACCCAAGTGATCGGTTTCGCCGTGTTCATCTTCGTGTTCGTGAGAATCACCGCACAGAAGTTCTATCCCGACGGAAGAATCTATAACGGGTAAATTTTCGGTGGTTTCTTCCAAATCGTCAAGAAAAGTTTCCATACCGGCACCGCTTATTACAAACACATCGGCATCGTTCAAAAGCCTTGCGTCACGTGCTGTCAAGGTATAATCGTGAAGGCAACCCGTGTTTTGCTGTGCCATACAGCGAACATCGACGGTGTCTATCCCTTTCACAAGATTCAATGTGAATATATACACGGGGTAGAACGACACCGCAATGACCGAGCCGTTCTTCCCGTTCTTTTTAACCGCACCGCATCCCGACATCAAAATCAGCGAAACGGCAAGCAAAAAAGCAATTGTTTTTTTCAATTTTCAATCACCTTATAAGTATGAAATTATAGGGTATTTCCGAACCGTAATCGCCTGTTTCGACTTTTAAGTAATACGTTCCGGCGGGGTATTCGGCGGCATCTATCGGAACAAGAGTCTGGCTCAATGCGGACTTTACGGATGCAACCGTTTCGCCGTTCTCGTTGATAATGCTTACAGTCCAACAGTGATTTCCTCCGACGCCCGCTTCGTGACCGAAGTTAACGCCCATTCTGGTTGCTTCGGTAAGTTCGAATTTGTAATAATCCTCGTCAAATGTCATATCCGTCGAAATTATCGCACCGCGATATACTTGACCGAAAAGAACGTCTTCGGCACTTTCGGGAGTATTGTTCGGTTCTTTTTCGAAATTTGCTTCCTCCGTAAAACTCCACTTGCAGTTGTAGGTCGCATTGTTATACGAAACGGAGTCACCGTCAATACATACATAATATTCACCGGTGGCAAGTCCGAGGTTTTCGATAAGAGTTTTTCCCTCGTTCCACATCGAGATCTTTCTTACCAATTCGGTATAAGAGCCGTCTTCCTCCGGCTTAATGATCCTTATGTTCCAGCCTTTTTTGTCACCTTCGAGTAACTCGTGCGAGAATTCAAAATCAATGTAGCCGTCAGCGGGAACGGTAAGTTTGTAATAGTCCTTGTCAAGACCCAAAAGTCTGTCCGAAAGACTGCCACTCACGGTAATATCCGCCGGAAGCAGTATTGCGCTTTCCGGAGTATCGTTCAATTCAAACTCGTTGTTGACCGCTTTATCGGCACCGACAAGCAAAGTATACGTCGTTGTATTGTTTGTCTGCGAATCGACTTTAACATAATATGTTCCGCTTTTAAGACCTATCACGCCCGTTTTTACGCTTGTTTCATTCAAACGTGAAGTGAGTTGTGCGATGGTTTGTTGCTGTTTGTCCATAAGGGTGATGTTCCAACCCACCGTGGGGAATGTTTTGTCGGCATGTGCGAAAGATACGTTGACGCAACTGTCTTCGGTGAGTTCAAAAGTATACCAATCGACATCAGCCGTTCCCTCACGCCCCTGCGAAGCACCGAATTTACCGTATTTCACCTGTATGGGAGATGCTTCTTCGGGGGTGTCGTTAGGCTCTTTTTCATAGTTATCGGTTGCCGTGAACATCGTAACGAGCGTAAACTCCGTTTCGAGGAAGAATGCACCGGCACTTACGGTAACACAATATGTACCCGCCGACACACCGACTTCGCCCCAGTTTGAGGTTGCATCGCTCCAAAAAACTTCGGTATACGATAACTCTTTGTAATCGTGCGGTTCGCTGTCTGTTATTTTATAAACTTTCACTTTCCATGCGGTTTTCGTATTATCGACAAAATCCTCGTGGTCAAGCCTTACAACGAGAGCGCCGTTCGACGGCACTTCCAATATGTACGCCTCGTAATCGTCTTTGTTTTTGATTATACCGTTGACCTTCGAATTGAGAGCAACGTATGTGGGGGTGTTGTTTTTAAACACGGTATCGTTTAAAACCGAAGATGCCGTGCCGATGCAAACCGACACCAGCAAAATGACAGCGCAGGTTATTGCAACAGCGGTTTTGAATTTCCGTTTATTCATCGTTTAAACTCCTTTTTAATTCTTTTAGAGTTTCGTTATAAGTCGAATGCGTATCCGTGTGTGCGCACAACACGGCACCGACAAGTTCCGTATTCAAAATCGAAAACGCACATTTCAGTTGGCTTTGCATATATTCGAAGGCAGTTTTGCCGTCACGCCCGGCGGCGGCCACCAAAATCGCCCGTCGGCGCTTTTTTATCGGCTGAACTTTTCCGCCCGAATAAAAGCGTGTGTAATAGACCTGAAACCTGTCCAAAAGGGCTTTCATCGGTGCCGAAAAACCGCCGTTGTAAACGGGGCTTGCGAAAACCACGAGGTCGGCATTTTCAAATTCACCGAAAAATATGTCAAGATCGGTTTTTATGCATTCCCCGTTTTTTTCACAGAAGTTGCAACCGTCACAGGGCAAAAAACTTTCGTTATATGTGTCGAAAACGGTTATTTCACCGTTTGCCGAATATTTTTGTATTTCTTCGCAAAGGCGGTTTGTAAAACCGTTTTTGCGAGCAGAACCTTTAATTATGAGAATCTTCTTTTTTGCCATAATTTTCTTCCGTTTTTTCGATTTTGAGACAAATTAAATTACAAAAATCCATTATCGGCTAATTATAGCATATATTTATATAAAAACAAATACTTAAATATTAACTTTTACGGAATTTTTACATTTTTTCAGTCAAAGATACCGAAACCGAAAAAATAAAGGTGACCTCAACCTCAAAACGAGATTGAAATCACCTGACTTTTCGGTTGAACCGATCAGCACGAATGCGATTATTCGGCAACAGGAGCACCGACAGGGCAATTACCTTCGCAAGCGCCGCAATCGATACATTTATCGGCGTCGATAACATAAATGCCGTCGCCTTCGGAGATTGCTTCTACGGGGCAATCCGCAGCACAAGCGCCGCAAGCGATGCAAGCATCTGTAATTTTGTATGCCATTTGTCTAACCTCCTTGTTATTTTATGTGAGTTAATTGTAACACATATTTTGCAGAAATCAATAGGAAATTATATTTTTTTGGCAAGACGGCACAACAATTATTCTTCGGTGTAATTTTCGTCTTCGGTTTCCTGTGATGTTTTTTTGCGTTTTATTATCTTAACGTCTTTCCTTGAAAACTCCGTCGGTATCGCTTCGGGTCGCCTTTCAAGAGAAACCTTGATTTTGCCGGTAAGCAAATTGCTTTCCGTAACGGTGCCTTTGCCCTCCCTTGTGTCAACCAACGAGCCTACTCTCGGTGTGATTTTCGCAAGATATTCGTATGAATCCTGCTCATATTTAAGACAGCAAAGAAGCCTGCCGCAAGTTCCACTGATTTTGGTGGGGTTAAGCGACAAACCCTGTTCTTTTGCCATTTTTATCGATACGGGATGGAAATCGTCGAGGAATTGCGAACAGCAAAACGGCCTGCCGCAGATACCCAAACCGCCGATCATTTTCGAAACGTCACGAACACCGATCTGACGCATCTCTATGCGTGTTCTGTATTGCGAAGCGAGAATTTTAACAAGTTCTCTGAAATCGACTCTGTCGTCGGATGTAAAATAGAAAAGTATTTTACTGCCGTCGAAAGTGCATTCGACCTCGACAAGTTTCATATCAAGACCCAACTGCTCAACTTTCTTTTCGCAAAAGGCAAACGCTTCACTTTCCTTTTTGCGGTTTGCCTCAACGATTTTTATATCCTCGTCGTTTGCGCCTCTTATTATTTTTTTGAGCGGATGAACTATCTCATCGTCGCCAACCGCATGGTTCGGTGTTGCTATTTCACCGCACTCGATTCCACGCACGGTTTCGACAATGACTTTTTCACCTTTTGAAAACTTCTTCGAGTTCGGATCGAAATAATAAATTTTACCGTTTTCTTTAAATCTGATTCCAACAACTTCTGCCATAATATAACTCCGTTTTTATTTTTTAAGTCTTGCACACAGCACCGCCGAAAGGAGTGTGTAATTGGGATTACCGTCAAGCGAACGGTACAGTGTGCAAACAGTATCGTACATATCAAAAAGTTTTTTCAACGTGCATTTTTCGGCAAGTTCTTCGCTTTGACCTTTTAACCCGTCAAGCAAAATTTCGCCGCCCGATTTCAAAGAAATCGCATCACGAAGCACCGCAACAAAAAGTTTCAGCACTTCCTCGGTCAGTTTTTTGTTGCCGTCAAGCGGTGACGTGGCCTTTATAACGTCATATTCGTAAACGCTCGAAACGGCGTTTGCCAATGCTTTTACGGTTTCAACCGCTTTTTCGGAATATTCGGTTCCCTCGCTTTTGCCCAAACGCAACCTTACAACTCGGCTGAGTACCGTGCCTATAACGGCGTTTGCCGTCTGCGAAGTGAGAATAAACGATATATACTCCGGCGGTTCTTCCAAAACTTTAAGCAAAAGATTTTGAGATTCCTCGTTCATTTGTTGCACTTCGGAAAGAATAAACACTTTTTTTTGCGCTTCGTTCGGTGTTAAGTGCGAATCCGCAACCGCTTTTTTAACATCGGCTTTAACAAAAAACTTTCTGTCATCGGGTTTCGTGACGGTAATGATGTCGGGATGGATGTTTTCATCCGCTTTACGGCAGTTTTCACACGCATCGCACGGTGACATTTCACCTTTACCGCAAACCGTTTTTTTGGCGACAAAACGAGCAAGTTCATCACGCTGTTTTTCGCTGCCGCCGTCAATGAGAACGGCATGAGGGCATCTTCCGTCGGCAAACAAACCGCTGACCGCATTTAAAATACCCGTTGAAAAAGAATTTTCATTTATCATAACTTTATAAAATTATCCACATCAACAACAAAAAGTGTTGCTCCGCCTATTGTCACTTCCACCGGTGAGGCACTTATAAAGCCTTCGCCCAAAAACGGCGGTGTTGCGGAAATCATCTGCGTTCTTCTTGAACAGCATCTTTTGAATATTTCAACAACTTCGTCTGTTTTTTCATCTTCAACCCCGACAAGAACCGTAACGTTCCCCATTTTCAAAAAACCGCCGGAAGTTGACAGTTTTGTAGCCTGAAACGATGCTTTGGTGATTTCCGCAAGCAAATCCCCCGCATCGTCGCTGTTGACTATTCCGATTACAAGTTTCATAAAGCAATCCCCCGTACAGATTATTTCAAATCATTATCGGATTTTAAAAAGTTTAAATTTCTTTCGATGACCTTTTGCGGCCGCCAACCGTAAGCCCGACCGTCAACGCTGTCACCCGCCGAAAAGCACGAAACGGCACTTTCGAAAAACTCTTTCACCGGTGTAACGGATACATTCGAGTTCATGGGGCAAACGTCTTGACAAACGTCGCAACCCCAAACACAGCCCCCGCTTTTTATCATCGAAGCGTGTTCATCGGATAACTCACCTTTTCGCTGAGTTATGTCGGACAGACATTTTGTTTTATCCACCCGATTTTCCGACAAAGCACCGCCGGGGCAACTTTTAACACACAAACCGCAGTCAAGACACCCGTCGCCTTTCGGAACGGCGTAATCAAAGACGGCATCCGTAATTATTTCGCCGATAAAACAAAAACTGCCGTATTTTTCGTTAATGAGAAGCCCGTTTCCGCCTTTAACGCCCAAACCGCATAAAACGGCGGCTTTAACTTCATTCACGGGCGAATTATCACAAAAATATTCAAACTGATTTTCGGGATAAGTTTTTTTCAGTTCCTCCGTGGCACTTTTGAGATACTCCCCCGCAATTATATGATAATCGGCGGGCACGGCATACTTTGAAATATTCGAATTTTCATAAAATTCTTCCCCCAGCCAATAAGGGAAAAGATAAACTATAACGCTTTCGGCACCTTGCGGTACTCTTGATTTTGCACGACATTCGAAAAGTTCGCCTATCTTTTTAAAAGAGCATATGCCACAAGGCAATATATCGTCAAACGGTAACTTCATAATAATCACAACCGACTCAATGCCACCATAACGGGTATGGTAACAACGGAAATTGCCGAATTAAATGCCACGACCTGAGATGCCGTACCCGTATCTTTACCGTATTTTGCGGCAAACATCACCGTGTTGTTTGCACTCGGAACGGATGCGGAAATGACACACGCCGACAGCAACGCACCCGAAACGCCGACAAGTTTGAACGCACCCAACATTATGCACGGCAACAGCACAAGTTTTAAAAATGCGACAAGATAATTTTCACGGAAAGCAAACATCTTTTTAAGGTTCGTGTTCGCTATGTAAGTCCCGAAGAAAATCATCGCAACGGGCGTATTGAGGTTTGCGACATGCCCCACCGCCGACTTCACCGCCGTCGGAGGGTCTATACCGAAAATGAACAAGGGCAAGCCTATCAAAACGGATATCACACCGGGATTGAAAAACAGCCTTTTGAAATCGAACTTCGAATGTTCGCTGTCTTTTGTCATAAGCCATATTCCGTGGGTAAAACAGAATATGTTGAACGCCACAACACCCGCCGAACAGTAAAAGACACCTTCACTGCCCAACATCGATTGGCAAAGAGGCAACGCCATATACCCCATATTACCGTAATTCACGGCATATTTGAACACCGCCCCGTTGCCGTTTTTGTTGAAAAACGGTTTCGCAAGCAACATTCCGACCGTAAGAGTGGCACTCATACACAAAAACGCCACGCCTAAAGCACTCGCCGTCTTGATGTCGAAATCCATATTCATAAAAGACTGAATTATTACCGACGGCGTAATTATATAAAAAAGCAAATCATTGGAAAGTTTTGCGGTCGACTCTTTAAAAACATTCAACCGATCCGCCGCAAACCCGACAGCCACAAGAAGAAACAGCACCAATACCTGCTGTGCGGCTGTCACCATATTGCCGAAAAATATTTCTTTCATTTTCTACCCCGCAAGTCGGTCATTCCGATTTTTTCTTTAAATCCGCAAGTGACACGATTTTTATGGGTTCTTCCGATTCACCGTTGCTTTTTTTGTTCTTTTTATGCTGTTTTGAATTTTCTTTTTTTGCGTTTTTTTTCTTTTCCTTTTCACGTGCGGAAGAAGATTTTTCTTTTTCGGGAACAACCGTTTTTTCTTGCACGGGTTCCGCTTCCGTTATATCATCGAATTCGTCTGTATCGTCGATAAGCATTTCCGAAAACTCGACAAAATTTTCATCCGAACCGTACTTTTCGGTTTTTTCTTCCTCTGAAAATTCTTCAACCGATTCTTCCTCGACCTCGACTTCAAC
>CAYPAB010000007.1:47770-50558 GCA_964408605.1 uncultured Eubacteriales bacterium
TCTTCGGTTTTTTCCTCAACCTCGACTTCTACGGCTTCGGGATCTTCGGTTTTTTCCTCAACCTCGACTTCGACGGTTTCGGGGTCGGAAATCTTCGAACCGCCTGTTTTTCTGACGACGGTTCCCGCTTCCATCTCCTCGAAATAATCGTCGAGTGCTTCTTCGATTTCGTAATCGAGAACACTTTCTATTACGGTTTCACTGTTTTTTTTAACGTTTTCCGAAACCTCGTCTTCCTCGGCAAAATCCGAAACATAAGCGACATCGCTCCCCTTAACAACAACATCTTTATCATCGGGGAGTTCCAATTCGGAAACGGCTTTGATATTTTTAAGACCGTGCTTAAAGCCTATTCCGATTGCGGAAAGGACAAACGCAATCACGAAAACAGACACGGCAAAATACGAAACATTAAATTCGTAATTTTCGACCGGATTAAGCCCCGCAAAAAGAACAACGAGCCTCGGCACAGTTGCAAGAGCACCGAAAAACGATGACGCAAATCCGTAGCCGAACACACCCCACATGCTGTTTTCGGTGAAAACTCCGGAACAAATTCGGGCAAATGTAAGGAAGAAAAGCATTACAAACACAAACATAAAAATCTCGAATAAAAGTTCCGAAACTTTCATAAAACTTATCGCTTTTGTAAGTTTTGAAACAAGCACCGCCATACTCCAACACAAAGGAGACAACGCAAGAAGTTTGAGTTTTTTGTAATGCGGTTTGCCTTCAAAATGGCTCACGGCAAACACGATGAAATAAAGCACCGATAAAACCGCAAAAAGAAATTCAGCCAACAAAAAGGTTCCGCCGTTTTCTTCCAAATAAACGGAAAACAGACTTTTGAACATATCGGCGTTGACATAACCGCCCGTTTGAGGGATGAGTTTTGTTTCGATGGTAATAACATCCCACGCCATACCGCCCGCCGCCAAAAGCGAGGCGATTCCCAAAATCGGGTTTTTGCCGATTTTCATTTCCGGCGAGGGGATGCTTTTGCTGATAAAACAAAGAACGGTAATCAACACGGTGAATACCGCCGCAACGCCGTATAAAATCGGCACCGAAAAATCGGAATTATCATAAAAACCGCTTTCGGGATTTACCAATGCTATCAACTGATACACCCTGAGAGGCAACGCAACAACGAGCGATACCGCAAAAATAATTATAAGGTGCTTCATTTTTACCGCATTCGAAGAACCTTTGAGTTTGTTCATAACATTTATCCTTTCAAAGAAAAATTATCTTTCGTCTAAGGGTACGTAGACCGATGTTTTCTTAAAATCGTCGACTCTTTCGTCAATAGCCACGTAATTTTTCGGAACGGCAACGTTCTTGTAAGCGGGTCTTATTACCCTGTTGCCCGAAATAAGTTCCTCGATACGGTGAGCGGACCAGCCCGCAACACGTGCGACGGCGAAAAGAGGTGTATATAAATCTTCGGGGATTTTAAGCATTTGATAAATAAGCCCCGAATAAAGGTCAACGTTTGCGCAAATTTTCTTGTTATTGTGTTTTTCGCTTGCGAATATTTCGGGTGTCAGTTTTTCAACAAGTTCAAGTGCCCTGTACTCGTCGGAAAAGCCTGTTTTTTCGGCAAGTTTTACCGCTTCACGTTTAAGTATGCGCTGACGGGGATCGCTGAGAGTATACACGGCGTGACCCATACCGTAAACAAGACCGGTTCTGTCGCCCGCTTCTTTGTTTATGACTTTTTTAAGGAAATCGGCAACTTGACCTTCGTCGGTAATATCCTTGACATCTTCTTTCATGAAATTCATCATTTCGGTAACTTTATGGTTCGCACCGCCGTGACGGGGGCCCTTGAGCGCACCGATGCCGGCGGAAATCGCAGCATAAGTATCAGTTCCGCTGGAACTGAGCACACGTGTTGCGAAAGCGGAGTTGTTGCCACCGCCGTGTTCGGCGTGAAGCATCAAACAAAGGTCGAGAAGTTTTGCTTCTTCATCGGTATACCGACGGTCGGAACGTGTGTTGTAAAGGATCGTTTCCGCTGTGGAAAGTCCCTCTTTCATGGGATGAAGATACATACTTTTTTTCAGGTAATACCTTCTTTTGACCTGATAAGCGTATGTCATGATCGTGGGAAGTTGTGCGATTATCTGGATGCTTTGACGCAAAACGTTTTCGATGGAAATATCGTCGGGATTGCTGTCGTACGAATAAAGCGAAAGAACAGACCGTTCAAGTTTGTTCATAATATTCGGTGACGGCGCTTTCATAATCATATCTTCAATGAAATCATCGGGAAGTTCACGTGATTCCGAAAGAATTTTGCTGAATTCGTCAAGTTGCTTTCTTGTGGGAAGATGGCCGAAAAGCAACAGCCATGCAACTTCCTCATAGCCGAAGCGGTTTTCTTTAACACAGCCGTTAACCAAATCGTTTACGTCGATCCCCCTGTAAGTCAAATGACCTTCAATGGGTTTGCGTTCACCGTCGTCGATATAATAGCCCTCAACGGAGCAGACCTTTGTAAGCCCCGCCATAACACCGCTGCCGTCACGGTTTCTTAACCCTCTTTTTACCTCGAATCTGTCGAAATATTCGGGGGGAACGGCACTGTAACTTTTGAGTTCCTCGCAAAGTTCGGCGAATCTTTCCGAAGAAACGGGTTCAATGTATGTAGGCATTTTCTCACTCCTTGCCTTCAAATCTTTTCGTATATTATATAATCATACTTCGAAATAATAATTCATATTATTTTATAACAAAACGTCATTCTTGTCAATAAATCCGAGCAAAATAAAGGAACGGTGTA
>CAYPAB010000008.1:0-6152 GCA_964408605.1 uncultured Eubacteriales bacterium
AAACTTTGCCATATGCCCGTTGATGCCCGCTCAAAAATCCAAGAAACACTCGAACGCATCATAAACGACGGTTGTAGCGGTTTGATTTGCATTATATTGTAAATATAACGGATGTCGCATATGTGACATCCGTTGTGTTTTTCTCGATAAAAAATAAAAAAGGTATTGAAAAACGAAAAAAGAAAGTGGTATAGCGAGGGCGACGGTTAAGTAACTATATTCAACCTCGAAACAGCGAATATTAACGGTGATGGATTTATGAAAAAACTATTGTTTGTTATTATTCCGATTATCGTATTGGTAATCACTTTTCTTCTTGCTTACCCCAAACCTACGGCAGTTTGCGATGATTTTAATGGTGTATCGGCAATTGTATACGGTAACACTACTTATTTGGATTGGTTGGATATCAATCAACATTATCGCAATATGGGGGCAATTGATAAGAATGCCACAAGCATGGAACCCTACTACTGTTTGTGTGACGGTTTTCCCGAAACATTAAAAGATAAAATATACATATCATACGGAAACACCCTCGGTGATTTAATACCTCCGTATCGGTATTTTTCAACCTCTGTTGAAAACGATGCTTTTATATTTGTATGTCCCGATGACAGTTCGTTGAATTTGACGTACATAAAGAAAGATTTTGTTTTTCCGACTGCGAATAATAATGAAGTTGACGAAATTTGGATGTCGGTAAATAAAAACGATGAATCGAATATAAAAGATTCCGAAACAATTGAATATATTGTCAACTGCATTAAAGATAACAAAAATCTTTCGGAAGATGTTTGCAAATACATAACCGAAAAATCATATGATAATTGCAGTATATACCTCAAGTATAAAGGGTACCCTTTGCTTGAACAGTATACGGTCGCAAGAAACGGCGAAGTTAAAAGATGGGATAGTAATTATGAATCGATAGATTGATACTACTTCAAAAATCCATAGCGTATTCGGCATTTATATGAAAAACAACCCTCGTTTTTTGATGATTCGAGGGTTGTTTTAATGGTATTCGTGTCTTATTCGTTTTCGCTTTTAAGTTCACCGTAACCTCGGTCAACGGTTATAACGGCGTAAAGGTTTCCGTTGCCTGCTTTTTTGATTTCGCTTTTGAGCATATCTGTGAGTTGGGCATCCGAGTATTTGTATTTCGGCGGAACTACTATATCGAAAAGCACATTTTTGGCTTTGTCGCCGTAAACAACTCTGAAATCATGGAATGTTAATTGCGGGTCGATATCCGCAATTATTTTTTCAACAATCTTTTTGAGTTCGTTTGTTTCTTCCGAATCAAGCACAGTCGGATCGAGATGCACCACAAGATGTATGTTGAAGTTCTCTTTGAAATCACGTTCGATGGTGTCCATTGTATCGTGGCAAACAAGGACATTGATTTTGGCATCCATTTCAATGTGAGCCGAGGCAAAGTAACTGCCGGGGCCGTAACTGTGAACCATAAGGTCATGAACACCGAGTACATTTTCGTATTTTAATATCTCGTTTGTGATTTTTTCATAAAGTTCTTTAGACGGTGCTTGACCGAGCAGGGGACTTACCGTTTCTTTTACAAGACCGATGCCGGAAATAATGATGAACACGGCAACACCGACACCCATATATCCGTCAAGATTAAAGCCCGTGAAACGAGATACGATTGTCGCAACGAGAACGGCGGCGGTTGAGATGCAATCGTTTCGGCTGTCCGCTGCGGTCGCTTCAAGTGCTTTTGATTTTATCGCTTTGCCGAGTTTTTTGTTAAAAGCACTGAGCCAGAGTTTTAATGTTATCGAAACCGCAAGAACAATAACGCTCACCCAACTGAAAACGCTTTCGTCGGGGTGAATGATTTTGTCAAACGATGTTTTAAAAATATCCCAACCGATAAGAAGTATAAGAAACGACACGATAAGTCCCGTTATGTATTCAATTCTTGCGTGGCCGTAAGGGTGGTCTTCGTCGGCGGGCTTTTCGGAAAGCCTGAAGCCGACAAGTGTAACGAGCGATGAACCTGCATCGGTTATGTTGTTTGTGGCATCTGCGGTTATCGAAACGCTGTTTGAAATCGTTCCGATAAAAAATTTCACACCGCTCAAAAGCAGGTTGCAAACGATACCGACTATACCTGCGATTCTGCCGTAAGCCTCTCGACCGGATGACGATTCGGGGCTTTTGTTTTTCAAAAACAGTTTGATAATAAGTTTTGTCATTAAATCACCGAACTTTAAAATATACTGTAAATTATACTGTAAATTATAAGAAATATAACGCAAATGTCAATAAATATCGCTTTTCTTTTTGCCGATTTGCCGATAAAAATACAGCGGATTAAATGTTGTGTATAGACAAAAATTTTTTTGTGTGATATTATGTTAGCGGACAAAGGAATCTGACAAAAATATTGTCCGTATATTGAAAGGTTGGTTTTAATGGATAAAACTTTGGTAATCCTTGCGGCAGGTATGGGTAGCCGTTACGGTGGGTTGAAGCAGATCGATCCCGTCGGACCCGATAATTCGATTATTATTGACTATTCTGTTTACGATGCTTTGAAAAGCGGTTTCAACAAAGTCGTTTTCATCATCAAAAAAGAGAATGAGCAACTTTTCAGAGAAGTTATCGGCGATAAGGTTTCAAAACATATAAAAGTAGAATATGTCTTTCAAAGTCTCGATCAAATTCCCGAAGGCTTTGAAGTGCCCGAAGGCAGAGTTAAACCGTGGGGAACGGCTCATGCGGTCTATTGTTGCAAAGGCGTTGTAAACGAGCCTTTTGCGGTAATCAACTCCGATGATTTTTACGGCAGAGGTGTTTACGGCGCAGTTGCAAATTGGGTCGAGTCCACCGAGTTTTCAAGCGATAGCTACAAGATCGCAATGGCGGGCTATTTCCTCAAAAACACTCTTACCGACAACGGCACCGTTTCACGTGGCGTTTGCGAGGTAGGGGAAGACGGCAAACTTGTCGATATCGTCGAAAGAACGCAAATTAAACGTGTCGACGGCAAAATCGCTTATACCGATGACGGCGAAAATTGGAACGAACTTCCCGAAGACAGTTACGCTTCAATGAATTTCTGGTGCTTCCCGCCCGAATTTATCGACTGTATCGAAAGTCATTTCGTCGATTTCCTTAAAAACGAAGTGCCGTCAAATCCGCTTAAATCGGAATTTTTCCTGCCGTTTTTGGTGCGTGACCTTCTTGATGAAAAGAAATGTACCGTTGACGTTTTGGAAACGGCTGACCGTTGGTTCGGTGTTACTTATAAAGAAGATAAACCCGACGTTGTCAAATCCGTTCAGGCTCTTGTCGATGACGGCGTTTACCCCGAAAAACTTTGGTAAGGTATCATTATGAAAAAAACAGCGTTACTTTTATTTGTTGTTGCGATTCTTTTGATTTTCGGCGCTTGCGGTAATACGGAAGGAACCCACGGCAATACGTCACCTTCGCAAAACAGCGAAAGCCAAAGCGAAACAGGTTCCGAAAATGTTGTTATTTCGGTCAACAAAGACCTTGTTGCCGATGAAGTCGCTTTTTTAACCGATATAAGCGAAATCGACGGTATTACTTCAACAACGAACGATAATTTTTACGTTCTCACAATGTCACGGGACTCATACAAAAATTTGCTGAAAGCGAAATCGCAAGAGGTTATCGAAGAATATAAACTCCTTTCTCAAAAAGGCGAATATATCGAAGATATCGATTACAGCGAGGATTTCCGTGAAATAAAAATCTATGTAAACCGTGAAAAATACGATGCGGTTGATTCCGCTTCACATCAAATGCAACTGATTACCGTCGGCGCCAAGGCAATGAGTTATCAAATGTTTTTGACCGAAGGGCAAAAAACAGTCGTCTCGGCAGTTTATTCCGATACGGAAGAAATCGCTTTGACACTTTCTTTGCCGATTGAAATGTAATATTATTTGAGTTTTATTTAACTTTTTTTGAAAAAAGACTTGCTTTTTTTACTGTATTGTGATAATATTCATCTGCTAATGTGTTATCAAGAATAAAGAGGTGACTACAGAATGAAAGAAGGACTTCATCCTAAATACGGCGCAACACAGGTTAAGTGTGCATGCGGTGCTGTGCTTGAAACAGCCTCCACCAAGGAAGGTATGCGCGTTGATATCTGCTCAAAATGCCATCCGTTCTTTACAGGTAAACAAAAACTCGTTGATACCGGCGGACGTGTAGACAGATTCAATAAAAAATATAACCTCTCTAAGTAAGTTGTATATGCTTAGTAAGCCGGTGAGTTATCACCGGCTTTTTGCGTTGTGTAGTGCCGTGTAAGTGCTATGCAGTTATGTATAGAGGTGTTGTAATGAAACCGTACAAAACTCTCGGCGGTTATGCCTCCGAGGAATATATTGTAAAAAAATCACGCTTTATAGGTTACGCAAAACCCGTAAAAACCGAAAAAGACGCACTCGATTTTATTGCCGAAATTTCAAAAAAACATTGGGATGCCACACATAACGTCTACGCATATTCTCTGCGTGAGGGTGGCGTGAAACGTTATTCCGACGACGGTGAACCGCAAGGCACCGCCGGTATGCCCGTTCTTAATGTGTTAACGCAGGAGGATGTTACCGACTGCGTTGTTGTCGTTACACGATATTTCGGCGGTATTCTTTTGGGTGGCGGTGGTCTTGTGAGGGCATATACTCACTCCGCTAAAATCGCTGTCGACGCAGCGGAGACCGTAACTCTTGTGCCGTGGTGCGTTTGCACGGTGAAATGCGACTATTCTTTTTACGGCAAAACCGAAACGCTTATAAGGGATTTCGGCGGTGTTCTTATGAATACCGATTTTTCCGAAAATGTTGATGTTACTTTCAGAATTGAAAAAGGCACGGAACACTCTTTTGACAAAAAACTTAAAGATTTGACCAACGGCAAACTGAATTTTGACATAATCGAAGAAATTGTCGCCGCAAAATAAAAAAATGTCAAAAAAAGAGGGTTTTTTAAAAAAGTGCTGTATTTATATTTGTAAGGGCTTTAAGAAGGTGATTTCTTGAACGATAACATAAGATTAAGAACGCTTCGGCGTGAGCGTGACACACTTTCCGAATATGCCACGCTCTGCGAAAAATCAAAAGGCCGTCAACGTATGGAAGAAGAATGTCCCGTTCGTACCGCTTTTCAGCGTGACCGTGACAGAATATTGCATTGCTCCTCCTTCAGACGCCTTAAAGACAAAACGCAGGTCTTTTTGGCTCCCGATAACGTTCATTACAGAACACGTTTAACTCATACTCTCGAAGTTGCGCAAATCGCCCGCACAATTGCTCGCTCTCTCGACCTTAACGAAGATTTAACCGAGGCTATCGCACTCGGTCACGATTTGGGTCATACTCCTTTCGGACATGCCGGTGAAAGAGCGCTTTCCGTAGTTCTTGAAGGCGGATTTACGCATTTTCAACAAAGTTTAAGAGTTGTCGATTCACTTGAACATAACGGCGAGGGGCTTAATTTGACTTACGAAGTGCGTGACGGCATTGTTTGTCACACAAGGGGTAAAGAAGCCGACACTCTTGAGGGCAGAATCGTTAAACTCAGCGATAAAATCGCTTATATCAACCACGATATTGACGACGCTTGCCGTGGCGGTGTTATGAGCGAAGACGATATTCCGCTTGAAATTCGCCTCGTTTTGGGCTTTTCGAAAACGCAAAGAATAAACACTCTTATTATGTCGACTATCGAGAACACCAAAAACGAGATAAAACTTGCCGATGACGTTCAAGAGGCATTCGACACGCTTCACTCGTTTATGTTCAAATACGTTTACACGAATCCCGTTTGCAAAAGCGAGGAGGGGAAAGCCGAAAATATGATTAAAGAACTTTTCAGGTATTTTTCCCGCAATCCTCATAAAATGCCCGAATTTTATTACAATATTTCAAAAAAAGACGGTGCCGAACGTGCCGCTTGCGACTATATTTCGGGGATGTCCGACAGTTATTCTCTTAAAATATTCGGGGAGTTATTTATCCCGAAAACATGGAACGACTGATTCGGTTGATAATTTTGCGAAATAGTGCGTTTCCTCACACTCGCCGTACCCTTGTACGGCGTCGGTTCGGAATTCACGCCGGTTTCTCAAAATTCTCTAACCGAAT
>CAYPAB010000008.1:6252-49510 GCA_964408605.1 uncultured Eubacteriales bacterium
GAATTCTAAAAAAGTTGATAATTTTGCGAAATAGTGCGTTTCCTCACACTCGCCGTACCCTTGTACGGCGTCGGTTCGGAATTCACGCCGGTTTCTCAAAATTCTCTAACCGAATCAAAGAATAACCGAATTAAAAAATAACCAAATCAAAAAACTGACAACACACGGAGGTGATATGCTTGGCAATGCGGTTTACCGATGATTTTATAGAACAGTTGCGTGACGGTAACGATATCGAATCGGTTGTTGCCGGGTATGTCGCTCTGCGTAGGAGAGGTAAAACTTTAACGGGGCTTTGCCCTTTCCATAACGAAAAAACGCCGTCTTTCACCGTTTATCCCGAAACGTCGTCGTATTACTGTTTCGGTTGCGGAGCGGGCGGAGATGTTATAACTTTTATAAAAAATATTGAAAATCTCGATTACGTGGAGGCTGTGAAATTTCTCGCCGACCGTGCCGGCATAAAAATGCCCGAAAACAATTTCGATGACGGTACGGCGAATTTACGGCGACGGATATATTCGGCAAACCGGGAAGCGGCACGTTTTTTTCACGAAACTCTGTTCACCGAAAACGGAAAAAAACAGTTTGATTATCTGCGACGAAGAAATGTTTCGATGAAAATGATAAAACATTTCGGTTTGGGTGCCGCACCGGATGATTGGCACGCATTGGAAAATCACTTGAAAAACAAAGGATTTAACCGTGATGAACTAATCGCCGCCAACCTGTTAAAGTACAGCGATAAAAACGGAAAACGCTTTTATTACGATGCGTTCCGCAACAAAGTTATTTATCCGATTATCGATTTACGCGGTAATGTCGTGGCGTTCGGCGGGCGTGTTTTGGATGACAGCAAACCGAAATATATAAACACATCCGACACGCTTGTTTACAAAAAAAGTAACGAACTTTTTGCTTTGAATTTTGCCAAAAACGGCAATTCACGAAAATTGATTTTATGTGAAGGTTATATGGATGTTATAGCCTTGCATCAAGCGGGGTTTGAAACTGCGGTTGCGGGTCTCGGCACGGCGCTCACCCCCGAACAAGTCAGCCTTATTTCAAGGTATGCCGACGAGGTCGCTCTGTGTTACGATTCCGACGAGCCGGGTCAAAAAGCCGTCAAATCCGCTTTGTCGCTTTTTTCAAAAACGGGCGTTAAAGTGAAAGTTATCAAAATTCAAGGCGGTAAAGACCCCGATGAAATCATAAGGAATCACGGTAAGGAAATGTTTACGAAACTTCTGGATTCCGCCGACAGCAATACCGAGTATGAACTTTCGAGAATCAGAGCGAAATACCAAATTGCCACCCCCGACGGAAAAGTCGGTTTTCTGCGTGAGGCTTCGAAATACCTTGCAACCTCAGATTCGGTTGAACGTGACATATACGCTATGAAACTTGCCGATGAAACGGGTGTTTCGAAAGATGCCGTATTACAGCAAATTTACAAGGCATCACGAAATGAACACTACAAAAAATCGAAATCCGAGTTTTCGGATGTTCAAAAACAAAGTCAGGCTATGGAAAAAAGAGCCGATCCGCAAAGGGTTAAAAATATGAGAGCCGCAAAGGCGGAAGATACCATTCTTATAACGCTTTTGAACAATGCGTCGTTTTACCGGATACTGAAAGAACGGCTTGACAACGATATTTTTGTTACACCGGTTAACAAGCGGATTTTAAAAGTTTTGAAAGCACGTCTTGAGGCAAACGAAAGCACGGATTTGTTACATCTTTCGCAATTGCTTACGACGGAAGAAAACGCCGCCGTCGCAAGGCTTTTTACAAAGCAGTCGATGGTATCCAACACCGTTAAAGAATGTGAGGACTGCATAACCGTGCTTGAAGAAGAAAAGATAAAACGTGAAGCACCGACTCCCTCGCAAATGAGCGATGAAAGTTTTCTTGCGTTTTTCAGTTCTTTAAATAAAGATGAACAACAATAAAGTTTATAATAAATGTGTGAAAAAGAAAGGTGATTTTTAATGGAAGGTTGGGAAAAGAAACCGCAAATCAAAGCCCTTATCGAAAAAGGTAAAGTGAGCGGTAAACTCGCTACCCATGATATCGACAACGCAATTCTTGAAATCGAAGGTTTTGATGTTGACGATATCGAAAAACTCTATGAACTTATCGAAAGCAGCAACATAGAGATTATTGACGATATCGGTGAAGAAATGCTTGATGCACTTTCTTTTGATATCGATTCGACAAAAACAAGCGAAGAAGATGTTCCCGCGGATGCCAAAAACGTTGCTATCGATGACCCCGTAAAAGTCTATCTTAAAGAAATCGGCAGAGTTCCGCTTCTTACTTCCGAAGAAGAAATCGAACTTGCGATAAGGATTTCCGAAAACGACCAAGAGGCGAAACGCCGTCTTTCCGAGGCAAACCTCCGTCTTGTCGTCAGCATTGCCAAAAGATATGTCGGCAGAGGTATGCAGTTCCTCGACCTTATTCAAGAGGGCAATTTGGGACTTATTAAAGCGGTTGACAAATTTGACTATACAAAAGGATTTAAGTTTTCAACTTATGCCACTTGGTGGATTCGTCAGGCAATCACACGTGCAATCGCCGACCAAGCGAGAACTATAAGAATTCCCGTTCATATGGTTGAAACGATAAACAAAGTTAAAAAGACCAACAGCCAACTTCTTCACGAAAACGGCAGAGATCCCACGGCTGAAGAAATTGCCGAAAAACTCGATATGTCCGTTGAAAAAGTGCGTGAAATACTTCGTGTTGCACAGGAACCCGTGTCACTTGAAACGCCCATAGGCGAAGAAGAAGACAGCCATTTGGGTGATTTTATTCCCGATGACGATGCACAGGCGCCTGTTGACGCCGCATCTATGGCGCTTATGAGAGAGCAGTTGGCGGAAGTGCTCAAAACACTCACACCGAGAGAGGCACGTGTTTTAAGCCTCCGTTACGGACTCGAAGACGGTAATCCGAAAACGCTTGAAGAAGTCGGCAAAGAGTTTAATGTTACCAGAGAGCGTATCCGTCAAATCGAAGCAAAAGCCCTCAGAAAACTTCGCCATCCGTCACGTTCTAAAAAACTTAAAGATTTTCTTGATTAAACGCAGACGGCGTACAGTGGTTTTTAAAATATGTTTAATGTGAAAATCGGCAATCGAACGTATATTGCAACAGACGGCGAACGACTGTCGGATGTCTTTATAAAAAACGGAATATATTTCTCACACCCTTGCGGAGGCAGGGGTGTTTGTGAAAAGTGTAAAGTGCTTGTTGACGGCAAAGAGATGTTGTCGTGCCGTTATACCGTGCATTCCGACATAGTTGTCTCTTTTTGCGAAATTGAAGGAGTTACGCCTCGATCCGACGAAAAAGTTACCGACGGAATGAGCGAAAATCTTGTTTTTGCATTGGATATAGGCACAACCACTTTGGAACTTGCACTCGTTTCGTGTGATACCTCGACCATCATCAAAAAGGTGTCAAGCCGAAATCCGCAATCCGTGTTCGGTGCCGATGTCATTTCAAGAATAGACTATTGCCGAAAACATTCGACAGAACCTTTAAAAAATATTTTGGTTGCGGAAATAAACGCTTTGGTTGAAAGTTTCGGCTTGAAAACCGCCCCCGATATGTATGTTTCGGGCAATACCGTGATGCTTCATATTCTGTTCGGTGCAGACCCGTCGCCGATGGGTGTTGCACCGTATAAGCCCCGATTTACCGACAGTTTGACGGAATCGGGCATAAAAATCGGAATAAAAAAAATCGGCAACGTGATTTCGTTGCCGTGCATATCCGCTTTTGCGGGTGCGGATCTTGTTGCGGGTATGAACTTCGTCGGAATGCCACCGAAAGGCAAGTATAATTTGCTTGTCGATTTGGGAACAAATGCCGAAACCGTAATATTTTCACGCAATTCGGCATTATGCACTTCCGCGGCGGCGGGGCCGTGCTTTGAAGGTGTGAATATAGTTTGCGGTATGACCGCATCCGACGGTGCCGTGTATACTTTTAACATTGGCGAAAACGGAGAACCGTACTTTGAAACCGTCGGGAATGTTCCCCCTGCGGGCATCTGCGCAACGGGGCTTATTGATATAATATCGGAACTTCACGAACACCGAATTATTGACGAAACAGGCTATATGGAGTGCGAAAAATACCGCATAACAGACAGCGTGTATTTGTCGCAGGCGGATATAAGACAATATCAACTCGCAAAATCCGCCGTTTATTCCGCAATTATTACACTTATAAAAAAAGCGGGCGCCGATTTTAAAGATATTCACAGACTGTATATTTCCGGTGGCTTTTCAACTAAACTCAACGTAAACAGTGCGGTTAAAACGGGACTTTTGCCGAAAGAACTTAAAGAAAAAGTCCTTGCTGTCAACAACAGCAGTCTTGAAGGTACGGTTAAATTCGCATGCGAAAAAAACAATCTTTGCGAATATTTGAAAAATGCCGAATACATTGATCTTTCAACAGACGAAATGTTTTCCGGTTTGTTTATGAATAATATGGAGTTTTAGCGATATTTTTTTCGCTGTTATCCGATATATCGGATGTATAATTACAAACTTTTTGCGAGTTTGCCGTTGTGGATATTGCCGTTATATGTTACAACGTGCAACGGAATAAGGTATGCCTATACGGTAGGCGGTTAGCCCTTTGATGTTTCAAGGGGTATATACCCCCTTGAAATATAAGGGGGTGATGCTGTGGAATAAGAAACATTTATCATAATTCTTATGGTGCTTGTTATCGGGTACATTTTAAGCATAAAAAAATAACCGCCCAACCCTCAGAAAGTTAGCGGCTATTTCGTAAACTTTTAAGGCTAACCGTCTATTTGGTTTGCCTTATTTCACCTATATTGTAATACGCATTTGTGTACTTGTCAAGCACTCTTGTTTTAAAGTTTTATCTGCTTCCCGCTGTTATCGATAGTGTAGTTTTCCCAGTATATCAGTTCGCCGACGGTTACGAATTCGTAGCCGTCTTTTTGCAATTCGGTAAGGATTTTATCAAGCGCACGAGGTGTGTTTTCAACACCGTTATGAAACAGCAAAATCGAGCCGTTTTTTGTCTTTTTCACAATCCGCTCAAACATTTCGTCAACAGACGGCTTTTTCCAATCGAGAGAGTCAACATCCCATTGAATCATTTTCATTCCCAAACTTTCGGCGACCTCGATGCTTTTGTTGTCGTAATCACCCGACGGAGCACGCACAAGTTTCGGTTTTTCTCCCGTGATTTTTTCGATTTCCGCATTGCAGTTTTCGATTTCGCTTTTCACCGTGTTTCTGTCGGCGGTTCCGAATAAAATGTGTGTGTTCGAGTGGTTGCCGATTTCGTGACCGGCATCATAAAATTTTTTCACCGCTTCGGGATTTTCCCGCACCCACGAACCGACGGCAAACACGGTTGCTTTGGCGTTGTGCTTTTTTAAGATTTCAATAAGTTCGTCGGTGTCGTCGGCACTCCACGCCGCATCGAAAGTGACGGCAATCTTTTTTTCTTCTGTTTCCACACGGTAAACAGGCAGTTTTTTTGATGTGTTGTTTACGGTGATCGCCGTTTGCGTAAACGTCAACGCACCGACAAACCCCGCAGTGAGCAAAAGTGCCGTAAAAATGAATGCCGTGTTGAGCGAAATGACTTTGAATTTCAAAAAAATCACCCCGAAGATATATATTCTTCGGAGTGAAAATGTATTCTCAATATTCTCCGCCGAGAACCGCTTCGGCACAGCGTATGCCGTCGACCGCCGCCGAAACTATACCGCCGGCGTAACCGGCACCTTCGCCGGCAGGGTAAAGCCCACGAAGTTTTGTGGCTTGAAAAAGATCATCACGGCAAATTCTTATGGGGGATGAACTTCTCGATTCGGGTGCGGTTAAAACCGCATCATAGAGATTGAAACCGTTAAGTTTTTTGTCAAAATCGTGAATTGCGCCGGCTATTGTGTCGGTAACTTTTTTCGGCAAAACACGGCGTATATCCGTCATCGTGACACCCGTTGGGCATGAGGGCGTTACAGCACCGATTTTTTGGGATTCCGTACCTTTTAAAAAGTCACCCAAAAGTTGTGCCGGTGCGGTGTAATCACCGCCGCCGAGTTTGAATGCTTTTTGCTCAATCTCACGTTGCAAATACATACCGGCGAGGGGGTGGTCTGTTTCAAACGGCGGTTCTATTCCGACAAGTAAAGCACAGTTTGCGTTTTCTTTGTCACGGGCATATTCGCTCATACCGTTAACGACCATTCCGCCGTCTTCCGAAGATGCCGCAACAACCGTTCCGCCGGGACACATACAAAATGTGTAAAGCCCTCTGCCGTGAGGTGGGTGGCAGGCGAGTTTATAATCAGCGGCGGGAAGGAGCGGTGAATTCCAAAGTTCGCCGTATTGCGCTTTGTTTATGTGTTCTTGCGGATGTTCGATTCTCGTTCCGACGGAAAAAGGCTTTTGTGTTATTTCAAGACCTTTTTTGTAAATCAACTCAAATGTATCTCTTGCGGAATGACCGACAGCGAGAATAAGCGCATCGGTTTCGATATCGCACACTTTACCGTCTTTGTTTCGGTAACTGACACCTTGAACATAACCGTTGGCGGTAATGATATCGACAAGTTTTGAATCAAAAAGCACTTCGCCACCGAGTTTTTTAACTTCTTCACGCAGATTTTTTACTACGGTTTTGAGTTTGTCTGTGCCTATGTGGGGCGTTGCCGAATAAAGGATTTCCGGAGGTGCGCCGAATCGGGCGAATTCAAGAAATACCTCTCTGCAACGTTTGTCTTTTATGCCCGTTGTGAGTTTGCCGTCGGAAAAAGTACCCGCACCGCCTTCGCCGAACTGAACATTCGATTCCGTGTTGAGTTTTCGGGCAGTCCAAAATGTTTCAACGTCACGGGTGCGTTCTTCAACTGCATGCCCACGTTCAAGCACGATGGGTTTAAGCCCCGCTTTTGCGAGTGTCAGCGCCGCAAACATACCCGCCGGGCCGAACCCCGCAATTACGGGTCGCAAGGGGAATTTTCGCTTCGGTTCCGGAACGTTATATTCATATTTTTCGGTGATTGTCGCTTTGTTTTGCGGAAAACTTCCGATGACTTTTTCTTCGTTTAAATCCGTTTCGAGTTCGACCGAATAAACAAGTATAATGTTGTCTTTTTTGCGTGAGTCGATAGAACGCCTTGCGAGAGAAAAACTTTTTATGTTGCGTTCGTCTATTTTCAAAACCTTTGCGGCGGCGGATTTTACTTCGCTTTCGGTTGCGCCCAAAGGCATTTTAAGTTCGTTGAGTCGTATCATAAATTACCTTATCCTTGTTTTTCCAAATAATTGTATACACCGTTTCCCGCAAGCCTTCCCGTTGTCCACGCAAGGTGAAGGTTGTAACCTCCGCAGTCGCCGTGAATGTCGAGTATTTCACCGCAGACGAAAAGCCCGTCGGTGATTTTCGACATCATTGTTTCGGGGTCGATTTCATCGGTGCTTATGCCACCGCAAGTTATTTGGGCACCGTCGAAACCTTTGGTGCCGGATATGTTAATGCAAAACGATTTCAGCGTTTTGCAAATATCCGAAAGTTTTTCACGCGGGATTTGGGATACGGGTGCATTTTTTTGTATGTTCAGTTTGTTGAGAACGGCAAAACCGATTTTCGAATTGACAATACCGCCGAGAATGTTTTCCGTTTCTTTTTTCGGCGAGTTTCTTTTAAGTGTGTTAAAATGCTCGTAAAGTTCCGAAAAAGAAATTTCTTCGCACAGGTCGAGTTTTATCAAAAGATGTTTTCTGTTTTCGCAAAGGTGCGAAAGGTTCATAACGGGTATGCCGGAAATCGATTTGTCGGTAAATTGAACTTCTCCCGATTCCTCGCCCAATAATTTTGAACCGTCAAACAGGCTGACTTTACATTCCGCACGTACACCTTTTAAGGTGTTGAGAAATTTGCCGTCTGTTTTAAGTCCGCAAAGTGCGGGGTAGAGGGGCGTTACCGTGTGACCGAGGTTTTTAAGCAAACCGTAACAAGAGCCGTCCGAACCGTGAACGGGCGAGGCTTTTCCGCCTCCCGAAACTATTACGGCATCAAAATATTCGCCGTTTACGGAGAACCCGTGTTTTTCTTTTTTCAGTTGAGTAACGGCGGTGTCGGTTTTGAAAACGACGCCGTATTCATCGGCTTTGTCGGTAAGCGCAAGGCGTACCGAAACGGCTTGTTGCGAGCGTGGATAAATCCTGCCGTCTTCGTGAAAGGAAAGAACCCCCAACGAACGAAAAAAATTCTCGGTATCGGCAAAGGGGGAGGTCAAAACGGAACGCAAAAAACGTGTGTCACCGTAAAAATGTTTGGGGGAGAGGTCTTCGTTGGTAAAGTTACACCTGCCGTTGCCGGTTGCGAGGAGTTTTTTTGCCGTTTTCGGCAAACGTTCAAAAACCGTAACATTCACGGAGGTGTCACGGTATTTTGTTTCAAGCGCCGCACATATACCCGAAGCGCCGCCGCCGATTACGGCGATATTTTTACCTTCCACGTTGAAAACCGCCCTTTCGCAAGAATAAACCGTAAAAACAAAAAATACATATCATCTTCTGGGTATTATACAGCATTTTTTCCCAATATACAAGCGATAAATACAAGTAAAAGCGACGTTTACAACAGACTTTTGGACTTATTGCAAAATTTTTAAAAAAAATTTGCAATATAATGTAAAAGGAGTTTACAAAGTTGTTAAATTTTGTTATAATTCTGCTTATGTATTCGTAATAGTGGCTGAAAGCGGTTTTTTGCGACTGAAAAAAGTTGCGGAAAGTTGCACTTCTTACAGCCTCATATTGGAGGAAAATAATTATGAAACGTGTTGAAATTGCCGAACTTTATAAAAACGCAGAGCAATTTACAAATGGTGAAATTACGGTTTGCGGTTGGGTCAAAACCCAACGTGCTTCAAAAGTCGTAGGTTTCCTTGAAATAAACGACGGCGGTTGTTTTAAAGGATTGCAAGTTGTTTTTGAAGATGCCAAAATTTCTAATTTTAAAGAAATTTGCAAAATCAACGTCGGTGCGGCGGTAATCGTAAAAGGTAACCTTATTCTCACACCGGATGCCGCACAGCCTTTTGAAATAAATGCAACCGAAATCGAAATCGAAGGCGAATCCACCCCCGATTATCCGCTTCAGAAAAAGCGTCATACACTTGAATATCTTCGCACGGTGGGTCATCTTCGTCCGCGAGCAAACACATATTCGGCGGCGTTCAGAGTGCGCTCCGTTGCGGCGTACGCCATCCATAAATTTTTCCAGGAAAGAGGCTTTATGTATGCCCATACACCGCTTATTTCCTGTAGCGACTGTGAGGGTGCGGGCGAGATGTTCCGTGTGACCTCGTTTGATCTTGACAATGTTCCGCTTAAAGAAGACGGCGGTGTCGATTATTCGCAGGATTTCTTCGGCAAACCCGCTTACCTTACCGTTTCGGGTCAACTTGAAGGCGAAATTATGGCACAGTCTTTCGGCAAGATATATACATTCGGCCCCACATTCAGGGCGGAACGTTCATACACACAGCGTCATGCGGCTGAGTTTTGGATGATAGAGCCGGAAATCGCTTTTGCCGATCTCAACGACGATATGGATCTTGCGGAAGATATGATCAAATTCGTCATTAAATACGTTCTCGAACATTGCGGTCAAGAACTTGAGTTTTGCAATAAGTTTATCGACAAAGGTCTTATCGAACGTCTTACAGCCGTTGCAAATTCCGATTTTGCACGTGTAACTTACACCGATGCCGTTAAAGAACTTGAAAAAAATAACGATAACTTCCAGTTTAAGGCTCATTGGGGTTGCGACCTTCAAACGGAGCACGAAAGATATCTTACCGAAGAAGTTTTCAAAAAACCCGTTTTCGTTACCGACTATCCCAAGGAGATCAAAGCGTTCTATATGCGTCTTAACGACGATGGCAAAACGGTTGCCGCGGCGGATCTTCTTGTTATGGGAATCGGCGAAATCATCGGTGGCAGTCAGCGTGAAGAACGTCTTGATGTTCTTCTTGACAGAATCAACGAGTTGGGTCTCAACGAGGAAGATTATTGGTGGTATCTTGACCTCCGCCGTTACGGTGGCACCCATCATGCGGGATTCGGTCTCGGATTTGAAAGGCTCATTATGTATTTAACGGGCATTTCCAATATACGTGACGTTCTTCCCTTCCCCAGAACAACGGGTACTGCGGATTTTTAATTTTAGTTATCAACAGGGAGTATATTTATGGCTAAATCTTATCTTTCAATGACGGCTGCGGAATTAAAAGCCGAATTTGAATCTGTAAAAAAAGAGTATGAAGAATTAAAGGCTCAAGGCGTTTCCATCGATATGTCACGAGGCAAACCGGGTGCCGATCAACTTGATATTTCCGACGGTATGCTGAAAGTTCTCGATGACGGTGATTTCCGTTGCGAAACGGGCCTTGATGTGCGAAATTACGGTCTTCTTTCCGGTATTCCGGAATGTAAAAGGCTTTTTGCCGATCTTCTTTGCGTTAAACCCGAAAATATCATCATCGGCGGTAACTCAAGCCTTTCTTTGATGTTCGATTACGTTTCTCAATGTATGTATCAAGGTGCCGGTTTCAAACCGTGGTCGCAACAGGGAAAGGTTAAATTCCTTTGCCCGTGTCCGGGGTATGACCGCCATTTTGCGATATGCGAATTTTTCGGCATCGAAATGATAAATATCCCCATGACGGCGGAAGGCCCCGATATGGATGCCGTTGAAAACGCCGTTAAAGACGAACACGTTAAAGGTATGTTCTGTGTTCCCAAATATTCAAACCCTCAAGGTTACACCTTCTCCGACGAAACCGTTAAGCGAATTGCGAATTTGAACACCGCCGCCGACGATTTCAGAATTATATGGGATAACGCATACTGTGTTCACGATTTGAATGAGTGTGGCGACGAACTTCTCAATATATTCGACGTTCTTCCCGAAAAAAACAAAAATATGATTGTCGAAGTTGCTTCAACTTCAAAAATATCTTATCCCGGTGCGGGTGTCGCGTGCCTCGCTTCCTCCGTTGAAAATGTAGATGCCATTCTTAAAAGGCTTACAATTCAGTCTATAAGTTACGATAAAGTCAATATGCTTCGCCATGTTAAATTCTTTAAAGATGTGCAGGGTATTAAAGAGCATATGCAACGCCACGCACAAATACTCAAACCGAAATTCGACGCTGTTTTGAATACTCTCAAAGCGGATCTTTCGGGGCTCGGCATTGCCGAATGGAGCGAACCGAACGGCGGTTATTTCATAAGCCTTGATGTTACCGGTGGCAGTGCTTCAAGAGTAGGGGTTCTTTGTAAAGAAGCGGGCGTTACACTTACAAATGTTGGTGCAACATTCCCTTACGGAAAAGATCCCACCGACAGCAATATTCGTATTGCACCAACTTTCCCGACACCCGACGTGCTTTCGAAAGCCGTTAAAGTTCTTACCGTTTCGGTTAAACTCGCTTGTCTTGAAAATCTTTGCAAATGAGGTTGTCTTATGTTGAGAATCGGTCACGGTTATGATGTTCACGCTTTTGCGGATAACAGAAAATGTATATTGGGCGGTGTCGATATCCCTTGTGAAAAAGGGCTTTTGGGTCACTCGGATGCCGATGTCCTTTTGCATGCGATATCCGACAGCCTTTTGGGGGCCGCCGCTTTGGGCGACATCGGTAAACATTTTCCCGATACCGATGAACGTTACAAAGGTGCCGACAGTTTGGTTCTTTTGAAAAACGTCAACTCGTTGCTTCGTTCCGAGGGGTATAAAGTCGTGAATATCGATGCAACCGTAATTGCGCAAATGCCGAAGTTGGCACCGTTTACGGAGCAAATGCGTTGCAATATTGCGAATGCCCTCGAAACAACGTCCGACTTTGTCAGCGTTAAGGCAACAACCGAAGAAAAACTCGGCTTTACCGGTCGCAAAGAGGGGATATCCGCACATTGCGTGTGCCTTATCGAGAAAATTTAATTCGGTTTAATATTGCGTTTTAAGAGGCTTTTACAGGTTCGTTTCCCGTAAAAGCCTCTTGTACTGTCTAACATTAAAAGATTTACCGCATATTATGTACAAGGGCTTCATACGGCGGAGTATTCCGTTTGTCGAAGTTCCGCATAAATACGGAGGGTCTTTTTTATGAGCAAAAAAGGTATAAAGGTCGGCTCTGTGACCTATGCGATGAAAGGGCGCGATCTTCTGCAAAGAAACGGTTATAAAGCTTATTTGACCCGCAATCCCCATCCGCAGGAAGATGAGGGGTGCGGGTATGTTATTTATGTGAATAATATTGACAGACGTTGTTTTGATATTTTAAAACGAAACGGTATCAGGGTTACCGGTACCGTCGATTTAGGTGATTTTTTATGATTTATCTCGATAATGCCGCAACAAGTTATCCGAAACCGCAATCCGTAATTAACGCCGTTAAAAATTCGATGTTTTTATACGGTGCGAATCCCGGAAGAAGCGGTCATGCTTTTTCGGTGAAAACAGCCGAGGCGGTTTACGAAACAAGAAACACACTTGACGGCTTTTTTGACGGCTACGGCAGTGAATTCGTCTGCTTTACGGTGAACTGCACACACGCTCTAAATACCGCTCTGTACGGTGTTTTGAACAAGGGTGATCACGTTGTGATTTCTTCGCTTGAACACAATTCCGTCGCAAGACCGATTCACACGCTCAAAGAAAAGGGGGTTATAACGTATTCCGTTTTTTCGGTGAGCGAGGATAAAGAAAAAACTCTTGGAAATTTCAAAAAATCGTTTACGCCCGACACAAAACTTTGTGTCGTAACCGCTGTTTCAAATGTATTCGGCAATATATTGCCCCTAAGGGAAATGTCCGAAATCGCACACGGCAGGGGCGCATACTTTTTTGTTGACGGTGCTCAAGGTGCGGGTGTTATCCCGATCAGCATGAAAAAAGACGGCATAGACTGTCTTTGCGTACCGGGGCACAAGGGTTTGTTGGGGCCGATGGGCACGGGTGCGTTACTGCACAATAACATCAACTTTAAACCGCTTATGCAAGGCGGTACGGGTTCCGCATCGTTCGATTTGAATCAGCCGAAAGGATTTCCCGAAAGGCTTGAAAGCGGAACGCTTAACGTTCCGGGGATATGCGGATTGAAACAGGGAGTTAAAGTTGTGAAAGATCTCGGCATAAAAAACATCGCATCAAAAGAAAATGCGGTGTGCCGAGAAATTTTCGAGGGTTTGAAAAACATTAAAGGGGTGAAGGTTTACGGCGAGCGTGACAAAACAAACGCTTACGCACCCGTTCTCAGTTTCAATATAAACGGTCTTCACAGCGAACAGGTTGCATCAATGCTCGACAGGGGCGGTGTTGCGGTAAGAGGCGGTTTTCACTGTTCACCGCTTGCACACAGTTCTGTGGGTACGGAAAAAACAGGCACCGTAAGGATTTCGCCTTCTTTTTCGACTTCAAAAAAAGATATAAATATTCTATTAAATTTAATCGGAAAAATTGCAATTAAGGATTTTATATGATATAATTACAGTATATAGGCTTAATTTATTAAGGAGCGGTGAAAAATGGAAACCATATCGAGTTATTTCGACAAAGTTGCGGGCGCTTTGATGAGTTTTAATTTTATGTCCGACCTTTTGGATATTCTTCTCGTCGGAATAGTTATTTACGAAACAATTAAACTTATCCGAGATACACGCACCTTCCAACTTGTTAAAGGCATCGCTTTTCTTGTGGTGATTTATGTACTTGTCAAGATTTTCGGAATGGAAGCGAGCGAGTATCTTCTTTCGGTGCTTTTCGAAAATGCGCTTATTATTCTTGTGGTTCTTTTTTCACCCGAACTTCGAAAAATTCTTGAAAGATTCGGGCGTCAGTCGATTAAAGGTTTTTCGATTTTCAACTTTAAAAACGGCATCGACTACGAAAAAACGGTTACCGATACGGTCAACGATTTTTGCAAGGCTTCCGCTGATATGAGCGAAACAAAAACGGGCGCTCTTGTCGTTTTCGAAAAAGATGCGTCTTTGCAGGATATAATCGACACCGGCACGGTGCTTGACGCACAGTCATCCGCTGAACTTTTTAACGGTCTTTTCTTCAAAAATTCCGCTCTCCACGACGGAGCGGTAGTTGTGAAAGAGGGCAGGGTGTATGCCGCCGGTTGCATTTTGCCCCTCACACAAAATTCCACGTTGGACAGTGAACTCGGCACACGCCACAGAGCCGCTATCGGAATGAGTGAACACAGCGACGCCGTTGTTGTGGTGGTTTCCGAAGAAACCGGTTATGTTTCGGTTGCGAAAAACGGCGAACTCAAACGTGATGTTACAATCGGCGAACTGCGTGAGATTTTGTTGAGCGAACTTATTGTTTCCAAAGAAAAAACAAAAAAAGAAAAAAATAAAAAAAGTAACAAAAAATTCCGCAGACGCAACGGGGGTGACAGCGATGAAAAGTAAAAAAACGGCTAACAACCTTCTTCACAACAATTTGTTTGTGCTTTTGCTGTCGCTGTTTATCGCCGTTGTGATTTGGCTTTTGGTTGTTATTAACGTCAGCCCGCAAACTACCAGAGTTATAAAAAACGTTAAGGTCACTATCGACCAAACCGTTCCGTCGCAGTTCGGACTCGAACTTTTCGGTGAATCCGAATTTTACGTTGATGTTACCGTCACAGGCAAAAAATATCAAATATCACCCGCCAATTTGTCGGCGGAGGATATTGTTGTTACCGCCCTGACAAACAATGTCGATTCAGCCGGTTTCAGAACTTTGCAACTGAAGGCGGAACCCGTTTCGGAAAGCGCACCGTACACAATTTCTTCAACTTCGGCAAAGACGGTCGACGTTTATTTTGACACCGAAAAAACGGTTCAGTTTGTTATCGAACCCGAAATCATTACAGACGGTTTCCCCATAGTCAAAGAGGGGTTCTTTTGCGGTGATATAAATCTTTCGGATACCACCGTCACCGTCACGGGGCCGTCAACACAGGTGAACAGGGTCGAAAGAGTTGTTGCAAAGTATGTTCTTTCCGACTCTTTGACTTCTAACTTGTCGGTAGAAACCGAAGTCCTGCCGTTGGATGATGCCGAAAAAAGCGATTTCGATTTTCTTTCGATGAGCATATCAAAAGTCGTTTTGACCGTTCCCGTGTTGAGGGTTAAAGAACTCGGTACGGTTGTAACATTCAAAAACGCACCCGACACTTATGCGGTAACACCGCTTAAATACACCGTTTCCCCCTCCCGTGAGAAATTCAATATTTCGGTCGATGAGTACGATAAAATGCTTGAATATTCGGTCGGTACCGTCGATTTCAAAGAACTTTCGCCCGGTAACAACACGTTTGTGTTCGATGCGGTAAACACATCTGTCGCAAACGAAAAAACCGAAAAGTTTACGGTTACGGTTGATATGAGCGGATTTACGCAGGAGTTTTTCGCCGTTTCCGCCGACAAAGTCAAATTGAACAGCAACGGTAATGCCGAATATACCGTTTCGGGTCTCAATAAATCCGTTGTTATTGTCGGAACGGAAGAAGCCTTAAAATCAATTACCGACGATTCCGTTACCGTTGAAGTCGATCTTACGGGCGTTGAGTTAAAAGATGGCGAATCTCAAACATTACCGGCACTCGTTACGGTAAAAAGCCCAAGTTGTTGGGTATTCGGAACGTATACAGTCGACGTCAGTCTTAAATAATACACGCACTTGAATTTTAAAAGTATGGGAGGGTAACATGAAAATCAAAAAAGTTTTGGCTGTTATCACGGCAATTGCAATTTTACTCTTGTGTTCGGGTTGCTCTCTCAATCTGTTTTCGGTTGAAAGTTTGCTTACGCCACCTGTTCAGTCGGGTAAAAACGGCGAAGTTCAAGAGGCTTTCGGGAAACTCAAAGGTAAAGAAAAAATACAGTTGAAAACGCCTGTTTCCGGTGATTTTCAGTCCTCGTTCGTCTTCTTCGATATCGACGGCGACGATGTGGATGAATCACTCGTCTTTTATTCGGACTCATCGGTCGAAAGTTCGGTTCGCATGGCGTTGATGACAATTGTTGACGGCGATTGGGTGATTTCCGCCGACATCAAAGGTGCCGGAAGCGGAGTTTTCGATGTTTCGTTCAGCGATCTCGATTCCGACGGTATGTGTGAAATTTTCGTGAGTTGGTCGCTCTTTGATAACAAAACGACTTACATCATCAGTATTTATGCACCGGTTTTGAATTCGGATAACACATTCAACCTTGATGCATTGGGCAATGAATACTGCAACTCCAAAAGTTTTGCGGATTTCAACGGAGATTTGAAAAATGATTTGGTTTTGGTTTACCTTGACGATACCGGTGCTGTTCCGAAATCGTTTTTAAGGCTTTTTTCACTCTCTCAAAACCGTGAACTTGTCAAATATGCCGAGGTTCGGCTTGACGGTGCGATTACATCGGTCGTTAAAATTCAAAGCGATATTATAAAAGCGGAACACAACTCGTATTCAAGGCTTTTTATCGATTGCCGAAAAACCGACAGAGTGATTTTTACCGAAATGGTTTATTGGGATGTTGTGAATTCCGCACCCGTGAGGGCAATTAAAAATCCGTCGGTCACAACAGCGAGGTCAATTGATGTCCAATGCCGAGATATTGACGGCGACGGATACACGGAAATTCCCGTTTTGACTAAATTGCAAGGTGACGAAAAAATGTTTTCCGTTACGGATTACAACGAAATATACACGTTTACTTTGCTTGAATGGTCAGATGCAACGGGGGATACGGAACGCCAAAACATAAAAACTTTGTATAATCCGTTGGATTCATATTTATTCCTGTTTCCGTGGAACGGAACCGTTTCGGTTCGTTATGATACGGGTCGTGATGCACTCCTGTTTTGCGAGTGGAGTGAGTCCGAGAAAAAATATAAAGACGAACTGTTTTCCGTAGCGTTCAGAGAATCTTACGATACCGAAGTATACGGTGTGGTTCTTTATGAGTCGCAAAACGGCAGATATTATTACGAAATAACCGAAAGCGGTGAATCTTTCGGTATTACGGATGAAGTTATCATTTCATCGTTTATCAAATAAAGCGGAAAGTTTTTTCAAATAAAAGGAAAGCGAGCAATGTTATGAAAAATGTACTTATTGCCGAAGATGAAGCCGCCATTCGTGAAATTATTGCGATAACGCTTAAAAGAGCGGGCTACGAGGTAACCGAAGCCTGCGACGGCGAGGAGGCACTTAACATCTATGCCGAAAAAGACGGCGAATTCGATGTTGTTCTTCTTGATATTATGATGCCCAATGTTGACGGGCTTGAAGTTTGCAAGCGTTTGAGAAGCGAAAGCGGTACGGTCGGCATTATAATGCTGACGGCAAAAACGCAGGAGATGGACAAGGTATCGGGGCTTCTTATGGGCGCCGATGACTACATAACAAAGCCGTTTTCACCGTCGGAACTTATGGCACGTGTTGACAGTGTTTACCGCAGGGTTGCAATGAACACTCAAACTACCGTTCATGTGCCGAGGGCGGATAAAATAAAAATAGAACCTTTCGAACTTAATTTGAGGAACAGAACATTGTATAAAAATAATGTTCTTATCGAATTAACACAAGTGGAATTTCAAATTATAGAGTATTTCTTTTCAAATCCCGGCAAGGCTTTAAGCCGTACCGATATTCTCAAAGAGGTATGGGGAGAATCTTATTTCGGTGATGAAAAAGTCGTTGATGTTAACATTCGCCGTTTGCGAATGAAAGTTGAAGATGAACCGTCTATTCCGAAACACCTTGTTACCGTCTGGGGCATGGGTTACAAGTGGATTTGATTTGAATACCGCCGTTTTTTTAAAGGAGGTGATAAGCAATGAAAAAAAGAGTTAAAACACGAGAAAAATCCGCATCACACCGTGCAAAAAAACATAATCACGGTGCCGAGATCATCGCTAGTTCGGGGGCTGTTTCCTCTCGTGCGAAAGAGCAACCGGAACACAAACATTTTAAGATTACGGGCATTACAAAAAGATGGGCTACAAATACATTGCTTATTACCGCACTCGTTTTGCTGGTGCTTGTGGCATCGTGCGTTTTGTTTGTGGTTGAGTATTACAGAAACTATGTAACAAACTATCTTTCGGGTTTTGCGAACGAAACCGTTACAACGTATTTTACGCCTTATGTTGACGGCGGAGAAGATATTTTCGAACAAAAAGCCAAAGAGTATGTCGACAGTTTTACCGATAAATCACGTGTTGAGGTGCAGGTGATTAACCGCTACGGGAAGGTGTCTGTTTCTTCGTCGGGGTTCGTCGTAAAAGAGACGCTTGCCGATATGGAGGATGTCCAAGATGCCGCTGTTTCCGCAACGGGAATTTGCAAATGGTTCGGGTTTAACGCCAACGGCGAGCATATCGGTTCGGTTGCAATGGTCTTACCGAGCGATTCGCAGGGCGATTTTTCGGGCGCTGTTAGGTTTATAACTTCAATGCGCGGAATCGACCGTCAAATTATCAATTTTGTGTTAATACTTTTTGCGGTTTATCTTGTTGCCATCCTTTTTGTTGCTTTGTCGGGTGTGTTTTTCATACAGACTATTGTTTCTCCCGTTCAAAAAATCAACGAAACGGCAAAACTTATCGCCGAGGGCAACTACGATGTAAGAATCGAAACGGCGGGTAAAGAAAATGACGAAATAACCGAACTTGCGGAGTCGATAAACACCATGATTTCCGAAGTCGCCGTTACGGATAAGATGAAAAACGACTTTATTTCAACCGTTTCTCACGAATTACGCACACCGCTTACCGCAATCAAGGGTTGGGGCGAAATGCTCAAAGAACTTGACGGCGAAGACCGTGAAATATCCCGACGTGGCACGGAAGTTATTATTAACGAAGCCGACAGGCTTTCGGGGCTTGTTGAGGAACTGCTTGACTTTTCACGTATGCAAAGCGGTAACTTCACTTTAAGGCTTGAAAAAATAGATGTTCTTGCCGAGTTGGATGAAGCGGTTTTTGTCTTTAAAGAACGTTCAAAGCGTGACGGAATCGAAATAACTTATAACGCACCGGATATTCCGGCGCCGATGATGGGTGACCCGAACAGAATAAAACAAGTGTTTGTCAATGTTCTCGACAACGCTTTCAAATACAACAAACAGGGCGGTCTTGTCGATGTTGAAGCGATAACCGACGACGGTGTTCTTACAATCAATGTGTCGGATACCGGTTGCGGTATTGCCCCCGAAGATTTGCCGAACGTCAAAAAGAAGTTTTATAAAGCAAATTTGCAGGTGCGAGGTTCCGGTATCGGTCTTGCCGTTGTCGATGAGATAGTAAAACTTCATAACGGCGTGTTTGAAATCAACAGCAAAGAGGGTGTGGGTACTACCGTTACGATAGTTTTCCCGATTGAAAAAGTGGCGGTTGAGCCGGTAACATCCCTTATAGAAGAAATGATGGTGAATGAAAATGAGCAGTAAAAAATCCGAAAAAACCGAAAAAATATCCGTCGGCGGTCAGGCTCTTATCGAAGGTGTAATGATGCAGGGCCCGAAAGGTGCGGCAATGTCGGTGCGTCTTTCCGACGGAACGATTGATACCGAAGAACTCGAAGTTAAACATATCCGCGAGAAGTTTAAACCTGCGGGTTGGCCTCTTATTCGAGGCATTGTTAATATGGTTGAAAGTTTGGTTTTCGGGCTTTCCTGTATGGAAAAATCAGCCGAAAAAGTCGGTCTTGACGATGATACCGACCCCGAAAATATGTCAAAACTCGATAAATGGATATCAGACCATTTCGGCCCTAAGATGATGGCTGTTATCACGGGTATTTCAATGGTTCTCGGTTGCGGTATCGCCTTTGGGCTTTTCTTTTATCTTCCGTCATTCCTCGTCGATGTTGTCGATAAATATGTCTTTTCCAACGCTCTTTCCGAAATACATCCCGTTTTCGAGGGCTTGCTGAGAATGTGCATTTTCGTTCTTTATATTTGGGCTGTTTCGAAAGTTCCCGATATAAAAAGGGTGTTTATGTATCACGGGGCGGAGCATAAATCGATTTTTTGTTATGAAAACGGTCTTGAACTTACGGTTGAAAACGTTCGCAAGCAAAAACGTTTTCACCCCCGTTGCGGAACAAGTTTTATTTTTGTGATTCTCATTATAAGCATCTTGATATCATCCGTGCTTGTTGTTGCATTTCCGACTATCGACGACAACAGAATGTTGTGGATGGTTGTAAAACTTTTGATTGTGCCCGTTACCGTGGGTATAGGTTATGAGTTTATAAAATACGCCGGAACACACGACAATCTTCTGGTTAAAATTTTAAGTACACCCGGACTTTGGATGCAAAGGCTTACAACTCAAGAGCCGACCGACGATATTATAGAAGTCGGCATTGAATCACTCAAAGCGGTTTTGTACGGTGTTCCCGAAAAAACAACGGATGAAGAAACATCTTTCGAAGAATCGGAGGAACCGTGATTTGAAAACTTTGTATGCGGTTTACCGTGAAGCGATAAAACTCCTTGCGGAGGCGGGTTGCGACTGCCCGGAATTTGATGCTCAACAGTTGGTGTCATACTGTTTCGGATTCAATAAAACTCAGTTGCTTATGAATTCCGGCTCACCGGTTGATGAAGTTAAAATGTTGCACTTTGAAGATGCGGTCAAAAGAAGATGTAACCGTGAACCGTTGCAGTATATTATCGGAATGTGGGATTTTCACCGTTTCGGTTTTAAAGTGGGCGAGGGCGTTTTGATTCCACGGCCGGAAACGGAACTTCTTGTTGATTTCGCCGTCGAAAAAATAAACAAAAACGGGTATTCCGTTGTTCTCGATTTGTGTTGCGGAAGCGGTTGTATCGGTTTGAGCGTTGCAAAACTTTGTCCGAGAACGAAAGTTTACTGCGTCGATATTTCCGACAAAGCACTCGAATACACACGCACCAACAAAGAACTTCTCGGTGCGGATAACGTGACCGTAATAAAATCCGATGTTCTCGAAAGCACGGGCTTTACGGGTCTTCCCAGACCCGATATAATCCTTTCCAATCCGCCGTATGTTCGCACAAATGAAATTGACGGATTGCAAAAAGAAATTGCTTTTGAACCGAAACTCGCTCTTGACGGCGGCGATGACGGTCTTCGCTTTTACAGAAGCCTTGCGGAAATTTGGTATCCGTTTATCAACCGTGGCGGCTATCTTGCAATGGAGTGCGGTGACGATCAGGCAACGGATGTTGTTTCGTTGTTTGTCGGCAAGGCCGATAAGGGCAAGGTTATAAAAGATGCCGCCGGATTTGAAAGAGTTGTTGTTATTGCAAGGTGAATTGTTGTTTTATCGTATTGACCTTTTAAAATCTTTATAGTAAAATTGACAGGGTGGATTTTTTATGATTAGTCATTTCGGCGATTTTCTTCGCGGTGATTTAAGTGCCATAGATTTGATTGTGTATTTGGGTTCAATGTGCTTCGTTGTGTTTTGCGCAACGCCCCTGCACGAGTACGCTCACGCTTTGGCGGCGGTGTCTTTCGGTGACGATACGCCGAAAAAACAGGGTAGGTTAACAATTAACCCGATGGCTCACATTGACATTATCGGCGCCGTTATGATATTCGTTTTCGGCTTCGGTTACGCAAAACCCGTTGAAGTAAGAATGCGTAATTTCAAAAACCCGAAAAAAGATATGGCACTTGTCGCATTGGCGGGTCCCACGTGCAATCTTTTGCAGGCATTTGTTTTTATGATTCTTTTTTCGGTATTCAGCGCACTCTCGAAAACATCGGGAAGTGAGATGTGGTCGTATATTTCGCTTTTCTTCTTTTTTGCTTCAAGCATAAATGTTAATTTGGGCGTTTTCAATTTGATACCCGTTCCGCCGCTGGACGGCTCACGACTTTTAACCGCACTTTTGCCCACCAAAATTTATTATAAAATTATGCAATACGAACGCTATATAACCATAGGTCTTTTTATCCTTTTGTTTACGGGTGTGCTTTCAAGACCGCTTTCGTATGTTTCGAAGTTGATTGTGCAAGGGTTCGCTTATATAACGTGGATTCCGATTTCTTATTTGATAGGTTGAGTATGGAAAAAATATCTTATAAACTTGAGGTGTTCGAAGGTCCTATGGACTTGCTTTTACACCTTATAACAAAACATAAAATCGATATTTACGATATCCCGATTTCGGAACTTGTGGAACAGTATGTTTCCTATGTCCGTCAAATGCAGGAAGAAAATATGGATGTTGCGAGCGAGTTTTTGGAAATGGCGGCACGGCTTGTTTATATAAAAACGGTATCGCTTCTTCCGGTGTACGATGAGGTTCAGGAACTCAAAAACGAATTGCGTGACGAATTGCTTGAGTACCGTGACTGTAAAATACTTGCCGGAAAACTTTCGGGTATGACCGACGGTTTCAACTGCCTTGTTCGGGAATTTCCCGAAAACGTAACTCCCGACAATTCTTATAAAAGGCTTCACGAACCCGAAGAACTTTTGAATGCCTATTCGTTGGCGGCGGGCAAAAAATTAAGGCGACTTCCTCCGCCGATCGACTCTTTTAAAGCGATAGTAACACGAAAAATAGTTTCGGTCGGTTCTAAAATCGACTCTATTGTTTCTTCGCTGAAGAAAAAGAGAAAAACAAAACTTTTCGATATATACCGTCGGGCAACATCGAGATCCGAACTTATCGCCTCTTTTTTGGCGGTGCTTGAACTTGCCAAAAACAAAACCATCTATGTTTCGGGTGAGGGCGAAAACACACAAATTGAACTGTTGGAAGGAAATGAGAATACTTGACAGATAAAAAGACGGTTGCGGCGGTCGAAGCGGTTCTTTTTGCCGCCGCAGAACCTATTGAATACACAAAAATCGCCTGTGCTTTGGGCGTTGATGACGAACAGGTTCTTTTGTGTATTGATGAGTTAAACAGCAAATACAGTGCGGAAGACAGCGGTATCTGTCTTTTGAAACTTGAAACAAAATATCAACTTTGCAGTAAAAAAGAGTTTGTCGACGTCGTTCGCAATGTTCTTGATTTAAAGCGAAACGCTCCGCTTTCGCAGGCCGCTTTTGAAGTTTTGGCGATTATCGCTTACAATCAGCCGATAACAAAACCGTATATCGAGCAGATAAGAGGTGTCGACTGTTCGGGCGTTGTAAACACGCTTTGCCAAAAAGGTCTTGTTGAAGAAAAAGGCAGGCTGGATGTTCCCGGTAAACCTGTTTTATACGGAACTACTTCGGACTTTTTAAGATGCTTTTCCTTAAACAGTTTGGATGAACTTCCCGAACTGCCGAAAGACGACAAGGAAGTGCTTATGTCGGATGTTGATAACGATCAACTGTCTTTGTTTGACGGCTCTGCCGAAGAAAGCACGGCGGAATAAATGAATTCGGGTATATAGGGGTGATTTAATGCCTGTTTTAATTACTTTTGCGGGAATTATCCTGTTTTTTATCATCCTTTTTTCTATCCGTTTGACGGTTATGATTGATTACGACGAGGAAACCGTTGTAACTCTTAAATATCTCTTTATTAAAATACCGATTGTTGATACATCGAAACCGCCCAAAGAGAAAAAACCGAAAAACAAAAAGAAAAAGGACGATTCCGACGATACGCCTTCCGAGGATAAGTCGGGAAACGAAAAAAACAAAAAAGGGAACGGTCTGTTAAAGCAACTTTATCTTGATCAGGGCTACGACGGTTTGGTAAAAATGCTCAAGGCGATCGGCAACTCCCTCAACGGCTTTTTCGGGAAACTTTACAAAACGCTGACGGTTGATGAGTTTTATTTAACTATGATAACCGCCGGAAGCGATGCCGCCGACACCGCAATTAAACACGGCAAACTTTGTGCTTGGGTTTTTCCCGTTCTCGGAAAACTCGTTTCGACGTGTAAAGTAAAAAAATACGATTTCGATATAAGCCCCGATTTTCTCGCTTCGAAATCCAAAGCGAACGCTTATGTCAGACTTCATGTGATACCGATACATATAACAAATGCCGTAGTCGTTCTTGCGGTGCAACTGTTGTTTAAGGTTCTGTTTAAAATTCTTTTCGCAAAAAAGAAAAGTGACAACAGTAAAAAGGTAATAACCGATGCGAAAAACAATCCCGATGTTTCACCCGCAACGGTTCAAAATACAAATAATAAAACAAATATAAATAAGGATGGTGCTACCCAATGAAAGAAAAGTCAGCAAACGGCATACTTTCCACAACAATCGAAAAAGTAAGAGAACTCGTCGATGTCAGTACAATTATCGGTGATCCCATCAATCTTCCCGATGGACTTACTATCATCCCCATTTCAAAGGTTACATACGGTTTCGCATCAGGCGGTTCCGATTTTCCTTCAAAAAACAACGTCGAACTTTTCGGCGGTGCGGGCGGTGCCGGCATCACGATAAATCCGGTTGCGTTCCTTGTCGTTAAAGACGGCGAAGTAACAATCAAACATATCGTTACCAACGATAATGCCGCGGAAAGAGCTGTAACTTTGGTTCCCGAAATGTTCGATAAGGTCGTAAGTCTTACCAAAAAGAAAAAATCCGATGCCGAAGAAACAGACGGTGTAACCGCGGAATAATTTTTCATTACATTTTAACCACCTGCATATTATTTTTTGAAAGCAGGTGGTTAATTTTGCTGAAAAAAACGGTGTGTGTATTTTTGTCCTGTTTTGTCGCAACGGCATTTTTGCCCGTTTACGGCAATGCGGGTTCGGTTTCGGTTTCCGCCGAATCCGCTGTTGTTTTGAATGCAAATACGGGCGAAGTGCTGTATTCGAAAAACCCTTACGAAAAAAGAGGTATGGCAAGCACAACAAAAATAATGACCTCACTTGTGGCGCTTGAATACGGTAATCTTGATGATACCGTTAAAGTAAAAGCCGAAGATGTTGAGGTGGAGGGTACATCGATAGGGCTCAAAGCGGGCGATGAAATTTCGCTCGAAACCTTGGTCGCCGGTATGCTTTTGGAAAGCGGAAACGACGCCGCAAACGTCACAGCCTCGTTAATAAGCGGAAGTAAAGAAAAGTTTTCGGAACTTATGAACAAAAAGGCGAAAGAGTTGGGGCTTCGTTCCACCAATTTCAAAAATCCGTCGGGTTTGACCGAAGACGGGCATTATTCTACCGCATATGATATGGCGCTTCTCGGTGCGGCGGCTGTAAAAAACAAAAAATTCAGGGAAATATGCTCCTCGAAAAAATACAAAGCCGTTTACGGTACACCGAATTACGAACGAACTTTTTACAATCACAATAAATTCCTTAGTCTTTTTGACGGTGCATTCGGCATTAAAACAGGCTTTACGAAAGCATCGGGGCGGTGTCTTGTTACCGCCGCCGAACGTGACGGTGCTACGCTTGTTGCCGTAACGCTTAATGACCGTGACGATTGGAACGACCATGTTAAAATGCTTCAATACGCTTTCGGCACCTTAACGCAAAAAAGTGCGGAGTTTGATGCCGAATCCGTGAAAATTTCGGTCGTCGGCTCCGAGAAAAAATATGTAGGTGTTGAACTTTCTTCACCGCTGTTGTTTTCGGCCGCCGCCGATTTTACCTCATACAAAACCGTTGTTTACGCAAAACCGTTTCTTTATGCGGGCGTTTTAAAAGGTGATTATGTCGGCAGAGTCGATATTGTTAATAAAGAGGGGAAAGTAATAAAATCCTCGTATCTTATCAGTACCGAATCGGCACCGGCAAAGGAAATCGAAGATAACGGTAAAACCGTTTTTCAAAAAATATTAAATAAAATAAGAAAAGGACTGTCGCTGAGACAGACGTGAATTATGGCACAGGAAAGATTACAAAAATATTTATCGGAATGTTCCGTTGCTTCACGCAGAAAAGCAGAGGAACTTATTAAACAGGGGAAAGTTAAAGTCAACGGCAAAATCGCACAGATCGGTGATAAAATCGACCCTAAAAAAGATACCGTTACAGTAAGCGGTAAAAAAGTTGTTGCTGTAAAAACAAAACGCTATATAATGCTTAATAAACCGAGAGGGTACGTTACGACAATGAGCGATGAGTTGGGCAGAAAATGCGTTGCCGAACTTGTTGAAGATGTCGGTGAGGCGGTTTACCCCGTCGGAAGGCTTGACAGAGATTCCGAAGGACTTTTGCTTCTCACCAACGACGGCGAATTTGCAAATGCCGTAATGCATCCGAGGAAACACGTCCCGAAAACATACCGTGTTACCGTTCGTTCGAACATTAACACCGCACAGATAGAAAAACTCGAAAACGGTATTGATATAGAGGGTGACGGCAGAGATACGTTGCCGGCAAATGTTCGTGTTATTGAAAGAAGTGCGGGCAGAAGTGTTTTTGAAATAACGATTTTCGAGGGCAGAAACCGTCAGATAAGAAAAATGTGCGAGCAGGTCAGCCTTGAGGTTATAAGGCTTAAAAGGAATGCGGTCGGTTCCGTCAAATTGGGAATGCTCAAAGTCGGAAAATGGCGTGACCTTACCGAAGATGAAGTCCACCGCTTGCAATCGCAGTAATATAGGCGAATATCATATTGTTTTTTAAAATTGACAATGTCGGATATGTTTAGTATAATATAACAAATTATTTGTCAGAGGCGTTTAAAATGATAAGAAGTATGACAGGCTTCGGCAGGGCACAGTCTGTTGCCGAAGGGTATAATATAACGGTTGAAATTCGAAGTGTCAATCACCGCTATTTTGAGTTTGGTGCAAAAATTCCACGCAGTTTTTCTTTTCTTGAAGACAAAATCAAAAGCGTGCTTTCTTCGGAAATCAGCCGTGGCAAAGTCGAATGTTCCGTTCAAATCGAAACAACCGCCGACGAAAGCGTTATTGTCAGCGTAAACGAACCCCTTGCGAAAGGTTATGTTGATGCCGTCGGCACGATTTCCGAAATATTTTCGCTTAAAGACGATTTGACGGCGCTTTCACTGGCTCGTTTTCCCGATGTTCTGTCGGTAAGCAAGTCACCCGTTGACGAAGACGAACTTTGGGCGAAAGTTTGCCCCGTCGTTAAAGAGGCGTTGAACGGTTTTGTCGCAATGCGTGAAACCGAGGGCGAAAAACTTTCGAACGATATTCTTTCAAGAGCGGAGGTTATTCTCGATAACGTTTCTTATATTGAAGAACGTTCACCCGAAACGGTCAAGCAGTATTCCGAAAAATTGCTTGAAAGAATGCGTAATGTTTTGGGCGACACGCAAATCGACGAATCGAGGATTCTTACCGAAGCGGCGATTTATGCCGATAAAATAGCCGTTGCGGAAGAAACCGTCAGGCTCAGGAGCCATATCGACCAACTCCGTGCGATGCTTACGTCAAGCGAAGCGGTGGGCAGAAAAGCAGATTTTCTTGTGCAGGAAATCAACCGTGAAGCAAACACCATCGGTTCAAAGGCTCAAGATGTCGATATTGCTCGCAGGGTAATAGATATTAAAGCCGAAGTCGAAAAAATCAGAGAGCAAATTCAAAATATAGAGTAATTATGAAACTTGTGAATATAGGTTTCGGCAACCTTATAAACGCCGACAGGGTCATTGCGGTCATCAGCCCCGATTCCGCACCCGCAAAACGAATGATACAGGAATGCCGTGACAGGGCTCAACTTATTGATGCCACACACGGCAGAAAAACAAAAGGCGTGATTATTACGGACAGCGACAATGTCGTTTTGTCGTTTTTATCCGCCGAGCAACTTCTTGTAAGATTTAACGACCAAAAGGGAGGGCGTGAATTTGGATTTGAAGAATAAAGGTCTCCTTGTTGTGTTGTCCGGCCCGTCGGGTTGCGGAAAAGATACGGTGCTTGCCGAGTTGAAAAACCGCAACATCAATTTAAAACAGTCTGTTTCCGTCACAACACGTGCCATCCGTGACGGCGAAGTTGACGGTTTGGATTATTGCTTTACAAATGTTGCCGACTTTGAAAAAAAGATTGACGACGGGTATTTTCTCGAATATGTCAAATACGGTGCAAATTATTACGGTACTCCCAAAAAGAATGTTGAAGATCTTATCGACGAAGGTGCAAACGTCTTTCTTAAAATAGAGGTTGAAGGTGCGGGGAATGTTCGCAAAGTCTTTCCCGAAGCCGTTTCCGTTTTTATTGTTCCGCCGTCGATGGAGGAACTCTCAAACCGTCTTAAAGGCAGAGGAACCGAAACGGAAGAAACGTTTAAACGCCGTCTTGACATTGCACAAAACGAACTTTCACGTGCGTGTGAGTATGACTACATAGTTGTTAACGACACAATCGGTGAATGTGCCGACCGTATTTGTGCAATACTTAAAGCGGAAAGTTTACGTTATGTTCGAATGAAAACACTTGTTGACAGTATGAATTGATTTTTAACCGAAAGGAAGATATATTATGCTTAATCAAGATCTCAGCAAAGTTCTCACAGGTCACATCAGCCGTTACTCTCTTGTAACCGCAACAGCGAAGCGTGCCCGTGAAATCTCAAACAAAAATCTCGAAGATAAGAACATCACAACCGAAAAACCGGTAAGTCTTGCTCTTGAAGATCTTCTTGAGGACAGATACAGAATTGTCGAACCCGACGAAATCGCCGATATCTGATTATGTCCGAAAGCACTTATTTTGCCTTGGTAGCTGTTGAGGGGTTGGTGTATCATTTCGATGCGCCGTACTCCTACAAAATTCCGCCGAAACTCGAAAAGACCGCCCTTGCGGGGTGTCGTGTTATGGTTCCGTTCGGAAACGGCAATCGAAAAAAACAGGGACTTATACTGTCCGTGAAGCCTCTCCTTGAGGCTGAAAACAACGTTAAACTGAAATCGGTTTCAGCCGTTCTCGACGATGAACCTCTTTTTACCGACGAAATGTTAAAACTCGTTGTTTGGCTCAAGGAGAACACTTTTTGTACGCTTTTTGAGGCGGCAAAAGCGATGCTTCCCGCCGGTATAGGTCTCAACTACGTTATTTCCTATATGGCTAACGATATCGAAGAATCAAGGCTTGATAAACTTTCCGATGTTGAAAAACGCATTTACGAATATTTAAAAGACGGATGCAAATACATCAAACAGGAAAAAATCGTTGCCGATTTGGATTTGGGCGACAGCGGTGCCGTTTTAAACAAACTCGTTAAACAGGGCGTTTTGGTTACTAATGTCGACGCAAAACGTAAAATCGGTGATTTGACCGTTAAAAACGTTCGTCTTACGATTTCCGAAACACAAGCACAGGAAATTTTAACAACACTCACCCCGAAGCAGAAAAGTGTCGCAAAACTTCTTATTGATATCGGCGGTGCTTCCGTGAAAGAGGTTTGCTATTTTACGGGCGTAACTCCCGCTGTTGTCGGTGCACTTGAAAAAAAGGGTATCGTCGAACTTTTCGACAGCGAAATATACAGAAAACCACGTTTTGAAAAAAGCAACGAAAAATCGTCTTCACCGCAACTTACGAAAGTCCAAGATAAAGCCTACCGAGATCTTTTGGCGAAATACAAAAGCGGAAAAGGGTCGGCGTCACTTCTTTACGGCGTCACGGGGAGTGGGAAAACACAAGTTTTTCTTAAACTTATCGAAAATGTCGTTGCCGACGGAAAAGGCGTTATAGTGATGGTGCCGGAAATTGCATTGACACCGCAAACACTCGGCATTTTTTATTCGCATTTCGGTGACAAAGTCGCTGTTTTTCACAGTGCACTTTCCGCCGGCGAAAGAATCGACGAGTGGAAACGTGTTAAAAACGGTGACGCTCAAATCGCCATCGGAACACGTTCCGCCGTTTTCGCACCGTTTTCCGATTTGGGGCTCATTGTTATGGACGAGGAACAGGAGCATACATATAAATCGGAAATGTCTCCACGGTATCATGCACGTGATGTTGCACGGTTCAGATGTGCTTATAACGATGCTTTGCTTCTGCTCGCATCCGCTACACCGTCAATTGAAACATATACAAACGCCGTAAACGGCAGGTACGGTTTTTCAAAACTTTACGAGCGTTACGGAAAAGCGGTTTTGCCGGAGGTTGTGACGGTTGATACAACGCAAACAAAAGGTGCGTTGAGTAACGAACTTTACAACGCATTGGAAAAATGTTTCGAAAACGGTCAGCAGGCTATTCTTTTAATGAACAGACGTGGCTTCAATACATTTGCCGTTTGCGGTGCGTGTAAAACCGTTTTATCGTGTCCGAATTGCAGTATTTCGCTTACTTATCACAGTGCAAACAGGCGTCTTATGTGTCATTATTGCGGTTATTCCCGTGAATATACCGACGTTTGCCCCGAATGTAACGAAAAATCGGTCACGTATTCGGGTTTCGGAACTCAACGTATTGAAGAAGAACTTTCAAACGTTTTTCCGAATGCACGTGTTCTGCGAATGGATGCCGACACAACTATGGCACGGTATTCTTATCAAAATAAACTCACCGCCTTTGCGAACGGTGAATACGATATCCTTTTAGGTACGCAAATGGTTGCAAAAGGTCTTGATTTTCCACGTGTAACTTTGGTGGGTATAATATCCATAGACCACCAACTTTATAACGATGATTTCCGAAGCAGCGAAAAAGCGTTCGATTTGCTGACGCAGGTGATAGGTCGTTCCGGCAGGGGCGACAGCAAAGGGAAAGCGTATATTCAAACGGTTCTTCCCGATAACGAAATCATCGAACTTTCCGCCGCACAGGATTACGAATCGTTTTACGAAACCGAAATTTCAATTCGAAAAAGCATGATGTATCCGCCGTTTTGCGATATATGTTCGGTTACGTTTTCAAGCGAGCAGTACAATAAATCGCTGATGGGCGCAAAACAGTTTTTCGAAATGCTGAAAAAAGCCGTGAGCGAGGAATACGGCGACGTTAAAATCAACGTTCTTGGGCCGATTCAACCACGGGTCAATAAAATCAGCAATAAATACAGAAATATTCTCACGGTCAAATGTAAAAACAACAAGCGCTTCCGTGAGATGATGTCGAATGTGTTGGTTAAATATATGAAGAATACTCAAAACAGCGGTGTTACCGCCGTTGTTGATATAAATCCGCTTGTTTAAGTTTATTTTAATGAACAGAGGGAGAAGTTTAATGGCTATAAGAAATATTCGAGTCGACGATGACCCGATTCTCAGAAAAAAATCGAGGGAAGTAACCGAATTTAATCAAAGGCTTTTCGATTTGCTCGACGATATGAAAGAAACACTTTACAATTCCGGCGGGGTCGGTCTTGCGGCACCGCAAGTAGGTGTTTTAAGGCGTGTTGTCGTTGTTGATGTCAGCGAAGACAGGAGCGATTATATCGAACTCATAAACCCCGAAATCACAAGTGCCGAGGGGTCGCAAACGGGAAACGAAGGCTGCTTGTCGCTTCCGGGACTTTGCGGTGTTGTTACAAGACCCATGACTGTAAAAATCAAGGCTCAGAACCGTGAGGGTAAATGGTGCCTTTATAAAGCGGAAGGCTTAAAAGCACGTTGCTTTTGCCATGAAACAGACCATCTTGACGGCATTTTGTATAAAGACAAACTCGACGAGGGCGAATGCCTGTACCGAACGGAGTCGGAATAATTTTGGAGAACAGTATGAAAATTGTTTATATGGGAACACCCGATTTTGCGGTGCCTCCTTTGGAATTGCTTGTAAAAAACGGATATGACGTTGTCGGAGTGTTTACGCAACCCGATAAACCCGTCGGCAGAAAGGCTGTTCTGACACCGTCGCCTGTTAAAGTTACGGCTCAAAAACACGGTATACCCGTTTTTCAACCCGATACTTTAAAAAACGGTGTAGGTACAAAAATACTTGAAGAATTAAAACCCGATATTGTTGTTGTCGTTGCATACGGGAAAATTTTGCCCGTTGATTTTTTGGAGTTTCCGCATTACGGCTGTATTAACATTCACGGTTCCGTTTTGCCGAAATACCGAGGTGCCGCACCTATTCAAAGGTGCGTTTTGAACGGTGAAGAATATGCCGGCGTTACATCTATGCAAATGGATGCGGGGCTTGACACGGGGGATATACTTCTTGTTGAAAAAACAAAAATAGGCGAAAACGAAACATCGGGCGAACTTTTTGACAGGCTTGCCGTTATCGGTGCGGATTTGTTGATAAAAACGCTCAAAACCGTTGAAGACGGGGAACTTTCGCCTCAAAAACAAGATGATTCCCAAAGCACTTACGCTTCGATGCTCGATAAAAAAATGTCGCCCGTCGATTGGTCGAAAAGTGCAATTGAAATTCATAATCAAATTCGCGGTTTAGACCCGTGGCCCGTTGCACAGACGGTGTTCGACGGCAAAAATTTAAAACTTTTCCGTTCGGAAATAACCGAAACAGACGGTGACGGCGAGCCGGGTGAAATACGGCTTTTGAAAAACGGTGTTGTTGTTTTTTGCGGTGACCGAAACGCCGTACTTATAAACGAGGTTCAGTATGAGGGCAAAAAACGTATGAAATCCGCCGATTTTTTCAGAGGTCGACATATTTCCGAAAAAACGGTTCTCGGTCGCTAAAATTCGGGAGATAGACGTTATTTTTTGAAAAAAATCATCATTGTTAAGAATTTGTTTACACGGATTTGCTGATTTTTTAAATTATACAGCGTAAAATAATATAAAAATTAAATGTGGAGAGAAAGTTATGCCGTTTTATTTTTTCTTTGATTATTATTATATAATTTTCGTGATACCCGCTATTATTCTGTCTTTGGTGGTTCAGTTCAAACTGAAATCAACTTATGCTAAATATTCAAAAGTCGGTAACGCACGTCGAATAACGGGTGCGCAGGCGGCGAATCTCGTGCTTAATTACTACGGTATTTCCGATGTAAACATCGTGTCTGTTGCGGGGACTATGACCGACCATTATGACCCGACCCAAAAGGTCATAAGGCTTTCTGAAGGCGTTTTTAACAGTTCCTCCATAGCCGCTGTCGGTATCGCATGCCACGAAGCGGGGCACGCCGCACAGCATGCCGAAAATTACGCACCCATAAAAATCCGTAATTTAATTTTGCCCGTGTGTAATATCGGCTCGTCGCTTTCAATCCCTCTTTTGATTGCGGGGCTCGTTTTGAGTTTTCAACCCCTCGTTTGGATCGGAATCGGGTTCTTCGCTTTTACAACGGTTTTTCAACTTGTAACGCTCCCTGTTGAGTTTAACGCAAGTAAGCGAGCCGTGAATGTTATCGAATCGAACGGTTTGCTCTCGTTTGAAGAAAAAATAGGTGCCGAAAAAGTGCTTAAAGCGGCCGCTATGACTTATGTTGCGGCACTCGCCGTAAGTTTGGCGCAACTTCTGCGCTTGATATTCAGGTACACGGGGAGAAAACGTTAATGAGTAAATCCGCAAGGCAAATCGCATTTGAAATTCTTTTAAAAATCGAAAAAAATAAGGCTTACTCTAACCTTGCAATTGACAGTGCTGTTAAGGCTTCTTGCCCCGACAGCACTGATTGTGCTTTTATTTCAAGGCTTGTTTACGGCGTAACGGAAAGAAAAATTACGCTTGATTACATTATTTCCGGTTGCCTTGCCGAACCGATTTCGAAACTAAAAAAAGATGTCCTCGTTATTTTGCGTTTAGGTACATATCAACTTTTGTTTTCCGATAAAATTCCCGATTCGGCCGCAGTTAATGAAAGCGTGAAACTTGCGAAAAACAACAAGTGCGGTTTCGCTTCGGGTCTTGTTAACGCCGTGCTGAGGAATGTCGCAAAAAACGGGTTCTCCGTTCCCGAAGATACCGAACCCGTGAAACGGATTTCCGTTTTGTATTCCGCACCGGAGGAACTCGTGAAATTTCTTTCGTACCATTACGGCGAAAACAATGCCGAAGAATTTTTGAAAACGGCGCTTGAACCGAAAAAAGTTATTATTCGTGTCAATACTGTTAAAACCTCCGCCGAAAGCCTCAAAAAAATTCTTGAAAACGAAGGTGTGAAGGTCAAAACGCTTTCCGTTGTGAACGCCCTTGAAATCAATGTAAACAAAGCGGTTTACGAACTGCAAAGTTATAAAGACGGGCTTTTTCATGTTGAGGATATTTCGTCGCAGTTGTGCATACAGGCACTTGACCCTTTCGAAAATTGCACGTTGATCGATGTTTGTGCGGCACCGGGAGGAAAGAGTTTTACCGCCGCCGAGTATATGAACAACAAAGGCACGGTCTTATCTTGCGATATATACGCTCAAAGAACCGACTTAATCAAAAACGGTGCAAAACGGCTGGGTCTTGATTGCATAAAAACATTCGTAAACGATGCAACACGGTTTAACGGTGATTTTCCCGAAGCGGACAGAGTCCTTTGCGATGTGCCGTGTTCGGGGATGGGTATAATAAGTAAAAAGCCAGAAATCAAATATAAAAATTTAGACGAGATAAAAGAACTTTTGCCTGTTCAAAAAAGCATTCTCGAAACAGCGTCGAAATATGTAAAAAGCGGTGGCAGATTGGTCTATTCGACTTGCTCCGTGAACCCCAACGAAAACAGAAAAATATGCGACGCTTTTTTAAAGGAACATCCCGAATTTCACAGCGTGAAAGTTTTGCCCGATACGGCTCGTACCGTTGACGAAGGCGACTATTTAACGTTGATGTTGCATACTAATAATTGCGACGGCTTCTTTATTGCCGTTTTTGACAGGAAGTAAGAGTTTATGGATAAAAAAGATATAGTATCAATGAGTTTTGACGAACTCGAATGTGAACTTAAAGAAATGGGTTTGCCGAAATTCCGAACCGCTCAAATATACGATTGGCTTCACAAAAAATGTGTTACTTCATTTGATGAAATGACAAATATTTCAAAGGACTTGATATCAAAATTAAATGACAATTTTGTAATTTTTACCTGTGCTATTGAAAAAAAACTCGTTTCGCGGTATGATAATACGGTAAAGTACCTTTTTTCGTTGCCCGACGGCGAGTACCTTGAGTGCGTTGTGATGGAGTATAAATACGGTCATACAATATGCATTTCAACACAGGTCGGGTGCAAAATGGGGTGTGCTTTTTGCGCATCGGGTATAGGCGGTTTCAAAAGGCAGTTAACTCCGTCGGAAATGCTCGGTCAGATTTACACGGCGCAAAGAGATTTGTCATTGCGTATATCACGAATAGTTTTGATGGGTATGGGCGAGCCTCTTGACAATTACGACAATGTTATGCGTTTTTTGGAACTTGTCGGTGACGAACACGGTCTTAATATCGGTATGCGTAACATATCGCTTTCCACAAGCGGAATCGTTCCCAAAATATACGATTTGGCGGATAAAAAATTGCAACTGACTTTGTCTGTTTCTTTGCATGCGCCGAATAACGGTATACGTTCAGCCATAATGCCCGTTAACAAAAGTTGGGATATCGACGAATTGCTGACGGCGTGTAAAGTTTACGCCGACAAAACATCAAGGCGCATTTCCTTTGAATACGCCTTGATGAGAGGAATCAACGATTCTCCCGAATGTGCCGAGGAACTTTCAAAACGGCTCGGCGGAATGCTTTGCCACGTCAACCTTATACCGGCAAACGAGGTGCCCGAAAAAGGCCATCGGCGAAGCACAGACGGTAATATTGTCAAATTTAAATCTATTCTTGAAAAAAACGGCTTAACGGTTACCGTAAGGCGAACGTTGGGGTCGGATATTAACGCTTCTTGCGGTCAGTTGCGCCGTGAAAGATTGGCGGAAGATTAAAGTGAGGTGAGGCACCGTGAAAATATCGGCAAAAACGGATATAGGGCCGTACAGAGAATCCAATCAAGACGCTTTTTCCTTTGGGACATTTGAAAACGGCGATGCATGGGCAGTCGTTTGCGACGGTATGGGCGGTGTTTCGGGCGGTCAAGTGGCAAGCGGAATTTGTGTTGAAAAAATATCCGAAGCCATAAAACGTGGTTACCGTGAGGATATGACGGTTAAAGCGGTTCGCAATCTTCTCAATTCAGCGGTTTGCACGGCGAACTCCGCTGTTTACGATGCATCCGTAGGTGACAGGGAACTCAGCGGAATGGGAACAACGGTCGTGGCGACTGTTGTGGTAAAAGGTGTTGCTGTTGTCGCCCATGTGGGTGACAGCCGTGCGTACCTTGTCGGGGACTCCATATCGTGCGTCACCAAAGACCATTCGCTTGTTCAACTTATGGTCGATACAGGTAAAATTTCGCAGGGTGAAGCAAAAAATCACCCCGACAGAAATATCATCACCCGTGCTGTGGGTATATTGAGTTTTGTTGATGTTGAATTCGACATTGTCGATGTTGCCGAAAACGGCGGTTTGCTTCTTTGTACCGACGGTTTGAACGGTTGTGTCGATGATGAATCGATTTTAAAAATTATAAAAGAAAACGGTGATTCTTCAGCCGAAAAACTTGTAGAAAAAGCAATAGCATCGGGCGGTCGTGACAATATAACGGCTGTTTTGCTTGTTGCCGATGTTCAAGGAGAGTAAGTATGGAAAATTATGTTGGAAAACGGCTTGACGGCAGGTATGAGATTCAAGATGTTATCGGTGTAGGCGGTATGGCGGTTGTTTATAAAGCCTATGACAATATCGATGACAGAATCGTTGCCGTGAAAATTCTCAAAGACGAGTATCTTGCCAACGAGGAGTTTCGACGCAGATTCAAAAACGAATCTAAAGCAATTGCGGTTATGTCGCATCCGAACATCGTAAAAGTTTTCGATGTCAGTTTCGGCGACCGATTGCAGTATATTGTTATGGAATATATCGAGGGCATCACGCTCAAAGAATACATCGAGGAGCACGGTGCGATTGAGTGGAAAGAGGCGCTTTTCTTTGTTATTCAAATATTAAAAGCGTTGCAACACGCTCACGATAAGGGCATTGTTCACAGGGATATCAAACCGCAAAACATTATGCTTCTCGAAGACGGCACGATTAAAGTTGCCGATTTCGGCATTGCCAGATTCAGCCACGGCGAAACAAGAACGATGACCGAAAAAGCCATCGGTTCCGTGCATTACATAAGTCCGGAACAGGCAAAAGGCGAGTTTACCGACGAAAAGGCTGATATTTATTCTGTCGGCGTTGTTATTTACGAAATGCTTACGGGAAAACTTCCGTTTGATGCGGAAAGCGCTGTTTCGGTTGCACTTATGCAAGTCAACAAGGCACCTGTTCTTCCACGCACCGTAAATCCCGATATCCCCGTGGGATTTGAGCAGATAACAATGAAAGCGATGCAGAAAAATCCGAGGGACAGATATCAAAGTGCCGCCGAAGTTCTTCTCGATTTGGAGGATTTCAGGCGTAATCCCAACATTAAGTTTGATTATACAACATATTTTGTCGATGACAGACCGACTCAGTTTGTCAATAAAATAGGCGACACCCAAGCCGTTGAAACGGTTCCGCCCGTGACCGATGCCCGCAACAAACTTGACGGTACCGCAGTCAAAACCGTTGATACCGTGCAGGACATCGTGCCGAAAAAACGTGTTAACACAAAAATCGTTGCGGTCGTTTCGGGTGTAGCGGTTGCTTTGCTGATTTTTATAATAATACTTTTGATATCTATGCTAAAAAGCGGTTCTCTAACTTTGGGTGTAGGCAAAAAAGTTGAGGTCGATAATTTCTTGGGTATGAATTACCTTGAGGAAATATACGGCAACGAAGAATACGAAGAAAAATTCAATTTCGAAATATCTTACGAACCTTTCACCGACGGCAAAGAGGGTTGCGTGTTTAAGCAAGATCCCGAAGCGGGTTCCGAAGTTGCAAAAGGTTATACGGTAAGGCTTTATATAGCAAAATCCGGCGAAGGTCAAATTATACCCGATTTAGCCGGTGAAAATTACAAAAAAGTTTGCAATACGCTTGAATCTATGGGGTTTGTTGTAACTGCGGTGCCTATGTCGGATTCCGATCTTCAAGTCGGTGCGGTTATAAAAACGGAACCGAGTGCCGGATCGAGCGTTCTTGCGGGCTCCAATGTTACGGTTTATTATTCCGCATCCGAAGATTCGGGCAAACTTTTCAAAATGCCCGACCTTTCGGGTAAAACATTTGCCGAGGCACAGCAAATTCTTCAAAAATACGAGTTGACGTTGGCAAAGTCCGAAGTTGTTGACAGCACAGTCGAAAAAGACCGTGTTGTGATGCAGTCACCCTCGGAGGGTTCGCCTGTTCAAAAGGGCGACGGCGTTATCCTAACGTTGAGTTCCGGAAAAGTTAAATTGCAAAAGACAGTAACATTGCCCTCACGCATAGGAACGGTCGATGTTGAGGTTTCGCTTGATGACGTGGTCGTTGTTAAGGATTCGGTAAATACCGATAACAACAATAAATACACGTTTTCCGTAAGCGGTGCGGGTGCCGTATCTTCGATAAAAGTTTATGTTAACGGCAAACTTTACTATGAAGCGTTTGCAAACTTCACAAAAGAACCTGTCAGCGTTTCTATGGAAAAAACATATGACGTCGCATTTTATGTGAATGTTGTCGGGCTTTCAAGGGCAGAGGCTGAAGCAACGCTCAACAGGGCGGGGTATCACAACATTTCGTTCGTCGAAGTTCAAAGTGATGCAAAACCCGGTACCGTGTTGGCACAGTCGCCGACGTATTCTTCCGCTCCCAATCTCGATAAAACAGCGATGATTGTTTTGTCGGTTGCCGTGGCGGAAACAACTCCCGATATCCAACCGGGAACCGATCAAAATATACAGGAACAGTAACATGGAGCAAGTTTTAAACGGTGTTATAATTAAAGGCATAGGCGGTTTTTATTACATCGAAGTCGACGGCGAGGTTTATGAGTGTAAGGCTCGCGGTGCTTTTCGAAAGAAAAAAATCACACCGCTTGCGGGTGATAACGTTGTCATCACCGTAAGAGAGAACGGCGAAAACACGATTGATGAAATAACAGGCAGAAAAAACTTTCTGTTGAGACCGCCTGTTGCCAATATCGATACTTTGGTGATTGTGTCTTCCGTTAAAGAGCCGTTGCCCGTTTTGTCGGTTATCGATAAAATGACGGCAATTGCCGTTGACAAAGGCATTAAGCCGTGCGTGGTTTTTTCAAAAAGCGATTTGGGTGACACTTCGTGTTACGAGGAAATATACCGCAAGGCGGGAATCGAAACCGCCTCAGTTTGTTGCAAAACAGGTGAAGGTATAGACAAAGTGAAAAATATGATTGGTGACGGCATAACCGTTTTTACGGGTAATACCGGAGTTGGGAAGTCATCGCTTCTTAATTGTATCGACAGCCGTTTTTCGCTTGCTACCGGTGAAATAAGCGACAAATTAGGCAGAGGCAGGCACACAACAAGGGCGGTAACGCTTTATCACGTTGGGAACGGTTTTGTCGCCGACACACCCGGTTTTTCTTCTTTGGATATCGAGCAAAGCAGCGAGGTTATCGTTAAGGAAAATCTTCCGTTTTGCTTTCCGGAATTCCAAAGTTATTTGGGGAAATGCAAATTCGCATCGTGTTCGCACACGGTTGAAAAAGGTTGCGTTATCCTTGAGGCGCTCAAAGAAGGCTTGATTGACGAACACCGACACAACAGTTATACTTTAATGTATAACGACGTTAAAGATTTGAAAGATTGGCAGTTGTAACACTTTTTTTGTGCTTTCATATTATGTAACAAAAGGAGTGGTTACCGTATGAAAGTTGTAGTTTGTCGCAGTCCGAAATTTTTATCGGGGATTTTAAAACTTGTGTTCGGGATTAAAGAATAAAACAATACATAAAGCCACACGCCGAAAAAGGTGTGTGGCTTTATTGGATATAGATATACATAAACGGTAAAGAACCGTATTATATATATTGTATCGTTGTATTTTATTATATTATATTGTGGTATATGTTGGATTATATCGAAACTCTTTCGCCCGTGTGAGCATTCACAATCGCCTTGTGAACGCCGATATATGTGTCGGAAATATATTTGTCGAGGTGCAGACTTCCGAAAAACCAACGGTCAAACTCACTGCATTTTGAAAGTTCGTCGAAATAGGCATTGAGGGTCGTTACCCTGACAGCATCGCTTTCGCCGAGTTTCAAAAAACCTTTGATTGTCGATGAGGGCTCGTGAGTTAAAATGACGTTGATTTTGCAATCGTGCTTTTCAAGGTTTGACGCACCTTCAAGCAAATCTTCTTTAGACGGTATTTCGTATTTCAGCCAAGGGTTGTCCTCAAGTCGTGAATCGAGGTCGGGGCTTTCGCCACCACCCATAGTGAAGATTTTAAGCCCGTCAATTTCAAAGACTTGACCTCGCATAAGATGAAAGATATTATCCGAAATGCGGTGGACTTTTCCGCCGTTCCATGTTGTGAGAGGGTAGGCGTTCAGAAGGTCGAAGTTTTCGTGGGTGCCGTCTATAAAACATATATTGTATTTCCGTTTGGAAAGAGATTTGAGAAATTTTTGTTCGGTTTTCGACCTGTCCCAAATAAAGCCGAAATCCCCGCAAACGATAAGCGTATCACCCTCGCCTAAATTTTTAAGAACACGCTTTGAAAGTCGGTTGGGATCGCCGTGTGTGTCGCCGGTTACAAAAACCATATTTTTGTTCTCCTTTTTTGAAAAATAGTATTTAATTCTGTCGAAAAAAATGATATAATGTACTCAATTGTTTTTTATACATATATTTTATAACATTTAACGGTGAATGTCTATGAAAAAATTGCTGATTTTTATATTTTGTTTTTTATTTATGTTGCCTCATACACTTGTGGCTTATGCCGTCGATGAGGATAACCCCGTGAAAACCGTGAACGGCTGTTACGATATCGGTTCGCCCGAATACGAAACCGACATCGCACTCCTTGTCAACGCCGATACCGATACCGTGATTTTCAGCAAAAACGCCGATGTTATCACGGCACCCGCCTCGCTTACAAAAATCACAACGGCGTTGGTCGCTCTTTCAAAATGCAACGATCTTCAAACGGTCATCACGTGTTCTCAAAAAGCCGTCGACAGCCTTTTGGGTACGGGCAGTTCAATTGCGGGGTTGAAAGGCGGCGAAAAAACAACTTTTGAAATGTTGCTTTACTGCCTGTTTTTGCCGAGCGCTAACGATGCGGCAGAAGTTATAGCCGAGCATTTCGGCAACGGCGATTCATCGGTTTTTGTTGCGGAAATGAACGAGTATGTTAAAAATTTGGGTTGCAAAAACACTTATTTCGCAAATCCGCACGGCTTGGATGACTCGTCGGTCGCCGGTTTCGACAGCGACAAACAAAACAGAACAACGGCGAGCGATATGTACCTTATAGCGAAAGAAGCTCTTAAAAACGATACGATCAAAAAAATATCTTCAAAATACGGCAAAACAATGCCCGAAACGAATTTGAGCGAGGTCAGATACCTTTATAACACAAATCCGCTTCTTAACAGTTATTCTTACTATTATTACGAAGGTGCGATAGGTCTTAAAACCGGCACAACGGATAAAGCCGGCTGTTGCCTTATTTCGAGCGCAACAAAGAACGGCTACACTTACATTGCGATCGCCATGAAAGGTAACGACAAGTATGTTGCCGACGGCGAAAGAAGAAATACCGCATTCCTTATGTGCAGGTATATGTTAAGGTGGGCGTTTTCAAATGTCGAAATGAAAATTCTTGCCGACTCATCTTACAATCTCGGCGAAGTTGCCGTCAAATACGGCAGAGGTTCAGATTATGTTGCGGTAGTTCCAAACGGCGATATTGCCGCAGTCGTTCACAGCGATATCAATATAGATGACCTTACGGTCGAATACGCCGACGGATTCCCCGAACGTGTCGATGCACCCGTTAAAAAAGGCGATGTGATAGGTAAAGCAAAACTCGTATATTCGGGCGTTAATATTGCCGAAGTTACACTTGTCGCACAGGCGGATGTTAAAAAGAATTATCTGTGGGCAATGTTTAATTGGCTTGAAAAACTGATGAGTTCAAAAATGTTCATTGTTGTCGTGCTGATTGTGATAGCGGTGATAGTTGTTATGTTGCTTGCGACAAAAAAACAGCGCCGGCGTAAAAAACGGCTGAAAAACCGTGTTGATGTTGTGAAAGACTACAGTAAACTCGCAAAGTAGTGGAGATGCCGAAATTCACGCTCTCTACACTTTTCGATAGCAAAAAATGTAATTTGGCTCGTGAGAAAAACAGGTGATTGAGCGAGAAAAACGAAGGAAACGAGAGTTCCACTTCGATATTTAAAAATCTTTCAAAAAAAGTGTTGACTTCTCCGCATTGCTGTGATAATATATCAAGGCAATGCGGGGTTTTTATGCCCCGAAACTATATCGGAGGTAACTGTTATGTCTACTTATATGCCCAAAGGCAAAACCGAGCGCAGTTGGTATGTTCTTGACGCAGCAGGCAGAACTCTCGGCGAAGTTGCCGTTGAAGCTGCTGTTCTTCTTCGCGGTAAGCACAAACCCACTTTCGCTCCCCATGCGGATTGTGGCGACAGCGTTATTATCATCAACGCCGCAAAAGCGGTTCTCACAGGCAAAAAACTTGAGGACAAAGTCTATTATCATCACACAGGCTACATCGGCAATATGAAAGCAGTGAAATACGGCACTCTTATGAAAGAAAAGCCGGAGTTCGCAATGCAAAAAGCCGTTAAAGGTATGCTCCCCGACAATTCCCTCGGCAGAGCTGCAATGGCACGTCTTCGTGTTTATGCAGGTCCCGAACATGAGCAAGCCGCACAGAAGCCCATCGTAAGAGAATTTTAAGGGAGGAGGCAACCGATATGTACGAAAGCAAAGCATACTTCTACGGCACAGGCAGAAGAAAGAAATCCGTTGCCCGTGTTCGTGTTTATCCCGGCACCGGCAAAATCACAATCAACGACAGAGATATCGACGATTATTTCGGTCTTGAAACACTCAAACTTATTGTTCGTCAGCCTCTTGCTCTTACCGAGAGCGTTGAGAAATACGACGTTGTTTGCCGTGTAAACGGCGGTGGCGTTACGGGTCAGGCAGGCGCAATCCGTCACGGTATCGCCAGAGCACTTCTTCAGTCTGAAGACGATGTTCGTCCCGTTCTCAAAGCGGCGGGTCTTCTTACACGTGACCCCAGAATGAAAGAAAGAAAGAAATACGGTCTCAAAGGCGCACGTCGTGCACCCCAATTCTCCAAGAGATAATTTCAAATTTCTTACCACCGACTTTGCGAAAGCAAGGTCGGTTTTTGTTTTCCGCATCTGCGAGAATTGTGGTTGT
>CAYPAB010000009.1:0-39977 GCA_964408605.1 uncultured Eubacteriales bacterium
TAGACAACGGCTGTCTTGTTGTCTTTTTGTGTAAGTGCCTTGACAAATTCAAATTGCTCTGTCATAATCGCATCATAATCAAATTGCAAATAATCACCACCAAGGAGAGTTTATATGATATCAAAAACCACTGCCGAATTAATGGATGAACTTATGAAAGCCAACAACATCGGCGAATATCTGAAAGAAAACGATCGGTATATGGTTAGTGAGGAACTTTCCGTTTATTTGTTAAATATACTCGAAATGAAAGGTTTGGTCAAGTCTGCGGTAATTAAAAAGACCGAATTGAGCGAGGTTATAGGTTACCAGATATTTTCGGGAGTGAGAAAACCGGCAAGAGATTCACTGATTTGCTTATGCACTGCAATGGAACTTAATGTTGAAGAAACTCAATCATTGCTCAAAATCGGCGGATTTGCTATGCTGTATCCTAAAAAAAAGCGTGATGCAATAATAATTGACGGAATAAACTCAAACTTGTCTGTTGCGAAAATCAACGAAAATCTTTATGACAACGACGAAAAAACATTGAATCGGTAAAAATGGAATGATACGGGGCTGTAAAAAATGCGATTTTTTTACAGCCTTTTTGTAAGGGGATCGAAAAAACCGCAGAACGAACAAACCTCGTCACTCTGCGAACACAACCACGCATCGGCGTGTATATAACCGCCGACAAGCGTATGCACCTAAGTCATCGGTCTTGGGTACATACGCCTGTTTTTCTTGTTTTTTTAATTCCTTCGAGGATATATTTTTTCGCTTCCACCGCTTTTTCCACGGGAAGCGGTTCCATTCCGTCGAGAGCATACGGAAGCCCCAACTGTTTATACTTATTCACGCCCATTGTATGATACGGCAAAACGTCGAGTGCTTTAAGGTTTTTGAGCGTTCCTATAAACTCGCCCAATTTCCTCAAATAATCGGGGTTATCGGTATAACCTTCGATGATTATGTGCCTTACCCACAGAGGTATTTTTTTCGCTTCGAGGTATTTTGCGAACGCAAGAACTCTGCCGTTTTCTTTCCCCGTGATTTTTTTGTGCTGTTCGGAATCGATATGTTTTATATCGAGCATCACGAGGTCTGTATACCGCATAAGTTCGTCGAGTTTTCGCATATACGCCGAATTTTCTTCGTTATATGTGATACCCGAAGTGTCAATACACGTGTGAATGTTTGTTTCTTTGGCCTTTTTGAAAAGTTCCGTTAAAAAATCGACCTGCAAAAGAGGTTCCCCGCCCGTTACGGTAATGCCGCCTTTTGAATAAAAAGAGCGGTTTTTATTAAATTCGCTCAAAACTTCATCGGTGGTTATCGGTTCGCCTTTGCCGATTTCCCACGTATCGGGGTTATGACAGTAAATGCACCGCAACGGACACCCCTGCATAAAAAGAACATATCTTATGCCGGGGCCGTCGACCGTGCCGAAACTTTCTTTTGAATGGATATATCCCGTCATTGTTTTTATATTTTATCGTGGAAAGTTCTTGAAATAACCTCGTCTTGCTGTTCTTTTGTAAGGTCGATAAAGTTTACGGCATAACCGCTTACACGAACTGTAAGTTGAGGATATTTTTCGGGATGTTGTTGGGCATCTATCAAAGTTTCTTTTGTAAACACATTAACGTTGAGATGATGCCCGCCTTTTTGAACATAGCCGTCAAGAAGGGAAACAAGGTTGTCTATCTGATTCTGTGTCGCTGCCATAAAGCATCCTCCTGTTTTTTTAAAATAGTTTCATTATTCGTCTGCATCGAGACCCTCAAAAAGTGTGGGCGTAGAGCAGGCTCCGTTACCGCAATCGAGGTCAACTTCGATATCGCCGGCAAAAATTCGGTCATCTTTACCGAGGGCACCGGGAATTATCGAGAACGTGTTTGAAATGCCGTCTTGTGCATCGATAAACGGAAGTTTCGCAACAGAAGCGAGTGAAGAAACCGCACCGTGAGTGTCACGCCTGTGCATGGGGTTGGCACCGGGTGCGAATGCCTCGCCTTTTTTACGGCCGTCGGGCGTTGCACCGGTATTTTTGCCGTAAACGACGTTTGAAGTAATTGTGAGAATGGATGTTGTGGGAATACCGTCTCTGTATGTGTGATTTTTTCTTACGTGCGTCATAAATCTGTGAACGATGTCATAAGCGATGCTGTCAACTCTGTCGTCATCGTTGCCGTATTTGGGGAAATCGCCCTCAACTTCATAATCAACAACAATACCGCTTTCGTCACGCACCGTTTTGACCTTTGCGTATTTTATCGCCGAAAGCGAATCGGCAACAACGGAAAGACCCGCAATACCCGTTGCGAACCAACGTGTAACCTTCTTGTCGTGAAGTGCCATTTGAAGTTTTTCGTAGCAGTATTTGTCGTGCATATAGTGAATAATGTTAAGCGTGTTAACATAAACACCGGCAAGCCACTGCATCATATCGTCATATTTTTCCATAACCTCGTCATAATCGAGATATTCCGAAGTGATCGGGCGGTATTTCGGGGCAACCTGTTTGCCGGAAATTTCGTCGATACCGCCGTTAATGGCATAAAGAAGACATTTTGCGAGGTTGGCCCTTGCGCCGAAAAACTGCATTTCCTTGCCGACTACCATTGACGAAACACAGCATGCGATGGCATAATCGTCACCGTGATGGAAGCGCATAAGGTCGTCGTTTTCATACTGAACAGAAGACGTTTCGATTGAAATCTTCGCACAGAAGCGCTTGAAATTGTCGGGAAGTCGCAACGACCACAAAACCGTAAGGTTGGGTTCGGGTGCGGCGCCCAAGTTTTCGAGCGTGTGAAGATATCTGTAAGACATCTTTGTTACCATGTGACGGCCGTCAATCGCAACACCGCCGATAGATTCCGTTACCCATTGCGGATCGCCCGAAAAAAGTTGATTGTATTCGGGTGTACGAGCAAATTTGATAAGACGGAGTTTCATTATGAAATGGTCGACCATTTCCTGAATTTCTTTTTCGGTATAAGTGCCGTTTGCGAGGTCACGCTGTGCATATATATCAAGGAATGTTGATGTTCTTCCCAATGACATTGCGGCACCGTTCTGTTCCTTAACCGCACCGAGGTAGCCGAAATACAGCCACTGAATTGCCTCTTTTGTGTCTTTTGCGGGCAAAGAGATATCAAAACCGTAACTCATTGCCATTTCTTTGAGTTGCTGAAGCGCTCTTATCTGCTCGGAAAGTTCCTCACGCTCTTGAATAATATGCGAATACATTGCGGAACGTGTTGTTTCCTTTTGTTCGAGTTTATCGGCAATAAGCCTGTCGACACCGTAAAGTGCAACTCTGCGGTAGTCACCGATTATTCTGCCTCTGCCGTATGCATCGGGCAAACCCGTGATGATGTGACTTGAACGGCATGCTCTCATTTCGGGGGTATATGCATCGAAAACGCCGGCATTGTGAGTTTTTCGGTGAGTTGTGAAAAACTCTTTTATTTCGGGGTCGATTTCATATCCGTTATCCTTACAGGCTTTTTCCGCCATACGAATACCGCCGTAAGGCATAAGGGCACGTTTAAACGGCTTGTCGGTTTGGAAGCCGACGATTTTTTCTTTATCCTTATCAAGGTAACCGGGGGCGTGTGAGGTTATTGTTGATATTGTTTTTGTATCCATATCAAGAACCCCGCCGGCGGCTCTTTCTTTTTTTGTAAGGTCGATCACCTGCTCCCACAAATCGATGGTGTTTTGCGTGGGGCCCTCAAGGAAACTTTCGTCGCCGTCGTAAGGTGTATAATTATGTTTTATAAAACTTCTGACATTAACTTCTTTTTTCCAAGTTCCTGTTTCAAAGCCTTTCCAATTTTCAAAATCCATTTTAATTTCTCCCTTTTTTCTGTTACGATGTAATTATACCACCGAAAACGCCGATAATCAACAAACCGCAAATAATTTATGTTAGGAAAATTAAGGTTGAAAAGTAATTTTTTTAGTTATAAAGCATAGACAATCGGCATTGACACAACCGAAAAACTCGGTTGCCGAAATTTAATTGTGTATTTTCAAATTCGCTGCAAAATCGGGCTGTAAAAACGCATTTCACGTTTTTGCAGCCCCGTCTTTATACTATTCACTTAACGTATTTATTGTAATGCTCTTTTATGATCGCAAATGTTTCGTCGCTGATTATATGCTCTATTTTGCAAGCATCCTGTGTGGCGGTTTCTTCGCTGACGCCGAGAGCCGAAAGGCTTCGTGTCAAAACCGTGTGGCGTTCGTAAATATTTTTTGCGATATTCATTCCGCTGTCGGTCAAGGTAATATATCCGTTTCCGTCAACGGTTATATGCCCCGCCTTTTTCAAAAGGCCCACCGCTCTGCTGACACTCGGCTTTGAGTAGCCCATATAGTCGCATATATCTATCGACCGAACATTATCGGATTTTTCCGACAAAACCAAAATCGTTTCGAGATACATCTCACCTGATTCCTGCACAATATCACCTCACCGTAATTATTTATAATAAATTTAAGCGTTAACGTCTTTCCCCAAAATGTCGGAAAGATTTTTCTGAATCGTTTCGGCAAGTGTCGGATTATTCATTGAATAAACATGAACGTCTGTCAAATTGTTTGCGTATAAATCTATAATTTGATCCGTTGCGTACGCAATGCCCGCCTGCTTCATTGCAAGGGGGTCGGAACCGAATTTGTCGACTATCGCTTTAAACCTTTGCGGAACGGTCGAACCCGACAGTTCGGATGCACGTTTGATCTGCTTTGCGTTCGTTATGGGCATTATTCCCGGAATTACCGGCACCGTGATACCCGCTTCACGGATTTTATAAAGAAAGTTGTAAAGCAAATTGTTGTCGAAAAACATCTGCGTTACAAGAAAATCGCATCCGGCGTCGATTTTTTCTTTCAAATACTTAATATCTTCTTTTTGATTTACACTCTCGGTGTGCATTTCGGGGTAACAGGCACCGCCGATACAAAAATCACAGTCGGCGTTTTTCAGTTCCCTTATAAGGTCGGCGGCATACTTGTAATCTAAGTTTTCACGCTCGCTTTCGTCGGCATCCGTCGGAAAATCCCCACGCAACGCCAAAATATTTTTAACGCCCGATTTTTTGATTTCGGCAATTTTAAGTCGCATTGTTTCCTTGCTTGAACCGACACAGGTAAGATGCGCCAAAGTGGGCATACCGTATTTTTCGCTCAAATTCTCGGCCGTATCCAAAGTATGCTCACGAACACCGCCTCCGGCACCGCACGTGACACTCATAAACGACGGCTTTAATTTTGCAATTTCTTCGGTGGCTCGTTTAATGCTTTCAAAAGAAGCCCCCGTCGCCGGAGGAAAAACCTCAAAAGAAAGAGAATATTTTTCATTACTTAATATATCCGTTATTTTCACAATACCACGCCTTTTCATTACATTTTGTACATATACCCATTATAAGATGTAACCGTCGGAAAATCAAGAACCGATTAACAGAATTACGGCGACGGTTTTTCATAAATTACCGTAATTATCATATAATTATTAAATAAAATATTAAACAAATGTAAACATTGGAAAAAGGCAACAATTTTTTTCCAAAACCACTTGATTTTTTTCAAAAAAGGGTTATCATATATTTAGCACTCGAAAGTAATGAGTGCTAAATAGCAATTAATTTTCAATTTTATATTACGGGAGGTAATCCACAATGACACTTAAACCTTTAGGCGACAGAGTCGTTCTTAAATTCTGCGAAGCAGAAGAAACCACAAAAGGCGGTATCATTCTTGCCGCCGCTTCTCAGGAAAAACCCCAAACAGCCGAAATAATCGCAGTAGGCCCCGGCGGAGTCGTTGACGGAAAAGAAATCAAAATGGAAGTCAGCGTAGGAAACAAAGTTATTCTCAGCAAATACTCCGGCACAGAGGTTAAAGTTGAGGGCGAAACGTACATCATCGTTCGTCAGAGCGACATCCTCGCAATTGTCGAATAATTTATAATCTTAGGAGGCTTTTACTATGGCTAAACAAATCATCTACGGCGAAGAAGCCCGCAGAGCGCTTCAAGCCGGTATAGACAAACTCAGCAATACCGTAAAGATCACATTGGGCCCCAAGGGCAGAAACGTTGTTCTCGACAAAAAATACGGCGCTCCCCTTATAACAAACGACGGCGTTACCATCGCCAAAGAAGTTGAACTTGAAGATGCGTTTGAAAATATGGGTGCTCAACTTGTTAAAGAAGTTGCCACAAAAACAAACGATGTTGCAGGCGACGGCACAACAACCGCAACACTTCTCGCTCAGGCGCTTGTTCGTGAAGGTATGAAAAACGTTGTTGCCGGTGCAAACCCCATGGTTCTTAAAAAAGGCATCAAAAATGCGGTTGCAAATGTTGTAGATACCATCAAAGCAAATTCGAAACCCGTTAAGGATTCAAGCGATATTGCGAGAATCGCCACAATTTCGGCAGCGGATGAAAGCATAGGCAAACTCATTGCGGAAGCGATGGATAAAGTAACCGCCGACGGTGTTATTACAGTTGAAGAAAGCAAAACAGCCGAAACAAGTTGCGATGTTGTTGAAGGTATGCAGTTCGACCGCGGTTATATTTCACCTTACATGGTAACAGATACCGATAAGATGGAAGCGGTTATTGACGATCCCTTCATTCTTATTACCGACAAAAAGATTTCCAATATTCAGGAAATTCTTCCTCTCCTCGAAAAAATCGTTCAAGCGGGCAAAAAACTCGTTATCATCGCAGAAGATATCGAAGGCGAAGCACTTGCGACGCTTCTTGTCAACAAACTTCGTGGAACATTCACATGTGTCGGTGTTAAAGCACCCGGTTTCGGCGACAGAAGAAAAGAAATGCTCCGTGATATCGCAATTCTCACAGGCGGTGAAGTCATCACCGAGGAACTCGGACTTGAACTTAAAGATGCCGATGTCGCACAACTCGGCAGAGCCCGTCAAATTAAAATCGGTAAAGAAAACACCATCATTGTTGACGGTGCCGGAGACACCGAAGAAATCGCATCGAGAGTTTCGCAAATCAAAGCACAAATCGAAACAACAACATCCGATTTCGACAGAGAAAAACTTCAGGAAAGACTCGCAAAACTTTCAGGCGGTGTTGCGGTTATCCGCGTAGGTGCGGCAACCGAAACCGAAATGAAAGAAATGAAACTCCGTATCGAAGACGCACTTGCCGCGACGAAAGCGGCGGTTGAAGAAGGTTATGTTGCAGGTGGCGGTGTTGCACTTCTCAATGCGATTCCCACACTTGACGAATACATTGCCTCTCTCGGTGATGCCGACGAAATCACCGGTGCAAAAATCGTTCGCAAAGCAATTGAAGAACCCGTTCGCCAAATTGCCGCAAACGCAGGTCTTGAGGGTTCTGTAATCATAGACGGCATTCTTCGTTCGGGTAAAACAGGCTACGGCTTCAACTTCGCAACCGAAGAATTTACCGATATGGCAGATGCCGGTATTCTCGACCCCACAAAGGTTACACGTTCCGCACTTCAAAACGCATCGTCTGTTGCGGCAATGGTTCTTACAACCGAAAGCCTTGTAACAGATAAGCCCGATCCGGCGGCGGATGCGGCGAACGCAGCGGCGATGGCGGCGGCTCAAGGCGGCGGAATGTATTGATTCCGCAAAAAGCGGATGTAAAAAAGTTCAGACCGCATAAAACAGTATAATGCAAAGGGGTTTTACGGGTGACAACACACCTGTAGAACCCCTTAACTAATTTAAAAAATTCAACAAATATAAAAAATCAAATATTTTATGCTACGAACAAACCTCTCCACTCGATGTACCAAAAACAAGTCTAAAGCCTTGTTTTTGCTCGTTTTGTCCGTTCTGCATCTTTTTTCCCCATCACCTTACAAACAGGCTGAAAAAAATATTATTTTTTTACAATTTCTTTTTTTATTGACACTTTCGCTCTTGATTGGTATAATCTTGTTTATAAGGAGGAAGTTTTTATGAAAAAAATATCTTTTAAAGTATTATCACTTCTCTTGGTATCCGCTTTACTTTTCTCTGTTTTGCAGATTTCTTCCGTAGCGGTTGTCGATTACAAAATCACAAACCCCTATGAAAGTGTAACCGCTTACTTGGGAAATGACAGCGCACATTACAAAACGAATCTTCACACCCACTCGACCTACAGCGATGCCGATATCGACCTCGCCGCAATGGTCAAAGGTTTCTACAACCAAAACTACGACGTTCTCGCTTTTGCCGACCACGGCGTAATCGGTGTTGATTGGGATAAATCACCCACGCTTTTACCCCTTTATCAATACAACCATCTTCTTTTGAACGACCAATCTCACCTTTCAACCGAAGAATATACCGCTATTCTCAACGGCACGTTCAAAGACGCTCACACAACACGCACCAACAAACGCGGTATGCAGAGTGTTTCGGGCGGAATTGAGGCTAACTGCCTTGTTGCTCAAAAGAACCACGTAAACGGCTACTTTATGTCCAACGACTCCGTTGAAGGCTTTATGGGTAACGAGGGCGACTATGAAACAGCCGTTAAAATGATCGACGCCGCAGGCGGTGTTTCGCACATCAACCATCCCGGCGACTGGCTCGGTTCCGCAAGCAACCCCGACCTCGCACGTGATTCCGGCAACGTTCAGTTCTTCGCAAACATTATGCGTAAATACGATTCTTGCTTGGGAATCGAAGTTTACAACGCTTACGACAGACCCACCCGTAGCGACAGAATCCTTTGGGACGAACTTCTTAAAGTTGTTATCCCCGAAGGCAGAAACGTTTGGGGCTTCGGCAACAGCGACGCTCACAATCTTTTTGATATCGACACTTCGTTTATGGATTTCGTTATGCCCTCATATTCATTCGAAAATGTCAGAACCGCTATGGAAAACGGCACTTTCTTTGCCGTATCAAGATATGAAGCAGGCAAAAAAATCGGTAACGGCGATGCTTATCCTCAAGTAACAGCCATTCTTGTTGACGAATCCGCCGACACCATCACAATCGTCGGTAAAAACTGCGACACCGTAAATTGGATCGCCGACGGCGAAGTTATCGAAACCGCAACAGGTGTAAACGGTGTTACTTCTTCAACAATCAAACTTCGTTCGCATTCCGATGATATCAGTTGCTATGTTCGTGCCGAACTTCGCGGTGAGGGTGGCACAACTCTTACTCAGGCGTTCGTTTGTGACGACGGCAATATGGCGGATCTCATCAACCGCGGTCCTGCCGTAACAACAGTCCCCGTCGATTTCATCCAGGTGCTTCGTTCTCTTATAAACCTTATCCTCAGAACGGCAGACCAAGTTATAGGCAGATAACATATCTTTCGATATCTATCTTGTGAATTTTCAACAGGTTGCAAAAACATATGTTTTTGCAACCTGTGTTTTAATTTTTTATACATGTTGATTTTTAAAATCATTTAAGGGGTTCTACAGGTGTTATTTACACCCGTAAAACCCCCTTCGCATTATACTGTTTTATGCGGTCTGCACTTTTTTAACAGCCCCGTTTTTATTTACCTGTATTCACCATCTTCATTCCGGTGGCTTTTTGCCCCCATCTGTTTGCCCACGCTTCGCAATAGAGTTTATAATAAGAAACGTTGTTTTTCTTTCTGTAATTTTCAAAAAAATTACACCATATAACAGAGGGCAACGCAACCGCCAAATAGTAAAGCGGCCCCAAAAGAAGGCATTGCCAAGTATGGCCGTATTCGTGAATGCGTGTGTTATAAGTCCAAACTTTGCTTTCGTGATTATCTTTGACGAATATAAAAAGTCCCATTGACAATCCGCCGGCATTCCACGGAAGATAAACAATATTCGCATAGCCGAATTTTGAATGACGTCTTTTTAAAATTCTCGTGCAAATGAAATATGCCGTTCCGCCGACAATGTTTACGGGGAGACCCCAAGTCCACTGCACGGCATAAAACAAAATATCTTTTAAAACATTCTTTTTCCGCACCGGCGGTTCCGTTCGTGTGATGTCAATATCCGTGTTGATGTTTTTTCCCATCTTAATCCGCCTCCGCAATAAGTTTTTTAAGTTCTTCTTCACGTTCGATAAGGATTTGATAAGTACCGTCGATGTTTTTCTCGACCGTGTGTACTTCATCGGCGTTGTTATCTTTGCCGAGCCAAGTATTCTCAAGTTTGTAACCCGTCAACAGTTCGCAACGCTCTTTTTGTTCATCGGAAAGCGACACACTGCCGTATTTATGCTTTGTGGCGATTGCGGCACGAATCATCGTGTGATCGTCTTTAGTCATTTTAAAACGTCTTAACAAAAGCCACGCCGCAAGTGCGCTGAGCATGGGAAGAATCGAAATGCAAAGGCGTATTCCGAAAAGTGCGCTGTCGGTTTGCTGTATGTAAACACCCTCGTTGCCGGTAACAAGACCGAAACCGTCGAGTATGAGACCTACGCTGAACGTCATTATACCGCCGGTCACCTGTTTTATCATGGTATTGAACGTTCCGATAACGCCCTCACGGCGTCTGCCGGTTATAACTTCGTCAACGTCTGTAATATCGGGCAAAACATTGTTGCCGACAAACCCCAAACCGCTCATACCGAACGGATAAAGAACGGCACCGCCCAATATCATAAGTATCAGCGAAATCAAATACGGCGAATCGGGTGTTACGGGTTTTACAAAAAACGCAATGCCCAAGCCGATTATCATAAGGGGTGTAACAATCGCACCGCATTTACTTTTGCCTTTTTTCATTGTGAGTGCATAGTTAAGCGGGAACGCAAGCGACTCGAACACGCCCGAAAACGCATTGAAAACAGGGTAGTAGCGATAAAGATTGACTAAATATGTTATGTAATAAATGTTTGTTGTGGAATAAAAACTTCTTGCCATCTGCCAGAAAAACGTCATAGAGAAATAATCTCTGAACGACTTATTCCTGAACACTTGAATATACTCGTCGATAGCCGATTTGAGGTCAAGCGGAGGAAGTTTTTCGTCAAGCGAACTCGGTTCTTTGCACGTTTTAAATGTTGCGAAAACAGCGGCCGCATAAACCGCGGAAAGAACAATACCCGTTATCAAAAACGGCGCTTTCGAGTCCGAAGAAAGGTTGTCGGATGAATTGAAAACCGAAAGGAAGATAAGCAAAATCACATAAGACGGCACCATTCCGACGGAATTGAAAATGTAACTAACGGATGTATACTGTGTGCGTTTGTTATATTCCGGCGCCAAAGTGGGAAGCATCGCCGTGTGCGGTACTTCGACCATTGTATACGCCGTTTTGTAAAGGATATAGGCAAATGCATAGTATACAACGCAAAAAATCGGGCGTTCTTTTGCGTTAAGACCGAACGAGTTCCAAAGCATTATGTACGAAATCACAAGAGGCGGTATGCTCCAAAGCAGATATCGTCTGTGTCTGCCGTACTTTGAACGTGTTCGGTCGGTAATAATTCCCATAAGCGGGTCGTTTACGCCGTCCCAAATTGTCGCAATCATAACAATGAATGTCGCATAGCGAATTTCCATTCCGACAACATTGGTAAGGAAAACCGTAAAATACATATTGATAATGTAACCGCCACCGCCCATAAAAATGTTGGCGAAGCAGTACTGTATCATAGGCCAAACGGTATCAAAAAATTTTCCTTCGATACCTATGGCCTTTTTAAATCTTTCACCCAATACAATCACTCGTTTATTTGTAGTTTTTGATATAGTGTTTATAGAACACAACAGAATTTGCAATACTTTTTAAAGAGATATTTTCGTTTTCGCTGTGAACGGTTGCGAATTGCTCGTTGTCCATTTCAATAGGCGCAAAACGAATAACACATTTGCATATTTCACACAGATGTCGTGCATCGGTGCCGGCGGGCAAAATATACGCCGCACTGACGACTTCGGGGAAAACTTCCGCAATGCACTCTCTTGTGTAGGCAAACGCCTTATGATTCAAGTCGGCGGGGGTATAGTATTCGTTGTTGTCGGCGGGCTCTGTTTCTATGCCGTATTTTTCGGCGATTTTCTTGATCGCTTCCAAATCTTTTTCCAAATCTTTATCATCGACACAGCGAATAAACGCCTTTGCGGAACAAACTTTTTCTTCCTTGTTCATATTTATTTCGTTGAATGAACAAGTCGTGCCGACCATGGCACCCGCCTGCGCACTGAATTTCGGCATAAGCGTTTTCAAAAGACCGCCGAAGCACCACAGGTTTGAAAATATAACCGTCATAATAAACGGTGTGTATGGGCAAAGTTGCGTAAACATCGCCCTAAGTTGCGGATGAAGTCTTTTGATGAAAATGTTTTTTGTGTTTATTTCGGTAATAAAAGCGGACATTCTCGCAACAGGTGTGTTTGAGTTAGCGGCAAGACCCTTGTGACCGCCACCGTCTTTGGCGTAACAGTTGAGAGTATATCTGCCTTTTTCGTGAACCGCCATCATCGCACAGTTGCACTTTATTCCCGGAAGTGGCGGAGCGATTATGGCACCGCCCTCGTCAAGAACGGTTTCAAACTCGATGCCCTCTTTTTTGAAATATTCCAACGCCAGCGGTATTCCGTCACCGCCGATTTCTTCGTTGTGCGAAGAACCTATGTACACATTTGTTTCGGGCTGAAAACCCTCTTGCAATAATTCTTCGAGTGCCGTAAACTCGGCAAAAAGAGGCGTTTTTGTGTCGATCGTTCCTCTGCCCCAAAGCGCTCCGTCGTGTATTTCACCGCAAAATCCGGGATGTTTCCATTCGCCTTCGGCGGCAACAACATCATGATGGCTCATAATCATAATGTTACGGCTTTGGTCTTTGCCCTTGATTTTATATATCCAGCAATCGTCACCGAAAGTCATTTTTTCGGCTGTTTTGTGGATTGTCGGAAAAAGTTCGTTCATTACGTCACGCAGTTTTTTAAACTCCGTATCGTCATAACTGCCCTCGACCGAAACGGTTTTGCATTTTATCATTTTCGCAAGATTCAATGCGTACCGTTCCTGTTCTTCGGGTGTTTTATGTTGCTTTGCGGGTGCTAATTTACGTGCTGTCAGTTTGACTCTTAAAGCATTGACTATCAAAGTCAAAACAAACAACGCCAACGCAACACCCAAAACAATTAAAAATATCTTCATTCTTCTCACCGTTTTGTATTGTTTAAAAGGTTCGCCGAGCGATTCCCCGAAAGAACCTCGGATTATACCTTTTTTGAGATATGCGTTTTAAAATTCTTTAATCTCCTAAAAGCCCGTGGTATCTGCCCATCCAGTACGGAAGCAAATAAACATACGGCATCATGGCTTTCATACCGTTGGCATAAGCCCCCGGAAGCGTTGCCGTTCTGTTGACTTTTTTGCTGTTTATCTCAACAAATTCTTCCGCTCCGGAATCGGCGATAAACTGATTGCCGTCATAATTTACAAGGACTCTCGACGAATACTCAACGGGATATTTAAGTTGTGCGGGAACGCCTATTTCCTCCTGCTCGGTATCCCAAACAAGGTCTTTTCTGTAACTGTTGTACATCGGCCAACGCACAAAATCAAGATTCATTTCGGAAAGTGATTTTGCGGCATTTTCGATATCGCAACTGTTCGAAGTCAGCGAGCCGTAAACGATGTTCCACAACGGCGAACGCTCAACTCGTTCGTAAGACCAATGGTGAGCAAGACCCATTTTGAATATTTCCGTTTGTGCCGAATTATCGGTATAAACAAGAAGCGGATAAATGTTTATAAAATCAAGTTGATCGTCAATGTGTGCGACGTGGGCATCCTCGCATTTATACTGAATGCAGTTCATTGCGTAGTGATGCTTCTTTATGAGCATATTGAACACATCGTTGTATTTTTCGTCACCCGTGACATGGTAAGTCGTTTTGAGGAACGAAAGAATTTCAAGCGAGTTTGTGCCTTTTTCATAGAACCAACGGTCATCGTTGTTAAGAAGATCCGGTTCCCAATTTGCCCATGTGGTGGGAACGCCGTCAACATCGCAAAGATGGAAATTGTTTTCTAAAATATGGTCGGTAATTTTCTTGACGGCTTCGGCGATTTTTACCTTTTCGCCCTCATCGGCAACAAGATCGTAATAAATGCCGTAAGCAAAATAATGACCCGTCATTTCGTCGCTTGAAGTTTCGCCAAGCCATTCGCAATTGGGATCGTCTTCGCAAACGTGCCATTCCTCCCTGTTGCCGGTGCCGAAGTTTTCTTCGTCGGCATAACGTGTGGCTCTTGCCGTAAATCCCGATTTACCTGTAATCTCGGTGAGTTTTATCATGGCTTCAACCGCTTTTTTCGCATTGCTTTTTGCTTTTTCGTCACCCGTTACTTTGTAACGGAAACATTGCGAGGCACAGTAAAGACCCGTAAACAACCCGTCGTTGTCGGAGTTCGGAAGCCAACCCGACTCCAAATCACCGTACTTACGAAGCGTTCTGCTGACATGGTAACCTTCGTTTCTGGTGAAATATTTTTCCGAAAGAGTGTCAATGTAACCGGCTTTTTCCTCAAGAGTCATATATTTTGAAGTAATAAGACTGATTCCGCCGGAAGTCAGTGCGGCAATCGTGCCGTTGTCGGATACCGTAAGTTTCGTTACAGTCGGGTGCATAAGCCACGCACCGTAAGAGAAATATGAAATTTTACCCTCAATTAAAGTTATGATGCCTGTTTTGGTGGCAAAATATTTGCTTCCGTCGGCGGCAAAAAACATACCGTTGAAAGAACCGTCGGGTACGGAATAAAAATCATTGCCGTTGAACCAATAGTTTTTGCCGTCATAGATGTTAAGCCCGTCATTTGAGCCGACCCACAGGTGACCGAGTGCATCCAACTCAATGCAGTTGATACTTTGGCTCAACACACCGGTAACATCGGGAAGAAGTTCCGCCCAATGACGGCGCTTGCCTTTTAACGACATAAGCCCCTCATCTTTTGTGCCTATGTACACGGTTTCGCCGTATTTCGACTTGTTATCGAGTGCGGCAAGGCAAGTTGTTCCGTCGGGAACGCCGACGATCCTCGTAAAAGTGCCGTTTTCCGAAAGGTAAAGGTCTTTTTCGGTCAAAAGCCAAAACGAACCGTCAAGCGCTATGGATATATCGATAACCGCCGAAGAAAAATCGGCAATGTTTTTGAGTTTGCCTTTTTTGACCTCGGCAAGAGAATTGCCCACCGATGCATAAAGAGTGCCGTTTTTCGAAAAAAGTTTAGACACCTTTGCTGAATGTTTCTTTTTCGTTCCGTTTGAATATTCGACAAGACAGTCGTCAAGAGCGATATAAAGCGTTTCGCCGTCAAACGCAATATCTTTGACCGCTTGCATATCAATACCGTCATCTGCTGTGATGAATTTTTTGTCGTACTGTTTGAATTCGCCGAAAAGGAGTTTGTTCTTTTTCATATTTGTCCTCCGTTACCGTTATTTTGATTATTATGGTATACAATGAGATATTACCATAAATACCGCTTTCTGGCAATAGAGTTTTGTGCTTTTTAGCAAGCCTTTTGTCTTTTCGGCAGTTGTTTTCTGTTTTTGCTGTTATCCGCAGATGCAGATTTTCGGAAATGATATAATCAGCCTGCAATAATTGTTTTGATTCAAGCGGATTTAACTTTTTAAAATTTTTTCAAAAAAAGTGTTGACAAAACACTGTTCGGGTGGTATAGTATTTAAGCACTCGCGAGAGTGGCGGAATCGGCAGACGCGCACGTTTGAGGGGCGTGTGGTAATCCCGTACGGGTTCAAGTCCCGTCTCTCGCACCAAAATAAAGCACTTCTTCGGAAGTGCTTTATTTTTTTCCAATCCGAAGGATTAGTGTGTAATCGCCGCAGGCGTATGTAATCTCGCTTTAGCGTGTATTACACCTTCGGATTGATTGCATGCCGATTTCATCGGATTACATCCGACACTTCGTGTTGATAATATACCGCATCGAGTTGCGGATTACACGGGGCTGTAAAAATGCATTTTTTTACAACCTTTTTGTACGGGGGTAGAAAAAAGGTGCTGAACGGAATACCTGAGCAAAAACAAGGCTTTAGACTTGTTTTTTTGCTTGCCCGACGGCGTACACTAAGGTGACGAGGTTTGTTCATAGCATAAAACATTTATTTTTTATATTTGTTGATTTTTTTAATTATTTAAGGGGTTCTACAGGTGTTATTTACACCCGTAAAACCCCTTTCGTATTATACTGTTTTTATGCGGTCTGCACTTTTTTACATCCGCTTTTTCAACTTCGATAAAAACCACCCATCTTAAAGTAATTGATTATTGAAAAACACGACTCAATGTTGTATAATATCATTGAGTCGGTGGACTCAATTTCCGATTTCGAAGAAAGAGGTGTGATTGCCATTAAAATCAAAAGACTGATAAGCATTTTTTTCGTTGCTGTTATACTGATTGGCTGTACCGCCGGTTGTTCCGGCGACAAAACAGGCTCCGACACCGGCAACAACGAAACACGTACACATGAAGACTATATGAATTCCAAAGTCGGTGTTGTTACAGGCAGTTATTCGGCAACAATCATACGGGATATTTTCCCCGATGCCGAAGTTTCCGAATTTAACAGCCATGCGGATTTATCTCTTGCGCTGTCACAAGGCAAAATCGACATAACTCCCACCGACATTTCGGCATACACCTGTATGTTGTGGGATAATTTGCCCGTTGCACGTCTTGAAGAAGTTTACGAATGTTCCGATTACGGAATAGTTTTCAAAAAAGGCGAAAACACCGATCTTCGCAAGCAAGTTAACGATTTTATCGCCAAAACAAAAACGAACGGTGTTTACGATGAGTTGCAGGAAAAATGGTTCGGCCCCAAAGAACCGACCGAATATCTTTCCGCAAAAACGCTCAACGGCACAAACGGTACGTTGAAAATCATAACCTGCCCCACGAACAAGCCTTTCGGCTACATAAAGAACGGTGAAATCGTCGGTTACGACATAGATTTTCTTATTCTGTTCGCACAGGAATACGGCTACAAACTTGATATAACATCTGTTGATTTTTCCGCCGTTCTTACGGGAATAGCATCCGGCAACTACGACATAGCGGTTGCGGGATTTACCATCACCAAAGAAAGAGCGCAAAGTGTTGATTTTTCCGATGTTTATCACGTTGAAGATCTCATTTTTGTTGTTCCCGCAAGCGAATCCGAAAGTTTGAAACGTTTTGAAAACGCAAATTTGGGTGTTGTAACCGGTTCGCTTTACGGCGGATATTCTCGTGAACAGTTTCCCCACGCCGAAATTTCCGAATTCAACAATTTTTCCGACACTCTTATGGCACTCAAGCAAGGCAAAATCGACGGCACAATGCTTGACCGACCGAATTTCAATTCGGTAAAGCGTACCGATGCCGAATTGGTTTGCACTAACGTTCCGGCGTACTCGGTTGATATCGGTTTCGGTTTTCAAAAGAACGAAAACGGCGACAAATTGCAACAGCAAATGAACGGTTTTCTCGACAAACTCCGCAAAGACGGAACACTCGACGAACTTATTTCGAAATGGTACGGCGAAACGGAGCCCAACGAAACAGTCCCTCTTGAGGAACTCTCCTCAAACGGCGAAAAACTTAAAGTTTCCGTTGACACCACCAGAAAACCGTTTGTATATATGTATAACAACAAACCTGTCGGGTTTGAAATTGAGGTTTTGTATCTTTTCTGCCGTGAATACGGCTATGACGTTGAAATTTCCGATGTTTCTTTCGCATCGGGTCTTGCGGGGCTTTCGGGCGGAAAATACGATATGGTCTGTGGCGGTCTTTATATGACCCCCGAACGCAAAGAGAGTGTTAACTTTAGTGACCCTTATATGACGGCTGACGTTGTTATGGCAAGTTACGAAAAAACCGCTCTCGGCAATATGTTGCAGTCGCTCGGCAACAGTTTTGAAAAAACATTTATCCGTGAAGCACGTTGGAAACTTGTTGTTGACGGTGTTATCACAACTCTCATAATCAGTTTCTTTTCCGTAGTATTCGGCTCGGTTTTGGGCTTTCTTTTGTACCTTGCCGCCCGCAGTGAACAAAAAATTCTTTCGGCGGTTGTAAAAGTTTTTGCAAAAATATATTCCAAAATCATTGCGGGAACACCCACTCTTGTTATACTGATGATACTGTTTTACATAGTTTTCGGTTCATCGGATCTAAACGGCACGGTTGTTGCGATTATCGGGTTTACTCTTACTTTCGCATCGTTCGTTTACGGTCAACTCGATCTTACCGTTAACAGCATCGACAAAGGTCAAACGGAGGCCGCTTTCGCACTCGGCTACAGCAAAAACCGTACCTTTATGCGTATAGTTTTACCGCAGGCAATGAGGTTGTTTATTCCCGTTTATTCCGCCGAAATAGTCAGCCTTATAAAGGCAACTTCCGTTGTCGGCTACATCGCCGTAAACGACCTCACCAAAGTCGGTGATATCATAAGAAGCAACACATACGAAGCGTTTTTCCCGCTTATCGCCGTTGCGGTTATCTATTTCATTATCACCTGGGCAGCTGCATCGATTCTTGACATTTTCAGGCGTAAAACCGAACCGAAAAGAAGGAAAAACATTAAAGTTTTGAAAGGGGTAGTAAGATGATACAGATTAGGCACTTGAGAAAAGAGTATCCGACAATTACTCCGATAAAAGATTTGAGCGTAGACATCAACAAAGGCGATGTTATTTCGATTATAGGCCCCTCCGGAACAGGTAAATCGACGCTCATTCGGTGCATAAATATGCTCGAATCACCAACATCGGGCGAAATACGTATAAACGGCGAACTTATCACCGACAAAAAATGCGATATCAACAAGATTCGCCAAAAAATGGGGATGGTTTTTCAGTCTTTTAACCTGTTCAATCATATGAGTATAATAGAAAACATCATGGCGGCGCCGATGGATCTGTTGAAAAAGTCAAAACAGGAGGCGTACGATGACGGCATAAGGTTGCTTCGTACCGTCGGGCTTGCCGACAAAGCGCTCAATTACCCCGATGAACTTTCGGGCGGTCAAAAACAGCGTGTGGCAATAGCGAGAGCACTCGCCATGGAGCCGGATATTTTGCTTCTTGACGAGCCGACAAGCGCACTCGACCCAACAATGGTCGGCGAGGTTCAAGCGGTTATCCGTGACCTTGCGAAGCAGGGGCTTACCATGATGATAGTCACTCACGAAATGAACTTCGCACGTGATGTCGCAAACCGTGTTTTTTATATGGATGAAGGTGGCGTTTACGAAGACGGAACGCCGGAACAGATATTCGACCATCCGCAAAAAGAAAAAACGGTACGCTTCATTAAACACATCAAAGTATTCGAACGCCTTATTACATCAAAAGATTTCGACTTTATCGGCTTTAACACCGATCTTGAAGAATTCGGCAGAAAAAATCAAATATCGCAAAAAGCCATCTACCGTTCTCAAATGGTTTTCGAAGAACTTTGCGTATCTATTCTTCTTCCGCAGTTTGAAAACGACTTTTCGCTGAATATCACAGCCGAATATTCACAGGAAACCGAAAAGGTCACAATGAAAATAAAATACAGCGGTAACCGATTCGACCCGAAATCATCGGATAACCTGCTTTCGTTGAAACTCGCCGAAAACTTGGCGGAAAGCATCGTTTACGAAGAAATCGACGACGGCGTTTTCACAAACTCCCTTACCGCGGTAATCAAATAGGCAAACGAGAAAAACAAAAAATTTTACACAAGAGATTAAAAGTCGATGTTTAACTTAAAACATTGACTTTTAACTTTATATAAGTTAAAATGGAATAAATTAAGTTAAAAGGATGTGTGCCGTATTGAAACATGAATTGTTTGGACTTCCGGTAAAGTACGAACAGTGGAATAAAGAAAATTCTCTGCCTCTTTATATTACAGGAAATTATGAATTTCAGACAATGATTATAGACACGCAAAGATGTGTTCTGCTCACGCCTAAAAACGAACTCGCAACATTGCCGGCTTTAAAAAAGCATATACAAAAAATTCAAGACACAGAAAATCTTCCTGTTGTTTTTTCATTGTCAACAATTTCATCCTACAGAAGAAAAAATATGATAGAAAACAGAATACCGTTTGTTTCCGAAAAACAGATATTTCTTCCTTTTATCGGAACATTTTTGACCGCGGAAACCGAACCGACTAAAATGAACGGTAAATTTTTCTTTTCTACACAACAACTGTTCCTTTTATACATCTATAAAGGTGCGGAGGAATTATATGTATCGGATGCCACCGAACAACTTCCCTATACTGCAATGACACTCAGCCGTGCTGTAAAACAATTAGAAGCATGCGGATTGTTTGATGTTACAAAAAGCGGAACAAATAAAGTTATTCGAGCAAAATATGAAAAAAGTAATTTATTTAAACGGGCTTCCCAATACCTATCCAGCCCGATTCGTACAACAGGGTACATCATGAAACAGAACGTTACAAATGACATGGTTTATGCCGGCGAAACGGCACTTTCCGAAAAGACAATGCTAAATCCCACACGAACAGTAACTTATGCTATATCGGCGAAAGAGTATGACAAAAAGAAATTAACCGACGAACTGATTGACCCAAATGAACAGGTACATCTTGAATTATGGGAATACTCCCCCAACCGCTTTGCAGTTGATAATTTTGCAGACAGTTTATCTGTTGCATTGTCATTGCGTGATTCTCACGATGAAAGAATTCAAGAAGCGATAGAAGAATTATTGGAAACGGAGTGGAATAAATAAATGGTATCGGGCTTCACAAAATTCAAAGAATGGTTTCAAGGGTTTGAAAATCAATATGTGGTAATAGGCGGAACAGCATGCGACTTAATTATGGAAAGCGAAGAACTTCCGTTCAGAGCGACCAAAGATATAGACATTGTGCTAATCGTGGAATCCCTTACTGACGAGTTTGCAAAACGATTTTGGGATTTTGTAAAAGAAGCGGGTTATGAACATAAAAACAAAAGTACGGGAAATGCTCAATTTTACCGTTTTTCTTCACCCAAAAACAAAGAGTTTCCGTATATGATTGAAATTTTTTCAAGAAATCCCGAATTTATTATGTTGGAAAAAGACTCACGACTTACACCTCTCCCAATAGACGGAGAAATTTCCAGCCTATCAGCCATACTCTTAAACAAAGAGTATTATAAACTGTTGAAAAACGGACAGGTGATCACAGACGGCATCCCAATACTTAAAGAAGTCTGCCTGATACCTTTCAAGGCAAAAGCATGGCTTGATTTAAGAGAAAGAAAATCAAACGGAGAATCGGTAGACAGCAAAAACATCAAGAAACATAAAAATGATGTGTTCCGTCTTGCACAGTTGATTACCCAAAACACGCGTCAAGTTCTAGAAGGCGATGTCAAAAAAGATATGGCGTTCTTTTTAACCGAGATGAAAAATGAAGAAGTCGATGTAAAATCTTTGGGGATTTCGGGAATGGATAAAACAAAGATTATAGAACTCCTATCCGTTTGTTATGATATTGAGATATAAAAAGTAACATATGCCGACCGTGAAATCCCTCTATACTCCGAAAACAAAACAACCGCAACTCGTCATAAAGACTGTTGCGGTTGTTTTTTATTTTTATAATTCACACATCACGAGCGATATGCTCAACAAATCAAATCTTAATAAATCAAGTTTTGATAAATCAAATTTCGATAAATCATGTTTCGATAAATCATGTTTCGATAAATCAAACCGAAAACATTTCGGTTGAAAGATATCTGTCGCCGGTGTCGGGCAAAAGGACAACAATATTTTTGCCCTCGTTTTCGGTGCGTTTTGCAATTTCAATTGCCGCACACACCGCGGCACCGGAGGATATTCCGACAAGTATGCCCTCTTTTTGACCAATCATTCTGCCCATAGCGAAAGCATCGTCGTCGGACACGGTCACAACCTCGTCGTAGATGTCGGTATTTAGCACTTTCGGGATAAATCCGGCACCTATACCCTGTATTTTGTGAGCGCCCGCCTTACCCTGTGAAAGAACCGGTGACGACTGCGGTTCGACCGCAACGATTTTAATTGCGGGATTTTCAGACTTCAAATACTCGCCGACGCCGGTAACGGTACCGCCCGTGCCGACGCCCGCAACGAAAATATCGACTTTGCCGTCGGTATCTTCGAAAATTTCGGGGCCCGTTGTTAATTTATGCGCCAATGCATTTGCGGGATTATCGAACTGCCCCAAAATAAAGGCATTCGGCGTATTTTTTACTAATTCTTCTGCTTTTTCAATAGCACCCGCCATACCTTTTGAGCCGTCGCTCAACACCAAGTCGGCACCGTACGCTTTCATAAGTTGCCGACGTTCCATCGACATTGTTTCCGGCATTACGATCACGGCTTTGTAGCCCCTTGCCGCCGCGACGGAAGCGAGCCCGATACCCGTGTTTCCGGAGGTCGGTTCGATTATTACGGAATCCGATTTCAGTTTCCCCGATTTTTCCGCTTCGTCAAGCATCATTTTGGCGGCACGGTCTTTTACGGAGCCTGCGGGATTCAAAAATTCGAGTTTTGCCAAAATTTTGGCTTTCAGCCCCATTGATTTTTCGATGTTCGATAACTCCAAAAGCGGAGTATTACCGATAAGTTCTTCGGCTGATTTATAAATTTTCATCATTTTGCCACCTCTTAAAAACGAGGTTTTTACGGTCGTTCCGTGTCCGTAAAAACCCCTTTTTATACCGTTTATGCGGTATTATTCTAAAATATCGGCAATTCGCTTGCAAGCGAAACCGTCGCCGTAAGGGTTGCTTGCCTTAGCCATTGAATCATAAGCGGATTTATCTTCAAGAAGCAACTTGAAGTTTTCGTATATTACGTCTTCATCCGTGCCGACAAGTTTCAGCGTTCCCGCTTTGATGCCTTCGGGACGTTCCGTTGTGTCACGCATAACAAGAACGGGCTTGCCGAGTGACGGTGCTTCTTCCTGAATTCCGCCGCTGTCCGTTAAAATCATAAAACTACGTGCGAGGAAATTGTGGAAATCAAGAACTTCAAGCGGTTCTATGATATGTATTCTGTCGCAACCGCCGAGTTCCTCCTCCGCCGCCTTACGAACAACGGGGTTCATATGAATCGGATAAATTGCTTTAACATCGGGGTGTTCGTCCATAATTCTGCGAATGGCTCTGAACATTTGATGCATAGGCTCGCCCAGATTTTCACGACGGTGAGCCGTAATCATAATAAGACGGCTGTCGCTTGCCCAATCCAATTCGGGATGTGTGTAGTCATCACGGACTGTTGTTTTAAGTGCGTCGATTGCGGTGTTGCCTGTTATATAGATAGAATTTTCATCTTTGCCCTCTTTAACAAGATTCGCCTTTGAAAGTTCCGTCGGTGCGAAATTGTATTTTGCGACAATTCCGACTGCTTGGCGGTTAAACTCCTCCGGATAGGGGCTGTAAATATTGTATGTGCGAAGCCCCGCTTCAACATGCCCGACTGCGATTTGCTTGTAGAAACACGCAAGAGCGGTCACGAACGTTGTTGACGTGTCACCGTGCACAAGAACAACATCGGGTTTAACCTCATCCAACACATCGCCGATTTTGTTCAAAATATTCGTTGTGATGTCAAATAAAGTTTGCCCCGCTTTCATAATGGAAAGGTCGTAATCCGGCACAACATTGAATGTGTCAAGCACCATATCGAGCATTTGACGGTGCTGACCCGTTACGCAAACTACGGTTTTAATGTTATCCCTTGTTTTCAGTTCGTTTACCAGCGGACACATTTTTATTGCTTCCGGACGAGTGCCGAAAACAAGCATTACGGTTTTCATAAAAATCCTACCTTTTATTGCGATATTTCGGGAAAAAACAAATTACAGTCTGTAAATGCCGTCGAGGTCGATTACTTTTCTTGTATCGAGAACGATTTTGCCTTTAAGTTTGTCGACATTCTCTTTGATTTCATCGTGGCCTACAAGCACAACAACGAGGTCGGTATCTTCAAGGAATTTATCGAAATCATGATACTGATTTTCGACAATGTCCTTTTTAATGTAGGGGTCATAGACCTTGAGTTGCGGTGCGAGGTGCTTATCCTGACATTCAAGAAGTTGAAGTGTGGGCGATTCTCTGTAATCGTCAACATTCTCTTTATATGTAAGTCCGTAAAGACCGACACGTGAGAAGTCGGTAATATTATTTTCTTTCATAATATTATAAATTCTCTCAAGCACAAATTCGGGCATCGAATCGTTAATTTTCATCGATTCCCAAATAACTTTTGTGAGCGAGGGATAATCGCCTACAAGGAACCACGGGTCAACGGAGATACAGTGACCGCCGACACCGGGGCCGGGTGAAAGGATATTAACACGGGGGTGCATATTGCAAATACGAATAATTTCGTAAACATCCATACCGTCGTGACGGCAGATTTTAGCGAGTTCGTTTGCGAAAGCGATGTTTACGGCACGGTAAGTGTTCTCGATAACCTTTGTCATTTCGGCTGTTTTGATGTCGGTAACAACAATATCACCGAGGCAGAACGAAGCGTAAACGTTTTTGATTTTCTCACCGATTGCGGGATCATCCGCACCGATCGTGCGTGAGTTGTGAAGAAGTTCGTATACCATATTGCCGGGGATAATGCGTTCGGGAGCGTGAACGAGGTTAATATCCTCGCCGATAACAAAGCCGTTTTCTTCGATAATCGGGCGAACGAATCTGTCGATAGTTCCGGGAGAAACAGTCGATTCGATAACGACAGTTGCACCTTTGGGGCAAACTTTCATAACTTCTTTGACCGCCGCATTAACATAGCAGGGGTCGATTTTTTTGCTGAATTTGTCGTAAGGTGTGGGAACGGAAACAATATAAACATCGGTTTTTTGATATTCCGTTGTAAATTTGATACCCGCTTTAACGGCGTCGTTGAAAAGGTCGTCAAGACCTTTTTCTTCGAATGTTGTTTTGCCGGCATTAAGGGTGGCAACAAGTTCCTTGTTGTAATCCGTTCCGACAACTTCAACCCCGTGGGATGCAAGCATCAATGCAGTGGGTAAGCCGATATACCCAAGTCCGATAACGTTAATCATAATTTATTACTCCTTTTCTTCAAAAATTCATTTTAAAGATAAAATTATTTTTCTTTTTACTCTGTTTATTATACCGCTACCTGTAAATTCTTCAACAATTTTTTTAAATTCTTTCGAAGAAATGTCTTTGTTGAATTTCGCAAAGAAGTTTTCTCTTAAAGGATTAACGGCAACGCTTTTTAAAAGTTTCGGGTGAGTTTCAACGGCGAAGTCAACACCGGTTTCGATAAAATCAATGTTTTCGCTTACCTCATTAAAGAATTTCTCGCCTTTTTCGGTATTTATCATAACAAGCGAGCAACCTTTGTCATCGTTGAATTCGGGATACTTTTTATCAATCCCCCAATAGTCGCCGATCGTTATATCCGAGTAAATGTTAAACTCTCTGAAATTGCATTTAAAACAACATTCTCTCATACTTATGTTGTTGGCGAAAATGCTGAAAAATTCGCTTTCGCTTCTGACAACGACTTTTTCCGAGCCGTCTGCAAAGACCATTTTCGTATTGCTTTTTTGCCAACCGTTTGTTTTATCTCGGAAGTAGAAATGTGTCATTTTTTTGCCAACCGATTGCTCCGCATACTCAACATATTTTTTAAGCACAAGCGGTGACGGTACGCCTTGGCAAACGAGGTCGCACAAAATCAAATTATCGTTGCCGTAGCCGAATTTACTTCGGAGTGCCGCAACTTGACACGGTGTACCCGTTGCAAAAACTTTTTTGCCTTTTGCCAATTCTTCCGATATTTTTTTGTAAATTCCCGTCATATCGCTTTGGACATATTTGGAGTCCCTGAAAGCATCGATGTTTTCCGCATTATCGCATATACCGTGAACAACGGAAAAATCACCGTCAAGTTTTACCGCACTGTAAACACCGCCGTTATCCAAAACAAACTTTCCGAAAACAGCCGCCGCACCGCCGGATGCACTTTTTAATCTGCTTGCTTCGTCTTTATCTTTAACGGCATAAGCGGTAATCGGTTTTATTTCTTCACGAGGCTGAATAACGGGGCATTTTTTGTCACACATACCGCAGTTTATACATTCGGTTTTATCTATTACCGGAACAAGAAATCCCTCGTCGTTTACTTGCATGGATATGCAGTTTTTCGGGCAGACATCCGCACAAAGTCCGCAACCGATACAAGTTTTTTTATCAGGTGGAAATTTCATATTTTCATCTTCTTTGCCGATTTTCTTTATAAGTTTCGCCGGATTACCCGCAATAACGCAATGGCCTTCGGGGAAACTTTTTGTAACAACCGAGCCGGCGCCGACGATTGTTTGCTCGCCCAAAACGACACCGGGCAGTATTGTTGAGTTCATACCTATCCACGATTTAGCACCGATAACAACATCTTTGCCGTCACAATGTTTCGACAAATCGTTGACATCGTGATTTGCGGTTATTATGCCGACATTACAAGCGATAAAACAGTCTTTGCCGATTTTGATTTTCGCTTTTGTCGCTTGATAATAATTACCCGCTTTTTGAAAAATCGTTATATTATCTTTATCGAATTCGATATTTTCCCAACCGACAACGGTTGCACGAAAACTAACGGGGAAAGGAACTTTCCTGTTGATGCCGACAATTTTTTGCATAAAGACGGTTTGCATAAGCCATTGCCAGCCTTGTGAATATGTATACTTGTTAAAATACTTTCCCTTTAAATATTTCGGATCGTAAAAAATATACCCGATTATCATTGCGACGGTTTTTTTAAAAAATCCCCACGCACCTCTTATAAGACTTTTCATATAACTTCTTTCAACGCCTCAATAAAGATTTCTTTCGATTCGCCGAGGGTATCTATCCCCAAGGCTATTTTTTCTTTGTATTCGTTTTTGTTTTTTAATACGTATTCGGTTTTTTCGGCAATTTCACCGAGTGCGTTTTCGCCCGTGAAATAGCAGTCGAGCAAATTCATTCTTCTGAGTACATCGTGAATTTTACCCTCGTTTGTTTTACTGAAAGATGTTCTGTCGATACAAACAAGCGGAGTATTGTTCCTGAGAGAAAGCAACGTACCGTGGAAAAAGTTTGTTACGGTAATATCGAAAACCGAAAAAATCTGCGACCATTCAAGCGGATTCAAATCCGAAATAAATTTATCAGCCGACGGCAAATAATTATAAACGCAAATGATATATGCCGATTTGCCGTATTTTTTCTTTAATTCTTTAACGAGAGCATCGCTTGTTTCCATAACGCCGATTACGGTTTTATCCTGCGGAATGCCATACTTATTATATATATGTTCTTTGAACGAGTCTTTTGTATGCCCCAAAAGTGACAAAACATAGTCGCAGTCGAGGAAAACAGTCGGGTCGCAAGTGAATTGCGGTTGAGCATCCTCATAAACACTTTTCACCAAATCTTTTGTGTAATCGTCACGATAACCGATGAAAGTGAAATCCTTTAAAGAATCGGCAAAATATTCTTTTTCTTTTTCGCCGACATATTTCGGTTCCATACCGTAAGCGGAAGCGGCGTAACTCAATTTTTTGACATCGCCGTCAAGCCCCAAAAGATAGTGATTCGGGAAACCTCGTTTCACCCAATTCCAAACAGCATCACTGCCGACGATAACAACATCGTAATTGTCGGTAATGTATTTTTCAAACTGCTTATCGATACCGTCGAAACAGAAGTATTTATCGGAAAGCGGTAAATATTTCAACGACAATTTGAAAGCCGAGTATTTCTTTTTTGTCGTCGGGTATAATTTCGGGTGCTTTATGCAAGCGAGGTTAAATTTGGGCACATATATATCGTGCATTATCTTGCTTTCGTAGTCGATAACTTCAACTTTGCATTCGGGAAACCGTTGTGTAATAAGATGCGAAAGCGAGAGACATTGCATATAAGCGCCGTAATTTATACTTCTGTGAAAAGTTAAAATACCTATTCTTTTCATTTTTTCACCTTATTTCATACTTTTAAAATCAATCAACCGCAGCGGAGTTCAATTCGCTCCATTTTCTCTTTAACGGTTTAAATTCGATAAGAGCGAAAACAACTGTCCAAACCGCACCGAGGGCAATTGCTTCGGGGATTTCGCCTATGTACCGTTCAAGCGGTAATACTTTTTCAAGGGCAAAGAACACCGACGCTATCACAGCATTTAAAATCAAAGATTTACCGAGATTTTTCCATTCGAACATTTTTGTAAATTTAACTTTCAAAACTTTTGCGGAAAGTAAGAGTTGCAACAAAGAAACGATCGCCAAAGCCAACACAGTCGCAACCGCCGGCCCTTCGAAACCGATAAGATAGAAAAATGCGTAATTCAGGCAGATATTGAGAGCGAGCGAACCTATCGAACTGTAAAGTATGAATTTTGTATGACCCGTTGAATTGAGAACCATACCGAAATATGTGCATCTGAAAAGCAAAACGAGGTTATATATTCTGAAAACATTGACACCGTCGAGATATTTTTCGGAATAAAGAATCGTCATAACCTCAGGTGCGAAAACAAAGAGCGCAAACGCCAAAAAACAAATAATCGTAAACGAAAGATACGTTGCGTCACTCCACAGTTTTGCGGCTTTTTGATTATCGTTTTTCTTTAAGAGTTTAACCATTTGCGGTAACAAAACAGCCGTAACGGAAGTTGCGATAATCGTAACGGGCATTTCTTTAGATGCGTTCGTGTAAATCGCAAGTTTTTCGGTATCCATAAGACCGCCGATAACGAGTTTATCGAGTTCCGTGTTGAGCGTACCTATCATCGAGGCGATGCCTATCGGAATCGAAAATTTAAAAATTTCTTTTGTGAGTGCCCAATCGAATTCGATTTTTAACGAACCGGCGCATTTTTTTGCCAATATATATACCGCAATCGAGAAAACCGCCTCAACCGCAAGATACAAAATCATATATGTGTTGAATGTCCACGAAAAGAACTGAACAACAATGATTATCGCCAAAAGCGAAACGCTGTTGAGCAGGCGGTATGCCATTATCAAATTTGCTTTATTGTAGACAACAAGAACGTTTTCAACGCTTGCAATTATGATTTTAGTCCACGGGAAAACCGCCAAAAAATACATAAAACCCGAAATCAGCGGATTTTCGAAATATTTCACAACAAGCGGTGTTATCATAACAAGCACAAAGCCGACAACCGCACTCAAAATTGTGTTGAGTGAGTAATAAACACCCAAAAAATGAGCCCGTTGCTTATCGTTATCAGCACCCGCAAGGAAATAGTTCAGGCTGTTGGGCAACCCCATCATTATTATAGTAGTGACGAGATTTATAACCGTCATAAGTTGTGAATATGTGCCGTATTCCTCAACGGTTCGAAAGCGTGACAAAAGCATCGCCGTGACCATTGATATCAAAAGCACTATCATTTTCGAAACGGTGAGTTTGACCGCCGCACCGCCTATTGATGATTTTTTACCCATTTATTTTATCAAATCCTCGATTCTTTGCATAATGTTTTCGTAATTATATCTGTCAAGAACATCTTTGTTCGGCTCAAACTCAACATTTTCGCCGTTTGTGACTTTAGCGTATTGCTTTTTGATATATTCTTTAAGCAAAGCGAAATCTTCGGTTGAATTCGCCGCTTCATAAGTAACACCGAAATTACCCTCGGTCATAACTTGCTTAACTTCGCTTTCGGGGATATTGCCGTCAACAACCGAAACGATCGGTTTGCCGATGAGCATATATTCGAGGAATTTGCCGGGGAAAACACCCTCCTCGCCTTTTTCGTTCCAAGTTGATAACACAAGCATATCGGAATTCATTTGCAAATCGAGGCAATCTTTTCTTGAAAGCACACCGTTATCGTGAACGGTTGACTGCACACCGTATTTTTCCGCCTGAGAAAACGCCACGCCGAATTCCTTGCCGGCGTATTCGAAAACGATTTTATCCGAATCGACCGCATTTTCTTCGCTGAGTTCCGAAATCGCCTTGAAAATCGGAGATAAATCTCTTTTGCCGAGATAAAGCGCACCGACGTAAGTTATCGTTAGTTTTCCGTCGGCAAGCGATTCGCCGGAAATCGGTTTATCTTTCAAATCGTAACCGTTTGGAATCATTTTCGCTTTCTTTTTGTTTTTTTCACTGCAAATTCTTTCGACATAGCCATTTGACACAGCAACGATAACATCGGCATTATCGCAAGCCTTGTTTTCGATTTTTTTATACGCTTTTTTGAATTCATCGGGCAAAATATTTGTAACAACGGGGTCTCTGAATTCGCAAATCCATTTTGCATCGGGGAATTTTTTCTTTGCGTACATTCCGCAAAGGAGTGACGAAAGCGGGCCGAACGAACAGTAAATTACATCGTATTTTTCGTTTTTTACTGTCTTGATATATTTTTTAAAAGCGGTTACAAAAGAACGGTTTTCGAAATAATCCAAGGTAAAAAACATAATATCTTTTATTGTAACGTACAAACTTTTTCGTGTCGGTGCGTTGTCGCCCGAAGACGCAACCGCCACAACACCGCCGTTTGCGTTCGCTTTTCTGAATTTTTGCAAAAAGTCGCTGAAAACTTTAAATATACCGCATTTTTTCAAACGGGTTACCGAAGAAATTTTTTCGGGTACAGGTACACCGTCGCTTTCGTTCATATTCGGTTGAACCGATGTCACAACATCGACCGTGTGACCTCTTTTTGCGAGTTCCCCCGCAACTTTTGTCGGTCTTAATGCACCGATAATGTTTTGAGGTGCAAATAAATATGATACAAACAGAATTTTCATATTGAGCCTTCTTACCTTAATTTTTTCAATTCTTTCACGCTGTACGGCATACTCATAATAAGCATCAAAACATATAAACAGTCATTGGCATTTGCCGATATGCCGAAAGATGTTATAAAAAACGCCGCCAAGGGCAAAACCATATAATTTGTGAGTTTGTTTTTTACTATGCTTTTAATGGCATCACGCCATGCAATTGACAAGGCTATTATACCCGTGACACCGAATTGAATCAAAAATTCGAGATACAAGTTGTGAGCAACAGAGCCGTGAAGCGAGCAGTATTTATGCAAGAACGTCGAGTTACTCGCACCGCAACCTATAACGACAACGTCGAATCGTCGTTTAAGCGCTTTAAAATATTCGCTCCAGATATAATCTCTGCCTGTTAAAAGATCGGCTTGAAGGTCGGAACGTGCTTCAAAAACAGGAACAACAACATATTTATAAAGAAGCGTTGCACCTACAACGCCGACAATCACAATCGGAACGAATTTCAACATTGTGATAATGGGGCCTTTTTCTTTTGCCGATTTTAAAATATATATAACAAGAGCGATAAAGAACAACAGCATAAGCGACAAAACATAACTTTTTGAATATGAGCGATAACCTTTAACGGCGAAATACACTATCACCGCTATATCCGAAACTTTACCGATTTTGCTCTTTATCAACGGCAGAATCGCAACCGCCAAGCCTATCGACACAAGAATAATCTGCGAATACTCATTGGGATCCATATTCATGGCGGCGTATCTGTTGTTGTAGTCAAGTTGGCTTTGTTTTTGATAGTTTATAATATACGGTATGCTCGGAAATACATCGCAAAGGAAAATATCCAAAAAAGTACCGGACATCAAGAAAATCGAAGTTGTTTTCAACTGCCTGTTTTCTTCGCCGTGTTCAATGAAATATGCCGAACTGCATACGACGAAAACAACGTTCAAAAGCAACGACACTACCGAAGTGATGCCGGCGCCGTATGCCAAAACGGAAAAAAGTTGCCACACGCTGAAAAAAGCGAGCGCTATCACGCTGTATAAATTCAGCCGTGCTTTCCGTTGCAACGCAAGTTTTATTATAACTATAAAATACAGCAACGGCAAAATAGATATGCTTGTCGAAGAAATTTTCAAAATACTCGACATCGGAAAGCAAAACGCTATTAAGTAAAAATTCTTTTCGATATCGGTCAACATCGCTATTCCGAGCAAAAGCAAAACAACTAACCTCGAACCCGAATAACCGATTGAATTAAACACAAATGCATTACCGCAGGCAATCGCCATTACCGCAAAATACAATATTTTAATTCTTTTTTGTGATTTAGCCTCTTTCGTAAATTCTCTCATAACCCTCAACCATGTTTGTAATATCGTAATTAACGGAAAGTTCTTTCGAACGCTCCGACATTTTCATTCTTTTCGTCTCATTCGAAATAAGTTCCGATAACGCCGCAATATATCCGTCTTTGTCTCCGCTTTCAACGAGTATTCCGTTTTCGCCGTTTTTTACTATATCCGAAACACCGCCGACATTTGTTGAAATTATCGGCAAGCCCGCCGACATCGCTTCGAGCATCGATATGGGCAAACCTTCGAACACCGACGATGCGACATATATATCCGCTTTGGCAAGATAATTTTCAACATCACCGACAACACCCGTAATCGTAACTTTTTCGTTCAAGCCGAGCGAAGAAATTTGATTTTCCAACTCTCCGCGCAAAACGCCGTCGCCTAAAATCGTCAAATGAACATTTTCGGTTTTTTTGCATATTTCGGAAAAACACTCGACTAAAAACGAAAAGTTTTTAACATAGTAAATTGTTCCGACCGACACCAAATTTACATTGCCGTCTTTTTGTTTCGGCAAGTCATACCGTTTACAGTCAACGGCATTATAAACAATCGGTATTTTTTCGGCTTTGATGTTATGAACATCTTGAATGCTCTTTGACACGGTTTCGCTTATTCCGACAGGCGTAACTTTAAATATCTTGTACGCTATAAACCGTGTGATTTTTTGCATACCGACATTTTCTTTATCCGCAAGTGTATGAATCGTATGCAATTTAAGTTGTTTTTTTCTGTATACGGGGAATAAGTATAAAAAGCAGTCGAGATTAGTATGTATTATATCGGGGTTATATTCTTTAACCGCCTTTTTAACCTGTTTGAAAAATTTAAAATCAAGACCGACTTTTTTATCGAGGTAAACTGTATCTATGCCGTTTTCTTCGGCGAATATATCAAAAACAGAGTTGCTTTTTTTATAATAAACAAGAACCCGAACTTGAAATTTCGTTCTGTCTATGCCTTTGGCAAGATCCATTACAAACTTCTGCCCACCGCCTTGCTCAAGCGACGGAATAACAAGAAGAACCTTTTTCATTCATATCCTCCAAAAATTATATTGCCGATTTTTTATAAATACCGAGCATTTTATCAACAACCGTATCAATCAAATAATTGTTGCGAACTTTTTCCGTGTTTTTTACGCTCATATCGGAACGCAGTTTTTTATCTTCAACGGTTTTTATCGCTTCAATCAATTGTTCGGCATTTTCTTTTTCTATAACGATTCCGCCGCCGTCACCTATCATATCACCTATTGCACCGACATCCGTTGCGATTATCGGTAAACCGCAACACATACCCTCTAAAACGGAAAGCGGAAATCCTTCAAAATAACTCGGCAACACCAAAACATCGCTCTGTTTCATAATTTCAATTGCTTCGTTATGCTCTTTTCTTCCCAGAATTTTTATATTATCAACTTCGGGGAAAACTATATCTTTATCATCAAGCGGACCGACTATATAAAAATCTTTATCGGGCAATTTTTCGGCAGCGTAAATCAATTCTCTTATGCCCTTTTCTTTTGTCACTCTGCCGACATACAGTATTTTCTTTAAATCTTCTTCAATTTGTTTTTCGCCGTCATATATACTCGGTGCAAAATTCGGAACATATTCCGCTTTGTCGGTATATTTTAACGCCACTTTAAGCGACGGTGTGTTGAGAGCGAAAACATACGAACTTTTTTTACAAATCGCTTTAAAGAAAAATTCGGAAACCGAGTTGTTTATTACTGTCGCAAGGTCGCAATGGCAATGATAGATAATCGGAATATTTAAACTTTTCAGTAAAACATAATCTCTTATCAAACCGACTTTACTGCACGATGCACAATAATGAAGAACATCGAATTTTTCTTTTTTGAGGGCGATTTTAATTTCTTTTAAAGTGTCACCGCAACGCTTGAGTTCTTCCGATAAACTCACTTTGTTGACATTGCCGGCTCTTGAACCTTTTACCGCAGAATTTATCAACGAAATATCGATTCCGTTATCTTCGCAATATTTCATATAATCAACAGTCCAAGAGGCAATACCGCCGACCGGTGGCGGTAACGGAGAAACAAGTAAAACTTTCAATTAAACTATCCCCTTTATTTCGTCAATTTCGAAATATGTTCTTCTTTTTGCTCGTCTGTAAATCTCATTTTTATTACTTTTGCGGGAACACCGCCGACGATACTGTACGGCGGAACATCTTTTGTAACCACCGCACCGGCGGAAACAACCGCACCGGCACCGATTGTAACTCCTTTAAGAATAACGCTATTAGCACCCAGCCAATTATCGCCCTCTAAAACGATATCTTCATCATCTTCGGCACGTTTTTCGCTATCGCCTATTTCATCCATATACTTACCTATAACATCAATTCTGTGATTACCCGTAACCATGGTGACATCGGGACCCGTCATAACGTGGTCACCGATAATTATTTTGGCTCGTGTGGAAAAGAACGTGTTATTCATTCCGATACTGACATTGTTACCGATATTCATATTTCCGATACCGACAAATTCGCTGCCTCGCCCTAACGAAACATTTTTTCCGCAAGTGGCAAAAGCACCTTTTTTTATGGGAACACAAACAAGTTTATTCCACGCACGGCGGATTGTATCAAATATTCTATAAAGCATGTACCTCTGCCACCTTTACTGTTGTTTTATCTTTCTCGACCCGTTCACCGTAATCGGAATCAGCCGTTTTTTGTTTTTTCATCAAACGCATTTTTCTGCCGTATGCCATGCACATAATTGCCATAACAAAATACAAGCAATCGTTTGCGTTAACCGATATACTGAAAGAAGTTATCAAAAACGCCGCCAACGGCAACATCATATATTTACCGAATTTTTTGAATGCGGATTTTATCGGCTTCGCCCAAGCAACCGCTAACGCAAACATACCTATAACTCCGTGTTCTATCAAAAACTCCAAATAGAAATTGTGCGTAACCGTTGAGCCGTTGAGCGAACAGTATTTATGCAAAAATGTCGAGTTACCCGCACCGCATCCCAAAAAGATAACATCCACCCTTTGGCTCAGTGCTTTAAAATATTCTCGCCAAATATAATCTCTGCCGGTCAGCAAATCGGCGTTAAACGCTTCCCTCGCTTCAAATACGGGTAAAATTACATAATTATATATAAGAACGCAACCGCCGACGAAAACAATTACTATCGGGATAAACATAAGCGTTGCGCTTATAATACCTTTTTGCCTGAAAACCCTTACAAGGTATATCACAATAAGAATTGTGAACATAATCACAAGGGTGACGGCATAACTTTTGGAAAATGACCTGTAACCGCTTATGCACAAAAACACAACCGCCGCTATATCGATGATTTTACCGCCTTTTGTTTTTAAAAGAGGCAATATCGCTATAAGCAAACCTATTGCGATCAAAACCAACTGCGCATATTCGTTCGGGTCAAGGTTTAACGCCGCAAAACGGTTGTTATAGTCAAGCCTGCTTTGTTTTTGATAGTCTATAATATACGGTATGTTCGGGAAAATTTCGCTCAAGATGATATCCGAAACAATGCCCGTTACATAAAAAATCGCCGAGTTTTTCAATTGATGACGGTGTGAATTATACCTTGCGAAATACGTTGCGCTGACCATAACAAAAACAATATTCAACAGCAACGACATCACCGAAAACAAACTTGCCCCATACGCCAAAACACAGAAAAACTGCAAAACGGAAAATATCGCAAGACCGACAATGTGGTTGACATCATATTTGATTTTTTTCTTAAGTGCGACTTTTATTATTATTATCACATACAAAACAGGAAGAACGGATATACTTTCGGCTGAAAATTTCAAAATACTCGATATCGGCAGACAAAAACTCAGCACATAATATAATCTGTCTATATCAAGAAACATCGCAACCGCCAAAAGCACAATTACCGACCAACGTGAGCCACCGTAACCGAACGAATTGAACACAGCCGTCGTAACAAAAACAAATGCAACGAGCATCAGCAATAAAAGACCGGTTTTTTTCTTTTTTGTTTTAACAAATTCCATAAATCACCATGCCGTCTCACTCGCACGACGCTTTTATTATTTCCGCTGTTTTTTCGTTATCGTGCTTTATTTCTTCAAGTGCTTTGTCGCAATTGAAATTAAAAACACCTACCTCAAGATTGCTAAAATAGTTATATATATCGTCTGCGAATGTTTCGGAATCGGGATCGAGGGCTTTTCCCACGCCGTATTCCTCCGCTTTTTCGCCCATAAACGAACCTTTTGTGCAAATTTGCGGGATCTTGAAAATTATGCCGTCGTAAAACTTATTGCCCATTGCAATACCCTCGGTTCCGCCTGCCGAGTAAAGGTTATAGATGATATCTGTTTCTTCGGCGAATTTATACCTGTCATCTTCACGGTATTCACCGGCAAAACGGATATTTTCGATTTTGTTTTCTTTACAATAGTTTTCAAGATTTATTGCGGTTCGCTGTTTTCTTCCGTGAAAAACAACTTCAAACCGTTTATCACCGGCAAGTTTTTTTATTATGTTCCGGTTAAAAGTTTCGTTTCTGACAATCCCCCAATAAGAAATCCGTATCGGATTATTCTCGCCGGCGGGAATCTTTTTTTCTATTTTTTGCTCAAGCGATGCATTCACAAAATTATGCGCAAGATAAAGTTTTTCGCTTTTGGGCAAAAAATCAAGATGCTTTTCGGAACTGTACACGGTAAATTTTGAATTTTCGACAAGTTTCCCCACAACTTTTTTGTAAACCGCATTTTGTTCGAATGTATAATCTCTGTAATCGTAAATAAATCGGTTTTTGTATTTCGGCAATAAAATACCGCTCAAAAGCACGGCGGGAACGCTCGTTAAAACAATGATAAAATCGAATTTTTCTTTTTTAATGAGTTTCCCCGTTGTTCTCGCGAACTGTGCAAAAAAGCCGATTTTTCGGAATTTCGGAATTTCGTCGGACATTTCCGCTTTGAAAACGTGTTGCGTTAAATTTTCGGGCAAGGGTTTGTCCGGAGTGTTATCCCGTTGCCAATAAAGAATGTGAACGTCGTTTTCGTTTGCGTCTATATTATCAAGATACAAATTCAGATACGGCATATATTTAATTTTAGCAAAACCGATAATCAGAATTTTCACTTAATCACCTAAATTTGTTTTTCAAGTTCCGCAATGAGCGTGTCAATAAATTTTTCTTTACGGAAATTTTCGTTATAATATTCGTAAGAGTTTTTGCCGAGTTTGACCCTGTCGCTTTTTAAAAATTCACGAACGCACTCCGCAAGGCCTTCGCTGTCCTCGGCTTTTGCACAAAATCCGCATTTCGCCTCGGCTATAATTTCGGGCGTTTCGCCGTTAATTGCGCCGATTATCGGCTTACCCGCAGCCATATACGATTGAACTTTGCCGGGGAGGGTAAGCGAAATCAACGGGTCGTCTGACAAAGTAACAAGCATGGCATCGCTCTTTTTATAAAATTCGGGCATTTCTTCAACGGGCTTTCTGCCGTAAAAGATAACATTTTTAACCTCGTCTTTTTCAACGAGTTTTTTGCAATTTTCAAGTTCCGAGCCGTCACCGACGATGTGAAAAAGAACATTTTCTTTTTCAAGAAGTTTCGCCGCACCGATAATCGTTTCAACGCTTTGCGCCGCACCTATGTTGCCGGCGAAGGTCAAATCGACCGTTTCCTTTTTTTCAACGGGTTCGGGTTTGAACAAATCCTCCGCATATTGCGGTAAATAGCCGACTTTTTCGCCGTTTATACCGAACTTTTCATCAAAATATGTAGTGAAATTGCGTGACGTAACAAGGATTTTGTCAACACCGTTATAAATTTTGGCGGAAATTTTATCGAATATTTTGTATATAAAACTATCCCTTGAAACACCGCCCGCAGCAAGGCTTTCGGGCCACAAATCGAGGCAGTAAAGAACTATTTTCTTTTTATGCTTCTTTTTGTATTTAAGTGCGGCACACGTCATCATAACGGGTGAAAGTTGATTTACAAGCACAACATCGTAATCTTTTTTGAGCCTTGCGGCGTAACGTGTCGATGCATACGCAAAACTGTAATAGTTTATAAAGCGCCACAACGCACCGCTTCTTCGCCCGACGGTAAACGAGCGGTGAACATTAACTCCGTCGATAACCTCGTTTTTCTTTTTACCCATGCCGTACCCGTCAAAAATTTTGCCCATCGGGTAATTCGGGATATCGGTTATGACATCAACCTCATGACCACGTTCAACGAGCGAAGCGCAAATATCCGAAATACGCACCGGCTCCGGAGCATAATATTGGCACACAACCAAAATTTTCATTAAATATCCATCTCCCCAAACCAACCATCTTTAAACCTAAACATACTTATACTTTTTTATTCTATCACAATATATTATTGAATGCAACAATTTTCACGCATTCTGTTTTTACATATTTTTTACATTACAATGTTTTAAAAATACATATTGTTGCATATTTTTACAAATTCGTTACATTTCAATATTATCGGAAATTCGTTGCATTACAATATTGACAAAACCGCTTTTGTATATTAAAATTATACATATATCCGTTTTTTGGCGGAAATCTTTGTGTTTTTCCGCTTGAAATACCCGAAATATGCCCGATTTTTCCGATTGAGCATATTAAAAATTACAGGCGTTTCAAACACGATTATCCGAAATACGAAAGAGGTTTTATTATGCCAACTGCAACTGCTACGGTTGTCGAAAACGAACAGAAAGTTATTGTTCCTTTCGAGGCTCAAGGCGAATATGATGTCGCCGAACCGAAAAATGTTAACAAGGGCTTCGCTTTCCGTTTTTTCAAACGTGCTTTTGACATCGCCGTTTCGTTCTTTGCACTGATTATTCTCATAATCCCGATGCTTATAATCGCACTTTGCATTCGGCTCACTTCCGAGGGCGGTGCTTTGTATTCGCAAGAACGGCTCGGCAAAAACGGGAAACCCTTTAAAATCGTCAAATTCAGAACAATGTATTCCGACTCCGAAAAAGACGGCGCTCAATGGAGTGCGGGCGATGACGATGACAGAATCACTCCCATCGGCAGGTTTTTAAGGAACTCACGAATCGACGAACTCCCTCAACTTTGGTGCATATTTACGGGCAAAATGTCTTTTGTCGGCCCTCGCCCCGAAAGAGAATGTTTTTACAACGAATTTGAAAAATACATTCACGGCTTCAAACACCGTCTTCTTGTAACACCCGGTCTTACGGGTCTTGCTCAGGTCAACGGCGGTTACGAACTTCGCCCCGAAGAAAAAATTTATTTCGATGTTGAATACATAGAGAAACGCTCGCTGCTTTTTGATTTGAAAATCATTTTTCAAACCGTGAAAGTTGTTTTCACCCACGACGGCGCAAAATAATATTTCGTGAAATCGCCTTTCAAACGCATTCTGTCCTTGTTGTGTTCGAAATGTTAACTATTTTTTAAACTATTGACTTTTTTTCTTTTTTGTGATAAATTGAACACAAATAGGAGGCGATAATAATGGATGCAATTTTCGACATACTTTTCAACCTTTTTGAGGGTGCGGATCTCTCCGCAATTCTTCATTCTATCGAAGGCTCTCTTGTTGAATACGACGTTAGCGCCGTTGTCGACACATTCCAGAGTTTCTTCGGCGGTTTTTTCAAATAATTTAAACACATAAACAGGGGTCGGTGTAATTGATTTACACCGACCGTTTGTTATACGCTTCATATTTCTTTATGTTTTTGAAATCGGTCTACGTTATTGACTTAAATACCCGTTAAGTGTAA